>NZ_VFWW01000016.1:0-117157 GCF_006442955.1 Mesorhizobium sp. B1-1-1
CCCAGCCTCCATCCGCTGGCGATAAAACCGGACAACTCACGTGCTACCTAATCCGGACAACTCATCTGCTTACGACATTGCAACCGGATGGGGTTGCGTTATTCCTTGCGGCGTGTAGGATAAAAAAGATGCTGGGAGGTCGATCGCGACGATCGTCCAACGCAGATGGCGCCCTCTGCTTCTTTAGCCTTAGTCAGCCTCACCGCGTTGATGGAACGCGGCAGCGGTAGCCCGGAAGTGAAGATCGGGCTCATCGATGGACCTGTCGTTACCCAACATCCCGATCTGACAGGCGAACACCTCCACGAGATCCTCGGAAGCAGCGGTGGCACATGCACCCAAGCTAACAGCGCGGCGTGCCTACATGGAACGTTTGTGGCCGGCATCTTATCGGCCCGGCGGAGTTCCGCTGCGCCCGCCATTTGCCCCGATTGTACCCTACTCATACGCCCTATTTTCACCGAGACGACCGCCGGGCGCGAACATATGCCCAGTGCAACACCCCGGGAGCTTGCCACGGCGATTGTCGAATGCATTGGCTCAGGCGCGCGAGTAATCAATTTAAGCCTCGCCCTTGCGCAACCTTCGGTTAAAGACGAGCAGGCGTTGGAAGAGGCGCTCAATCTCGCCGTCAGCCGCGGCGTCATAATCGTTGCAGCTGCGGGCAACCAAGGCACGCTTGGAAGTTCCGCCATCACCCGCCACCCGTGGGTCATCCCGGTGGTGGCCTGTGATTTTCGAGGTAGGCCGATCGACGAATCGAACCTGGGTAGTTCCATCGGCAGGCGGGGTTTTCGCGCGCCCGGCGACAGCATTACCAGTCTCGGCAGCGAGGGCCAGTCGCTTGCGCTCGGTGGAACAAGTGTTGCGGTGCCCTTTGTGACCGGTGCGATTGCACTTCTATGGTCGGAATTTCCTTCTGCGACCGCGGTACAAATCAAGCTCGCCCTGACCCAAGCCTCCACCTCGCGACGTGCTTCCGTCGTTCCACCTTTACTGGATGCCGCGGCGGCCTACCAAGTACTATTGGTGACAAATGGGAGGAGGCGAACAGCGTGACAAAGGCAAATGAAGGCAACGACTCGCCAAACCAGAGCGAACATCCGCCTTACCGGGTACGCCTGCCTGGATTTATCACCGACGAGGAAATCGGGTTAGGCGATGCGGTTGGACGAGCTACCTCCTATCTGGGGATACAATCCTGCGGAGGCTGTGAACGCCGGGCGGCCGCGCTAAACCGCCGGTTTGTCTTCACCGGCCGTGCCCATTAACCCAGATCCATTGATCTGTGATGTGATGAATGAGGATTACTATGGAACAAGAATCGACAGAACGGTCGACAGGTCATGATGAGGCAAGATGCGATGCCGCTGTGTTCACGGCCGCCTACGGTCCCGCTGGGGAGGAAAACCTCCGATCGTCGTCGACCTCTCCACTCTCGAGGGAGACGCCCTGCCCAACCTGCGCAGGAGGCGCGAACTCCATGTCCCTCTCTTATGTTTACGCCATTGGTCGGGTCGAAGCGCGTTTCCCGAACCTCGCCGCGGAAAAGGAATTTGCCCAGGCGACAGGACGCACGGAGACCGCCGGGAAGACCGATCAACAGACCTTCTACGCCGTGCTATCCAAGCGCGAGCACCGCTACCTAGTGCGCCAACTATGCTGGGTCCTGACCATCCAGGGGCTGGAAACTTACCTACTGCAGCCACGCGATCCGGCGGACATTGATCTGCTGGTGGAAGCCACTCGTCCCGCCCCTAGCCCTAATGACATCGATGTTGTCATCGGTATGCGCGGTCCCATCGCGCCGCCGCAAATGTGTAATGGCCTGATGGTACCCATCGTCGCATTCGATCAAATCTACTCCTTCGACCGCGACGCCCTTATCAAAGCCATCCCGAAGCCGGAGAAAACCACTGCCCAGCAGTTCGGACCGGCGGCCGAGGAACTGTTCGGCAGGATCATGCAGCTGACGGACAATGCCGGCGCGACCGACGAGCACCGCGCCTTGAACTACCTGGCCATGCGCTATCCCGCTATCTATGGCAAGGCCGCTGAGGAATTTGGGCGGGACTTTTCGTTGACCGGGGTGGAAGTGCGCCCCTCGCCCTTGAGCGCCACCCGCAACATCGTTGACGTGATCTTCTCTTATACCAACCGCAACAGCGATTTTACAGAGAAGTTCTCTACGCGCTGCGACGTAACCGAAGAATTTCCGTTCCTCGTCGCGAAGATGTCGCCGTACTATGACCGTTAAATCTAGCTAAGTGTAAGGAGATACAAAATGAATATGCCTGGATTTACTGCAGAAACATCGCTATGCAAGACGAGAGGTCACTACCAATCTGCAATAAACCAACCCTACAACAATATTGGAGAAGGAGTGATGGCTCAATTGCGCGGCGGCGGCGGAGGCATGATTGGGGGAGGTGGTGTGCTCTTTGGGTTTTGGTCATGCCTTGCATGTACTACTGCTTGTTCAATACTTACTGCTGGCGATATACCGGCATGTTTGACCGCATGTTATGCGTCTGGCTTCTGCTAAGCGCAATTCAGAAGGTTCGTTCGCAAGATCCGGATCGCCCGTTCATGCGGGCGCTCCTTGGTTAAAGCGTTCCTGCATGTTGGCGGACTGAAGTTTGTGTCGACAAATCGGGAGTTAGTCTGGTCAAATGCTATGATCGATAAAACCAACAAAGGAGGCGATCAAAATGAATATTCCTGGATTTGCTGCAGAAGCCGCTCTCTTACAAGAAAGAACCGGGCGCTACCGACTCATGCGATTTCCGATTCAAGCAGGGCCAATTACGCCGAGTCATGAAGGACGTTTGCGCAAACCGGTGAATCCCCAAGCGCTGAATTGGGGAGGAAGTCGACCGGGGAGCTGTGTGGACCGTTGTTTGGCGTCGTGCCCAAGGGACTCCGTCGGTGGAATCGAGGTCGCGTGTGCCCTCAACTGCCTTTGGATCTGCTCCGGATCTCGAGTTCTTGGGTATGCTTCCTTTGCCGCCACCTGAGTGCCGGTGCCCGTGGGCAAAGTTGGCGTCCGCGGACCCCACCCTAGTGGCAATCCGCATCGACATTTTCTTTTGAGGTATTTTGATAGTCACTTCCTCCTCTCGGCCAGCCAAACCGGTTGAGAACCGCTTCTCCATGCCGATCTCGATGTCGACCATGTTGAGCCAACTGGCGTGCTTGGGCGCATAGTGGAATTCGATGCGCCTGAGCAGGCGGCGCGCTTCCGATGACGGGAAGGCCGCATAGAGGACGGCGGGCGTGTGTCGACAGATTGACCAGCACGATCTGATGTACTCGGCCTTTGGGAAGTGGAGATCGACGAGTGCATGCAGAGCGCGAAGTCATCGGAGGTTCGCCGCTCGGTCACCTTGACGTTCCCCCATGACCGATGGGCATCGAGGCAAACGAAGAGATTGGCGGTGCCGTTGCGGCGATACTTCGTAATCGATACGCTGCGGCTTTCGCGATGCGGCGCCGTTCGGCTGGCGAAGTTCGCCGATGAGCTGGATCGGGCTCTTGTCGAACAAACGACCGGTCGTCGGGGGATCGGGAGCTGAGACGCTCGAGGCGCAGCGCCAGATGACGCATGATCCCGTCCGGTTGCAGATTTCCGACGCCGAATTCCACCACGCCATCTGTCGGGCCGGCGGCAATCCGCTTCTGGCCGATTTTCTGCACAAGATGTATTCGTTCGGCCTGGAATTCCGCCGCCGGGGCTTTTGGCGAAGGGCGCCGTGTCACTGAGCGTCCGCGATCACACCCGAATACTCGACGGCCTTGAAAAGCGCGATGCCGCCGCAGCCGTTGGAGCAATGGAGAAACACCCTTATCAGAATCCGCCGCAAGACGCTGGATGGGATGAACTCCTGATCGGATTACGGCCATTTTCCTGGCGCGATGGATCGGCACCAAGTTCAAGGCCAGGATACTGCGCGTCGACGCGCTTCATATCGGTGGTGAATTCGGTATCTATCCAATCGCAGATCTCGGAAACTACAGGAGTCTCCTGCTTGCGGGCGATGACCAGTTCGCAGGTCCGGCCGGTCTTCATGACCGGGCCTACCGGCACCAGGACACCGCGCGCCAGGTGATGCGACACGACGTTGAGCCAGCCGAGAGCGACGCCCTGCCCGAGCAGGGCGGCCTGGACCACGACTGTATAGTCCGAAAACTGCAGCCCGCCCGCCGTGCCATTTGCCGTGTTCTCCGAAAACAGGCCCGACCAGTCCGGTTCTGCCGTGCTGAGATTGATGATCCTGTCGAGCGCCGGCATGAACGTGCCGGTGGGCGCCTGTTTTTCCGGCAGGTGAGGAGCGCGGATCGGCACCAGCAATTCCGGCATCAGCTTGCGCGCGACGTGCCGGGCGTTGCTGCCATGATCGAAGCGCATCGCAATATCGACACCGTCCACGGCTCCGCCAAGCGGTCCGCTGATCAGCTGAAAGCGGATATCGACTTTCGGGAATCTCGACTGGAACAGCGCTAGCCTGGGCATGAACCAGTGCGTGGCGAAGGCAGACGACACCGAAAGAACCACTGTCCGCATTCCCGACTGCCTTGACTGCTGCACCCGCAGGACTGTTCGCTCGATTTCGTCGAAGCTGCCCGAAATTCCCGAAAAAAGCACGCTGCCCTGCTCCGTCAGGACGGCGCCGGAAGCGGTCCGGTGGAAAAGCGCGACGCCCAGATGGGCCTCCAGCCGCCCGATCGTGCGACTGACAGCCGGGCCGGTGACGCAAAGTTCCTGTGCGGCACGAGCAAAGGTCCCGCAGCGTACGGCCGCCTCGAAGGTCACGAGCGCATTGAGCGAAGGAAGCAGGTGTCGAAGGCGGGACATTACAAAATGTAAGCTCCCCGATCAGCATTTGTGGAATTGCGGCGACGCATCCTCTTCTGTTCATTGAACGCAAGCTTCCGCCGGTCGGAAGCCGGTTTCAGCGAGGAAGAGAGGCAGGTCTGATGTCCTTCAAGCAATTCAAAATTTTGACATTCGACGTCGTGGGGACGCTCATCGATTTCGAGAAAGGCATTCTCGACGCGTTCCGCTCGATCGGGGGAAAGGCTGCCGAGGGGCTGAGCGACGACGATCTCTTCGCCCCCTATCTTGAAGGGCGCGTCGATCATCCCGGCCGCTCCAGCCAGGTGATGGCGGACGTCTACCTCCATGTGGCCCATAAGCTCGGCCTGCCTGCGGACCAGCGCTCGGCCGACGCTTTCCAGATTGCCGTGCTGCGCTGGCCGGCATTCGAGGATTCCGCCGAGGCACTCAAGCGGCTGCGCCGGCATTTCCGCCTGGTCGCCATGACGAACGCCGACCGCGTTGCCTTCAGCGCCTACTCGCACACGCTGGGGACCCCTTTCCACGACGCCGTCACGATGGACGACGCCAGATGCGCCAAGCCTGACCCACGCTTCTTCTCGCATAATCTCGGGCGGCAATCCGCCTTCGGCTATCGCCAGGAGGACATGCTGCACGTTGCACAGAGCCAGTATCATGATATCGGCGTTGCCCGCTCGCTCGGTTACAAGGTCTGCTGGATCGAGCGGCGGATGCACCTGGAAGGCTATGGCGGCACACCGCATCCGGGCGAAGTGACGAAGCCGGATTTCCATTTCGCCACACTGCGCGACCTCGCCGACGCCGTCGAGCGGGAATAGCTCCGCCGGCGCCCAAGGGAGGACGATGCCGATGCAGGACCTGGCACATCCACGATCGCTGTGGCTGGAAACGGCCTCGCCGGCGCCGCCGCCGGTCGCGCTTGGAAACGCGGTCCAGGCCGATATCGCCATCATCGGCGGCGGATATACCGGCCTCAATGCCGCCTTGCGCGCCATCGAGCGCGGCCTGCATCCCGTCGTTCTGGAAGCGGTCGAAATCGGCTGGGGCGCTTCCGGCCGCAATGGCGGGGTCGTTTCCACCAAGTTTCGCGCCTCGCTAAGCGACATCGCGGCGCACCATGGGCTTGAAGCGGCGCGGCGCATGCACCGCATCGGCCATGATGCGATGGATCGCGTCGAACGGAATATCCAAGAACTGGGTATTGCCGACGCCGGCTTCATCCAGACCGGCAATTTGCGTTGCGCCCACAACGAACTTGCCCAGAAAAGGCTCGTGGCCGAAGCGGAGACGGCGCGGGGTATGTTCGGCGATGCCAGCCTGACCATACTCAACGCCAGCGCGGTGCGCGAGGAAACCGGTTCGGCCGATTTCGTCGGCGGCGTGCTTTCCACCCATGCCGGCATCGTTCATCCGCTGAACTATGCGCGGGGGCTTGCCGGCGCAGTGCGCAGCGGGGGCGGCGAGATCTTCGAGAATTCGGTCGTGGTGGCACGCCGGAAGGACGGCGACCGCACCGTTTTGACGACGGCGCGGGGCCAGGTCGCAGCCAGGCATGTCTTGATCGCCACCAACGGCTATTCCGACATTACCGCCGCCACTGCGCCGGTGCGCGGAACGGTGATCCCCTTCCGCAGCGCCATGATCGCGACCGAGCCGCTTGGCGCCGACCTCAGGGCCACGCTGATGCGGCACTGCCGCAGCTACAGCGAGACGCGGCGCATGATGCGCTGGTTTCGACCCGCCGGCGACCGGATGCTGTTCGGCGGGCGCGGGGCCTTCGGGCGCGAAGATTCCGCCTCCGCCTTCCAGGCGCTCGAAAGGGCGCTGAAGGAGATGCTCCCCCAGCTTGCCGGCACCGCGATCACCCACCGATGGTCGGGGCTCGTGGCCATGACCATGGATAGCCTGCCGCAGATCGGCATGCTCGACGAGCGGACCGGTTTCGCGCTCGGCTACAACGGGGCCGGCATCGCCATGTCGGGCCTCATGGGCCGCCGCGCCGTCGACCTGATGCTGGGAGACAGGCCGGAACTCAGCCTGATGCAACGCAACGAGCCGCAATCCATCCCCTTCTATTTCCTGCGCGAGCCGGCGGTGCGCACAGTGGCGGGCTGGTATCAGTTTCTCGACCGCATCGGCCGCTGACACCGCCGGCGCGCGCACCGTCACAGCGCGCTGCATATGCGCAAGGCGTCCAGCACCGCGGCATGGATGTTGCGGCTCGAAACCGCGTCGCCGATACGGTGCAGTTCGAAGCCGCTTTCCCGCAGGCGCGGTTGCGGCGCCGCCTTAACCATGGCGTCGAGATCGGTGACGCCATCATTCGCCGAGTGGCTGCGCAGCGCAAAATAGGTTTCGTCCATGGGAATGCTGCCCTGCTCGACGATGACCTGGTCGACAAGGATACTCGTCACCTCCCGCGAGATTTCATTGACAAAGCTGGCTTCCAGCCGGTTGTCCTTGCGCTGAACCGCGAAGAGTCGGCTCTCGAAGACTGGCCTCACGCCAAGCTGCAGGAAGCGCTTCTTCCAGCGCAGCCGCTCGGCATAGGTCAGTTCCTCCGAAAGCTGCGCGTCGATCGAGACATAGGCGACCTCCGCACCTGCATCTCTGGCTTGTTCGGCGGAAAGCGGGCCTGGATGCCGTCCGGTTCCGTCGTAAATCAGCACTTCGCCATGCAGCGGCACCTGTCCGGTCAGGACGTCCCATGTGTTGAGACAGAGTTCCGCGCCCTCCTGCAGGTCGATCTGCGGCAGGCCGCCCGTGGCGAGGATGACGACATCCGGTTCAAGCGCGGCGATATCGGCGCTTTCCATATAGGCGTTGGTATGGACGGCAACGCCGAGACGCTGCAGTTCGGCTTCGCGCCACTCCACAATGCCCATGAGGTCGCGACGCCAGGAGCCGGTCGCGCCGATCCGGATCTGCCCGCCGAGATCGCCAGCCGCCTCGTAGAGCGAAACGGCATGGCCGCGCTCGGCGCTGATACGCGCCGCCTCCAGGCCGGCCGGTCCGCCGCCGACGACGACTACCTTGCGGGCAGGTCCGTCAGTCTTCTGGATGATGTGGCGCAGCGTCAGTTCGCGGCCCGTCGCGGCATTGTGCAGGCAGGAGGGGCGATACGGCGACTGGCAATGCGTGGCGCCAACGCAAGGGCGTATCTCGGCCTCGCGGCCGCCGGCGAGCTTCTCCACCAGATGGGGGTCGGCGATCTGGGCGCGCGTCATGCCCGCCATGTCCAGCCTGCCTTCCGCCACCGCGAAGCGAGCCGAAGCGACATCGGCAATGCGCGCGGCGTGAAAGACGGGCAACCCGACCTCGTGGCGGAAGGCGCCGACCGGTTCGATCCATGGAGCCAGCGGCGAGCCCATGCCGGGCATGTTCTCCTCCGCAAGCGCGCGTGTCGTATCCATCGTGCCGTAAATGGCATTGAAGAAGTCAACGCCTCCCCCCGCCTTGAGCATCAGGGCCGCCTTGACGCATTCCTCGAAGTTCAGGCCGCCATCGGGGCCTTCGTCGACGACAAAACGTATGCCGACGAGGAAATCATCCCCCACGGCCTTGCGGATCGCTTCGTGGACCATCAGGCCGAAACGCAGGCGGTTCTCAAGCGCGCCGCCGAAACGATCCGTGCGGCGATTGGTCAACGGCGACAGGAATTGGCCGATCAGGTGCCCGGCCGCCAGGGTCTCGATCCCGTCCAGACCGCCTTCCTTGCAGCGCAGGGCAGCCTGGGCGTAAGCCTTCACGACACGGTCTATGTCGTGCTCGTCCATCTCCTTGGGGATGCTGCGGTGGAGCGTCTCGCGCACTGGCGAGGGTCCGATCGTAGAAAGCCGGTCGCCGGCATAAGGATCGCCGCGGCGGCCCAGATGGGTGATTTGGCACATCAGCGCCGCACCGAGATCATGCATGCGCGCGCTGAAGCGCTGGAAGTGCGGGATGATCGCGTCGGTGCCGACATTGAGCTGCCGGAAGATGTTGGGGGAATCCAGGTCGACGTTGGACGAGCCGCCGAACATCGATAGCGCCAATCCGCCGCGCGCCTTCTCCTCGTGATAGCGCTGATAAGCTTCCTCGGGCATGCCGCCGACTTCCAGGCCACAGGCATGACTGGTGCTTATGATACGGTTGCGCAATGTCAGCTTCTTGATGGTCAGCGGCTGCAGCAGCGGATCCCTGGTAATGGTCTTGACCGGCCCGTTCATTTCATTCTCCTGCCGAATTCCGGCCGAGCACGATCGCTCGCGCAGACGGATCGGTCCGCGCGTCGCCGTTGCCGGCCTGTTGGTTCAATTTCCGAGGCCCAAGGGTCTTGGGCCTAAACTCCTAGTCCGAGGGCCTGCGGCCCTAAAGAACCTGACTCAGGAACTGCCTCGTCCTGGGATCCTTCGCCTTGGTGAAAAACTCGTCCGGTGGGCCGTGCTCCACGATCACGCCCCGGTCGGTGAAATAGATGTGGTCCGCCACCTCGCGGGCGAATCCCATCTCATGGGTGACGAGGATGCAGGTCATGCCCTCTGCCGCCAGTTCCCTGATCGTGAGCAGCACCTCCTTCACCGTCTCGGGATCTAGCGCCGCCGTGACTTCGTCGAACAGCATGATGTCGGGGCGCATGGCCAGGCTGCGCGCAATGGCGACGCGCTGCTGCTGGCCACCCGACAGTTCTCCCGGATAGGCGTTTTCCTTGCCCTGCAGGCGGACTTTGGCGATCAGCGCGCGGGCGCGCTCCTCGACTTCCCTCTTCGGCTCCTTCAGCACCAGGACCGGCGCCATCATGACGTTCTGCAGGGCCGTCTTGTGCGGGAAGAGATTATATTGCTGGAACACGATGCCGACTTTCTTGCGCAGCGCGAGAAGATCGAGCTTGGTGTCGTTCACCTCCTGCCCTTCGACCTTGATCGAGCCCTTCTGGACAGGACTGAGCCCGTTGATGCAGCGGATCAGCGTCGATTTACCCGAGCCGGACGGGCCGATGACGCAGATCACCTCGCCTTTGCGGACATCGAAGCTGATCCCCTTCAGCACCTCCAGGGCGCCGAAGGACTTGTGCACGTCGCGCAGCGATATGATCGGCATGTCCGGCGACCAGCCTGATTTCAGCTTTGCTTCGTCGGTATTCGATTTAACTTGCAACGACATATTTTCGCTCGAGCTTCCGCGTCCAGATTGCGATCGGATAGATGTAGGCGAAGAACAGGCACAAAAGAAAAAGATAGAACGGAATGAGGAATTCCGGCCGCGCGCCCGCCGCTTCCATGGCGGCCTGGGCATTGCCGACCGCCTCGTGCACACCGAGGATCGAGGCCATCGGCGTCGCCAGCGCCAGCAATGCGTACCAGTTCATCCATGGCGGAATGGCGCGCCTGACGCATTGCGGCAGGATGATCCAGCGCAAGGTCTGGCCACGCGTGAAGGCAAGGCTCTCCGCCGATTCCCACTGACCCTTCGGGATGGAGTTGATGGCGCCGCGCAGCACCTCGCTGATATTGGCCATCACCGGTAGCGAAAAGGCGAAGGTGGCCTTGATCCAGTCCGGTATCGCCACCGTTCCGGCGCCGGGCAGGCGCATCTCGAACGGCACCAGCAGCATGACCGTGAACAGGATCACCAGCCACGGCGAATTGCGGAACAGATGCGTCACGAACCATGCGGGCGTTCGCAACAGCTTCGAGCGGCTGACCCGCAGCAATCCCAGCCCGATCCCCAGAAGGGTTGCGACCGCCATGGCGATGAAGCTCATCAGGAGATTGAGAGCGAAACCCTTGAGAATGAAAGGCAGCCACAGGATCAGCGTGGCGATGGCCGACGGGGCCTGCTGCTGGGGGTCCGATTGGGCATAGGCGAAGGCAAGCGAGCCGAAGAAGGCGAGCACCAGCCACAGCCCGTGCCGCCAATGGATGCGCGAGCAGAAGCTTTCTTCTGCGAAGCGGCCCCTTTCGATACGGAAAGCCGCGCCGCTCATTGGCCGTATCCCGGCAGGGTCAGCCTGTGCTCGATGAAATGGAGCCCGGCGGCCAGGAGCGAGACGACGAGCACATAGAACAGGAACAGGAGCAACATCATCTCCGGCACGTTCACATTGTCCGACCACACCTGGTTCAGCGTATAGGTCATCTCCGGGACGGAAATGACGTAGGCGAGCGATGTCGTCTTGGCGAGACTGACGAGATTGTTGGTGAGGGCCGGCAGGCTGATGCGGAAGGCCAGCGGTAGGGTGACATACAGGTATATCTGCCACTTGCTCATGCACAGGCTCTCGGCTGCTTCCTTCGTCGATCCCGGCACCGCCTCCAAGCCGGCGCGGAAGATCTCGACATTGAAGGCGCCGCCGAAAATGCCGAGCGAGATGATCGCCCAGGCGAAGGACGAGATCAGCGGCTGGTAATAGCCGCCAACATCGACCTGCGGCGTGAAGGCGCCGAGAGCGAAATAGAAGAACAGGAGCTGGATCATCGGCGGCGTGTTGCGGAATGCCTGGATATAGGCATCCATCAGCACCCGCAGGACGGGAGACCGGGCGCTTTGCGCCCAGGCCCCCAAGACGCCGATCACCAGCGACACGACGATCGACCAGAAGATCAGCTGTAGCGATATGCTGATGCCGGACAGGAAGCGCCCATATTCATAGCTGTCGTAGAAGACGATGAAATTGAGGCCCGTGCGGTCGTAGAGATCCTGGAAGAAGGGCGCGATCAACTGGAACATTTTAGCTCCGGCAGCCGGTCATCGATCAGCGTTTCGCAGAGCATCGGCTCAGTTGCCGCCCTTCAGGTAGCTCGTGTCCCACTCAGCCTTCTTGTGCTGCTCGGCGATCCACTGCGACGGCTTCACCTTCCATTTCTTTTCAAGCTCGACCAGCTTTCCGGACGCTTGCCAGCGATAGGCCATGCCTGCCATGAACACGCCCAAGGCCTTGTCCACTTCCGCCACGGGCACCGCGGCCGCCCAGGGATTGTCGAAGAGAACGGAAACAGGCATCTCATAACCCTTCCACTCGCCCGAAGCGAGGTCGGCCATAATGCTCGCATCGTCATAGACCCAGGCGATGCACTTGCCGGAGCGCAAGGCTTCCTTACCCTCCGTGTTTCCGGTGAAGGCGACGACCTTGGCGTGATATTCCGTCTCCACCAGCTTGTTGTAGTAGACGCCCTGCTTGGCGCAGACCGGCTTGTCGGCGATGTCCTTCCAGTCCTTGATGACACCCTCCTTGGCCAGCAGGGTCGGACCGGACGTCCAATAGGCCGGCTCGATGATGCCGACCGCCTTGCGCCGCTCAGTGGTGTCGTACATGCCGCCGATGATGACGTCGATCTTGCCCTGCTGCAGGAACTGCATGCGGTTGGCGGACGTGACCACGACCGGCTCAAGCTTGACGCCGAGCGCATCGGCTACCGACTGGGCGAGGTCCACCTCGATGCCTTGCATCGAACCATCCGGCGATGGGAAGGACCAGGGCTTGAACGCGCCGAGAACGCCGACACGCACGGCGCCTCGTTCCAGAATCTGCTGCAGATGCGATTCGGCCGCCTGCGCGCTGCTGGCGGGAAGGATCGCACTTGCGGCCAGCGTGACTGCAAGGGCGGCGATGGTTTTCAGTGCTGATCCGATTTTCATGCTTCTACATCTCCCATTTTGTGTGTTGTCGGCTGAATTGGAAGGTCCGATGCGGCGCGGAACGCCGTCTTCTGGTATCGGATGAACCCGTCGATTTCACTGACGGTCCGCTCCGGCGCCCAGCCGACCAGATCGGCAATGGCATCGGCAGCCTCCTCAACCTCGGCGCGGTCGAGATGGCGGCGCCAGGCGAGGCCTGTCCTCGTATAGAGAATACCTTTCAGGTCGCGGGCATGCTCGACCGAAACCGCTGTGCGGAAAGCGGCGCGCCTGCCTTGCGAAAGCGGCCTCGAAATTGCGAACTCCGCACCGCTGTCGCCTGTCTCCGGGATCCGCCTCGCCACGGACTTGCGCGTCGGCTTCAGTTGCTTCTCGACGATCCGCAGCATCTCGCGCCCTGCGCTCAGATGGCTCATGACCGGCCCTGCCGTCATCGCGAAGATACCCGGCCTGCCGGCAGATGCGAGATCGTGGATCTGACGCGTGCGCCGCCCCATCGGCTCGGCTGCATCGAAGGTGAGCGGCCGCACGCCGGCCCAGGTGAATTCGACGTGGCGGCGGCCGAGCCGCAGGCCGGGAAGCATGTGACTGGCTTCCGCAAGCAGGAAATCGATGTCTTCGTTGGTGGCTGCGGCACCGGCGGCGTCGCCGTCGAAAGGCGTCTCCGTCGGCCCGAAATAAAAGCAGTCGTCATGCGAAGGCAGACAATAGAACGGCATACCGCTGCGGTTGATCGTGGCGATGCCGTAGCCGCGATAGGAATCCGGCAGCCTGACCGCGATATGAGCGCCCTTGGTGCCGCGAACAAGGCAGGGCGCTGGCTTGCCGGCGACGGGATTGGCGTTCACCGCGTCCACCCAGGTGCCGGCCATGTTCAGCACGACGGACGCGCGAACCTCGGCCGCTTCCCCCTTACCGTCGCGCAGTTCGACGAGCCAGCCTTCCGGCTTCCTACGTATAACGGAAGCTTCGCAGAACAGGCGTATTTCGGCGCCGTTTCGCTCGGCGTCGAGGGCGGCATCCACGCACAGCCTGTCCGGCCAGTCCATGATGTATTCACGGTAGGTGGCAATCGACCGCAGACTTTCGGGGTCCCGCAGGTCGTTTGCGAATGGCAGGTGGGTTTCGAAATCACTCTTCAGCCGACGATAGGCGAGCGCCGGTTCCGGTGGCCCGAGACGGCGCAGGATGCGGAAACCGAGATCCAAATGCCAGCCGCGGACGGGGCTCTCCGGATAAATCGGAAAGCACATGGTGAAGGGCTTGCACCGTTGCGGGCTCCGCCCGACAAGTTCGGTTCGCGCTTCCATCCCCGCCCGCGCCATGCGCAAGGCCGCGGCGAAGCGCTGCGGATGAAACGCAAAGGTGCGGATCGGGTTGGGCGTTTCGAAATATCGAAGGCCGCAATGCAGGATGCGCGAGGATCGGCTGGAGGCGCCGGCGGCGAAATCGCTCCTGTCGACCAGGAGGACGCTGTAACCCGCTGCGGCCAGTTCTCGCGCCGCGCTCGAACCGTTGATGCCGGCGCCGACCACGACGACATCGTAGTCCCGGCCCTGCATCTCGATAATTCTAGGCGACATTGGCGGCCTGTTTTCCTGGACGGTCGATCACGCCAATAAAGCGCTGATACCGAAATGTTCAAAATAGAATTATCGGCGATTGATATGCGTAGTGTGCATATCGTCCTGGTCCGGCAATTGTCTCAGGATCCGATCGCGCTTTTGCGCCATCAGCTCCAGCAGGGCATCGGCGGCGGGGTTGGGCCCGCGCGACTCCGGGCGCAGCAGGGCAACGTTAAACGGGATCTTCGGCGCGAAGGGGATCAGCCTGACCCGGTCGTCCAACTGCTCGACCGCGGTGTAGGGATCGATGATCGCAATACCGATCCCGTGCTTGACCATTTCATAGGCCGACACCGAAAAGGTCGTCTCATAGGCGGCATCCACCTTGACGCTACTGGACAGCAGCGCCTGATCGAGGAGATGCCGTGCCGAGACGAAGGAAGTCCAGGAAATGAATGGCCCCTGGCGCAGGTCGGCCGGGCCGAGCCGGCTGCGCCCGGCGAGCGGATGATCGCGCGGAACAGCCGCGATATAGGGCGCGTCACTGAAGACTTCGGTCCGGAACCCGGAGCGCTTGAACGGTGTTTCCGCCAGTCCGAAATCAATCTGCTGCGCGGCCGCCCATTCCTCGATCTTGACGGACATGCGCACGTTCAGCGTGACCTTGGTCTTCGGCCAGTTCTTCCTGAAATCGGCCAGCAGATGCGGCACGAAATTGATGCCCAGCGCCGGCATGACCGCAAGGCTGATCTCGCCGCCTTCCCCGCTTGCCAACCGTGCTGCGAAGCTGCTCAACGCGTCCAGCGAGACATAGGCTCGCTCGATCTCGTCGAGTAACAGGTGTGCCACGGTGGTCGGCGTGATCAGGCCCCTGCGGCGCTCGAAAAGCGAAACGCCAAGCTCGTATTCCAGCTTGTCGAGAAGCCGGCTGACGGCCGGCTGGCTGCGCCCCAGCAATTCGGCCGCGCCGCTGACGGTGCCGGTGAGCATGACGGCGCGAAATGCCGAGTAGTGCAGAAGGTTCAACGTACTTGTCATGGCGCACCGGTCTTCCCCGGACTCCCTGCAAAGCCATTCGTCCCGTAATCGCGATTCCCGCGATCGCGTACCGGCTGTGTAGCATCTATCCATCAGCAGGCTGTCATTATCTTTGACGGCTTCAAGGCGCGGACTGTCCTGCAAAGAGGGCATGAAACACTGCCTCTGGTGGCAGGTGGGCCCGATATTGGGTCAAGCGGGCGGATCAATGTGCAGCCGATGGGCGATAGCCTCCCGGGCGGAAGCAGCCTCCTGCCGCTTCCTCTGCGCCGACCATGAGCGCGCCTTGGCAAGCACCTCGGCTGCCAGGTCCACGTCTTCGCCAAGCGGGTCGTCGTTCCAGACGAGGCCGCTGCGGCGTACCAGCAGATCGTCGATGGTCTCGGCATGCTCGCTCTCCACGCCCCGTTGCATGATCGAAAGCTTGTCCTCGCGTGAGCTGTTCCCGGTTTCGCGCGGAACGCTCCTGGAAGCGAAATCCGGCTGCTGGCTCGGCCGTGACGGTGCCAGTCCCTTGCCCAGTGCCGTCAATGCGAGCTGCCCTGCCGAGCGATGGCTCATGATCGGCCCTGCCGTCATGGCGAACAGGTTGGGCGCTCCTTCAGGACCGAAGTCATGCAGTTGCCGCGAACGTGCGCCCATGGGCTGCGCCGGATCGTAAGTGAGCGGCCGCACGCCCGCCCAGCCATAGAGAATGTCGGACCGCCTGATATCGAGCGTCGGCAGGAGATGATTGGCTTCGCCGAGCAGGAACTCGAAATCCTCCTCGGTCGGATGGATGTCGTCGGGATCGCCGTCATACAACGTTTCGGTCGGTCCGAAATAATGCAGGCCACGCCACGGGATACAGTACAGCCCCTCATTCAGCCGGTTGAGCGTTGCGATGCCGAAACGGCTGCATTCGGGCGGCAGGCGGACCACGATATGCACGCCCTTGGTGCCGGTGATGCGACGACCGATCCGCCCAGCCTCGACGCGCGCATTAATGCGGTCGATCCATATCCCGCCCATGTTGAAAACACTGCGCGCGACGACGTGAACGGGCCGGGCGGCAGCATCCAGCGTATCGCCGAGCTCCAGCTGCCACAGATCGCCCTGCTGCGCCGCATGGGTGACTTCGGTATAGTTGCGTACCGACGCACCCAGACGCTGCGCTTCCAGCACCGCATCCACCACCACCCGTTCGGGCCAGTCGAACTGGTATTCGTCGAACATGGCGACCGACTGGAGCGCCTGCTTGTCGCGCAGATGCTGGAGAAGCGGCATCTGCGCGACTTCTGCGCCCGATAACCGGCGGTAATTCAGCGGCACCTCGCGGCCGCCCAGGGATTTCAGGATGCGGAACGCCGCATCGATCTGCCACCCGCTATAAGGGCCTCCACGGTAGACGGGAAAGCAGAACCTCATGGAGCGTATACGGTCGGGCGTGTCGCGGACGAATTGCGCCCGTGACTGCATCGCCGCCCGGGCCATCCGGCACGCGGTCAGGAAGCGCTGCGGCTGGCGCACGAATTCCCAGACGGATTTTCCGGGCGCGAGATAACGCAGACCACAATGAAGGAGCCGCGAAGACCGTCCGCTGGCGCCGGCGGCGAAATCACTCTTGTCGACGAGCAGCACCGAATAGCCGGCAGCACTGAGGCAACGCGCTGTTTCGGCGCCGTTGATGCCGGCACCAACGATGGCGACGTCGAAGACTGATCCGGAAAGTTCATCGAGTGAAAGGCGCATGATATCCCTGCTTGTTTGCAACTATGGATCCGCTTGGCGCAGGCGCCCGCGCCGGGCCGATCGAACCAAGAGTTGAAAAAAATCGACCGGAGGACCGCGTCCACCGGTCTCAAAATGGAGCTTTTCCGTCTCCGGCCGGCGGCTCGACAAAGGCTGTCTGTCGACCGCCAACCGGCCTGGCGGCGCGCCTGTCGCGTTGAGACTACTGGCTGTCCATTTTCGTGTTGTCAGCCTCAAGCAGCTTTTCGTGTTCGGCTTCGAACCACGGATCCGCGACCACTTTCCATTTCTCGGCAAGTTCGATGAGCTTGCCGGAGGCATGCCAGCCATGGCTCATGCCGGTCATGAATTTTCCCCAGATGCCGTCGCGCTCCTCCAGTGGAACGCCTGCCGCCCAATAGCTGTGATAACGGGATTTCAGGGGCATTTCGTAACCATCCCAGCCTTCGGTTCTCAACGACTGCTGGATCGCCGTATCGTCCGACAGCCACGCTGCGCATTTGCCGCTGCGCAGGGCCTGTTTGGTTTCCGTATTGCCGGAAAAGGAAATGATCTTGGCGTCATAGGCCTGAGCGATCACGGTATTGTAGAAAAGGCCTTGCTTGGCGCAAAGCGGCTTGCCGCTGAGATCCTCCCAACTCTTGATCAGTCCGGCCTTGGCCATGACATTGGCGCCCGATACCCAATAGGCTGGCTGCACCATCCCGACGACCTTGCGTCGCTCCGGCAGGTCGGACATCGCCCCGAGGATGAGGTCGATCCTTCCCTGCTGCAGGAGTTGCATGCGGTTGGCGGATTCGATCTGAACCAGTTCCAGCTTGACGCCCAGCTTTTCGGCGACATCCGCAGCGAGATCAGGCTCGATCCCGACGAGCCTGCCATCGGGGTCACGATAGGACCAGGGCGGATAGGCACCCTGCACTCCGACCCGCAGCGTGCCGCGTTCAAGGACTTCCTTGAAGCGATCATTGGCCGCGTCCGCCTTTGCGGCAACTCCCGCAAGGACCGCGCCAGCCACGACGGCGATCGACGTGAACTTCACCCATAAATCCATTGCCCAATCCTCCCATTGCAATTATTGGCGACAAATGTCGCGGTCCGGCGATTGGTCACCGCCTCATCAATCGGACTTCGCGCCGATCCCATTGTCAAATAAGGGGAATTATGGACGCTATGCAGTTCCGTTATAGGCTGCAAAGGAGAGGCGGCTTGAACATCAGGCAACTCGAAGCCTTCAAGGCAACGATGACTGCAAAGACCACCATCGGGGCCGCGGAGCTTCTCGGCGTTTCCCAGCCGGCCGTAAGCCGGCTTCTGGGTCAATTGGAAACATCTTTGTCAGTGACCCTGTTCGACCGGTCCGGCGGGCACCTCAATCCCACGCCGGAAGCCCTCCTGCTGCATGAGGAGGTTCTTCGTGCCTTCGTGTCGATCGACAAAATCCGCGAGATCGCCCGCGAAATGCAGGTCGCCAATTCCGGGATGGTCTCGGCGGCGTCGCTGCCGATGCTGGCAATGGACTTCATGCCTTCGGCGATCGCCCGCTTCACGGCAAGCCGGCCGGAGAGCCGCATTTCGCTGCGTATCCAGATGTCGCCGCGCATAGAAGAACTCGTCGCCAGCCAGCTTGTGGATGTCGGCATCGCCGAATATCCCTTCGACCGCTCCGGCATCGAAATCGAGGAATTCTGCTCCGCGCATTATCTGATGGCGGTTCCAAGCCATCATCGGCTGGCGCAGAAGGCACGGCTGACGCCGGAAGATTTACGCGACGAACGCTATATCTCCATCACCCACAATCATCTGGGGAGGCAACTCGCCGACCAGATTTTCGACCGCTACGGCGTTAAGCGCCGCATTGTCCTTGAAGCCCAGCTTTTTAGCACCATCGCCAACATGGTGGCCAAGGGGCTGGGAATCGGATTGATCGACCCCTTCACGGCGTTCGATTTTCGCGAGCATCCGGGAGTGCGCTCCATTCCCTTCGAGCCCGCGGTCAGCCTGCGTCTCGGCATGCTTTATCCGACACACCGTTCCCCCTCGCGCGTCGCGCGCGAATTCATTTCCAGCCTCAAGGCATCGCGCCGCGATGTCCTGCGTCAGATCGACGATATCTTCCACCGCAATTGAAGCCGGGCGCGCATCTATGCCGATCCGGCATAGCCCTATGCCACGCGCGGCTGCCTTCTCCTGTTATTGTCGCGGCGAAGGATCGGGCAAGGAACATAGATGGGCACCTTTCAAACGGACGTGGCCATTGTCGGTGGAGGAATTGTCGGCTGCTCGACCGCTCTTTCCCTAGCCCGCAAAGGGAGGTCGGTAACAATCTTCGAGCGCGGCAAGATCGCTTCCGAACAATCCAGCCGTGCCTGGGGTTTCATCCGCCGGCAAGGACGGCATGAAGCCGAGCTGCCGCTCGCGGTCGAAGCCTTGGAACTGTGGGCGGACTTGACCTCGAGATACGGCACACAGGCGACGCAGTTCACCCGCAGCGGAATCCTGGTCCCCGCGGAAACCGCTGCCGATGAGGATCGGATCCGCAGCGGCCACGATATTGCGCGCAGCTTCGGCCTTTCGACGCGCCTGCTGGATGCCGCGGACGTTCGTCAGACAATCCCCGAATTGGCTGGGCAATGGCGCGGCGGACTTTTCACCGCCGACGACGCCCATGCCGATCCGGCTCTTTCGACCCGGACCATCGCGGCTGCGGCACGCGAAGCCGGAGTCACTATCCTGGAAGATACACCGGTTTTCCGGCTCGACCTCGACAGGCAGGACAGACCGAGGCTCCTGGCGTCTAACGGGATCTTCGAAGCAAAAACCGTCGTTTTGGCAAACGGCATCGGCGCACCGGTGCTGGCCGCTTCGGCCGGCCTGCACCTGCCTATCCAGATCGTCAAATCCTCCGTCGGCCGCACCCGGAAGGCAGCACCCTTCACCCGCATCGCGATGTGGGGTCCCCGCGTTGCATTCCGCCCCTCTATGGGCGGCGATTTCATTATCGGTAACGGCTATCGCGGCATGGGAGTCGATTACGAAATCACCGTCGACTCATTTCGCTGCATGCGCCATTTCATACCCGCCTATCGCAACAACTGGCGTCAACTGCACCTCAGCATCGGAGCCGATTTCCGTCATCAATTAGCCGCGCGCTTCAGCCGCCGCAATGCCGTGCAGGCGCTGCCGGAGCCGAAGCCCAATATGCGCAAGGTGATGGCCAACCTTGCTGGCTTCCGGCAGATCTTTCCGCATCTGAATACGATCGAACTGCAGAACGCCTGGGCCGGCAGGCTGGATATCACGCCCGACGTCATTCCAATCATCGATCGGCCCAAGCCAGAGCTCGAACTCTTCGTGGCGGCCGGCTTCAGCGGCCACGGCTTTGCGCTTGGACCTTCCATCGGCAAACAACTCGGCGAATGGGTCACACAGGGCAGCCCCTCGATCAATCTTTCCGCCTTTGCTCTTTCCCGGTTCGAAAAGGGCATCGTTCACAAAGCGCAACAGGCGCTTTGAGATCGTGTTCGTTCACGCGGCCTCGCCTTAGACTTAACGGCGGAGCCGGGCTTGACGGACTTGTCAGACAGGCCGGAGCCGAGCTCACCGCGATAGGAAGCGCGGCCGGCAGCATGCGGCTCGCCGGCCGCGCCGAGGACGCCCTGCGCGACCCCTGGTACCTGCGCCCGGCCGGCGCCGATCCCGGCCCCGCCGGCGCGGTTCTTGGCGCCTGGCGGCAGCTGTCCGTGCAGCCGCCCGCTGGCAGCGCCGACCGACTCGAAAAGATCGTCGACCAGCTCGGGCTCCATTGCCACCGCGCGGCGCTCGCCGACCTTTGCACGGAGATCGAAAAACTGGCGGGATCGCAGCGGCCGGTGCCGTTCGCTGCAACGGCAATCGCCGCCCGCGTCGCCGCGATTCGGCCCGACCCCGAGCTTTTGGCCTGGTGGCTTGCCGACCTGGTGCTGGCAGCACCAGCCCACCCTGGAGGCTGTCGTTTCCTGTGACAACTCAAATCGCTTGCAGTATCGTTCCCGGCGTCGGCTGAAGCCGATCCGGACCCGCAAGAGTAAATACCTGAGTAACCGGATCGAACAGGACCATCGGCGCATCAAGCGCCGCATCGGGTCAATGCTCGGCTTCAAATCACCGGGATCAGCCGCGATCATCCTAAACGGCATCAAAATGGTTCACATGATCAGCGGCGGTCACGCGGTGCCTGATTGATCGGCGCGGCTCCAGCATCGTTGGCGGTAGCATTGGCCAAAGCCGGGCGCATCGATCGCCATGTGTGGCATGACGGGTCTGCGTGAACCCTGGATGATGCGGCGGCGTTATAAGATTTCTGCAACTGTCTTATAACCACCGCTTGCGTCGCTTGAGTTCATCCTGTTATAAGAGAAACTCATTTTTCTTATAACGGAGCCGGCGCATGAAGACGGTCGATCTCGTTTATCGCACGATGTATGCGGAACTCGTTCAGCGCTGCCTTGGTGCATCGTTCGAAACCGACTTCTCAACGGCGGGAAATTTCGTTCGGGTTCCGGTGAAGGGGCGGGATTATTGGTATTTTGAGGAGACCCAACCCAAGAAGACGCGGAAGTATGTCGGCCCGTCCGATGATCCCGAGATCGCGAAACGCGTTGCAGCCTTCCAAGAGATCAAGGAAGACCTCCGCGGGCGACGGAAACTCGTCTCCACGCTGACTCGCCAAGCAGGGCTGACTGCACCGGACCGGTTCACTGGCGATGTCGTTGGAGCAATGGGAGCAGCAGGAATCTTCCGCCTGAGAGGCGTGCTCGTCGGTACGGTTGCCTTCCAGACGTATGCGGGACATCTCGGCGTGAGATTGCCCGGTGCCTCATTGCAAACCGGCGATGCCGATTTCGCGCAGCACTACTCGATCTCCTCGTCAGTCGACGACAGCCGGCCGCCGATCTTGGAAATCTTGAGAGAGATTGACCCGACCTTCAGGGAGATCCCGCACAGATCGGATCCCGCACACGCGACGCAATTCGAGAATGCAACGAGATACAAGGTCGAATTCCTCACGCCGAACCGGGGATCCGATCACTACACCGACCATGCCACTCCGATGCCAGCACTGGGCAGAGCTTCGGCGCAGCCCTTGCGTTTCCTTGATTTCCTCATCCACGAGCCCATCCGGACCGTGATGCTGCATCGGTCAGGGGTGCCTGTAACCGTGCCGTCGCCGGAACGCTATGCAGTTCACAAGCTCATCGTCGCCTCTCGCAGGCAATCAGATGCAAACGGCGTCGCCAAGCGCGAAAAGGACGTCTATCAGGCCAGCCTCCTTATCGAGGCACTGGAGGCCACCCGTCGCCAGGACGACCTTGCAACAGCGCTCGCGGAAGCGTGGGGCAGGGGGCAGCACTGGCGCGAGGCGATGCTGAAGGGGCTGAGCCTGATGCCGCCGAAGAAACGACAGGAAGTTGAGGAGACAGTCAGAAAGGCCCTTGTCGAGATCGGCGAGGAGTTGGACGGCTTCAACTCGGCCGTGAAGTCGTCGCCAGAAAAAAGTGCGACCCGAAAGCCGCCCTGTCGCTTGGACTGAGGAATATCCTCGTTGATCAGGATCGCGTACGAGGGAATATACCGTAGCTGAGGTCTGTTCGCCGTGTTCGTCTAAAACAAGGCACTAAGGAACTATAAGCTGGATTGCCTCGGGCGATCGCTTGCCTACCTGGCCAATACGGTAAAGAACCCTGCCTGACCAGCCGGAAAAGTGCGTAGATCGCACCACGACCGCAGCGGCCGTATGGTGGTTTTGCGTCTTCACCACGCTGGCGAGTTGGAGCGCGACCTGACCCGTGAATGCGCCAGCTGGTCTTCCTACCGCCAGAGCACGCGGCCGCAAAGGCGGACGGAAATTCGCGCTCACCAAAGCGCGGATACGCCTCGCCCAAGCTGCCACGGGCCCGCCAGTTCCGCAATAGCATTCCGAACAGCCCGATCGACGAGAATGCTGCGCTTCGGTGGAGACGAGCGTTTGCTTTTTTCAACCCATAGCCGTGCCAGACAGCTCTACCGACCCTGCGGGGAGCCGCGCAAAAGTGTACCAATTATAGATCTGCTCGCCCGTCCAGAATGCCACGTCGCGATGAGAGGAGATATAATCCAGCAATTCCTCCAGATAGCCAATCCGATGCGGAACACCGCTAAGATAAGGATGGACGCTGATGGACATGATCCGGGGCGAGGTCGCGCTCTCCCGATACAGCCGGTCGAACTGGCGCTTGCCGCGCTCGAGCAGTTCCGCCGACGAGTGCTGCGCCACAGCCATTATTGCGACATCGTTAATCTCCACCGTATAGGGGAGTGTCACCAGCCGGCCGGCCGTCGTCTTCAGTTCGCAAGGCAGGTCGTCCATTACCCAATCGGCGACGTACCGAATTCCTTCTTCAGCGAGGATGTCGGCCGTGTCCGAGGTCTCCGTAAGCCCTGGGCTTTCCCATCCCACCGGCGGCTTACCGGAAATCTTGGACAGCGCGCCGATTGTGCGCCGAATTGCAACGCGCTGGTCTTCGAGGTTGTGCATCGGCCCTTGGAGCCAACCGTGACCCATCAGTTCCCATCCGGCGTCGTGCGCGGCATGCGCGATCCTGGGATAGACCTCGCACACTGATCCATTGATGGCCAACGTCGGAACAATTGTTCGGGATGTCAGGCTCTCGTGGATGCGCCAGAAGCCGACCCGCATGCCGTATTCGTGCCACGACCAATTCGGAATATCGGGTAGCATCGGCATGCCCATCGGCGGCGGCAAGACGGTGCGCGGCATCGGCCGCCTCGCGTCCCAATGTTCGACATTGACGATCAGCCACACCGGCATCCTGACGCCGTCAGGCAATTTCAGCGGCTGTCTATCGACGATGGCCTGGTAGTCTATTCGTTCGCGAGGGCTCAGCGGCATGCGACGGTCCTAAGGGCTTGGAACGCACTTGGATTGATCAGCTTCATAGGGTGACTCGCCGTCAACCCAGTCGCACCACCAGTGGGCCGATACGTATAGACCTCCACCACGCCGCCGCCAAGCGGATGCAACGTGGGGCGCCTTGGCTTGGCACAAAGGACGACCAGTTGCACAAGCAAGCAGACGCATGATGATGTTTAGCCTTGTTTGATCGTCAGCCCGCCGTCTACCAGCAAAGTCTGGCCCGTCACGTATCGCGCTGCGTCGGAAGCCAGAAACAGGATTACATCCGCCACCTCGTCGGGTTCGCCGATGCGACGCAATGGAATGGAAGGAGCCTGAGCCACCAGCCGCGCTTCACCCATCGAGTGCTCCTCGGAGAGGGATTGTGCCGTGCGGATGAAACCGGGCGCGACGCCGTTGACCCGGATCCCGTCGCCGCCCAACTCGGCGGCCAAGCCTCGCACCAAACCCAGAACGCCGGCTTTGGCGGCGGAATAATGGACATGCTCGGCCCAGCCATAGCTCATGCCTGAAATCGACGATACCGCCACGATGGCGCCTTTGCGACGCTCTCGCATGCGCGGCGTGGCAGCGCGTGCCATCCGGAACACGCCTTTTAGGTCAATGTCGACTGTGATGTCCCACTTGGCATCGCTCATCTGCGCCAGCGGCACCTTGTGGGCGATACCCGCATTGGCCACCACGACGTCCACGCCGCCATACTGCTTGTCGATTTCCCCCACGACGTCGTCGACCTGATCCGATCTGGTCACATCGAGTTTGCGGAAATAAGCATCCCCGCCGCCCGCCTTGATCTCTTCGGCCACCTGCTTGCCTTCGGTCTCGAGAATGTCGGTCACGCAGATTCTGTAGCCAACCCTGGCGAAAGCGAGGGCCGTGGCGCGGCCAATGCCGATGCCGGCGCCGCTGATGATTACGGTAGGCTTGGTCATGACGATCTCCCGGACACTGCGTGGTTCGATGCGATTGTGGACATGAGGCGCATCACTCGATGACGCCGATCTTGCCGTGTTCCAGCGAAAGAAACACCGCAAGGATGAGAATTAGGCCGGTGATGATCTTCTGCTTCTCGCACGAGATGCCGAGAATGATCAGGCCATTGCTCCGCATGGCCATTATGAGGGCCGATATCACACTGAGTTCGAAGGAGGTTGCGGTTGTCGGCGTCGCCGCACCCAATCTTGCGGCGACGACGCGCGAAGTCACCGAAGCAGTCTGCAACGCCATAGGCGGGTGCAACGTCCTGACAGGCTGAAAACTGTCGTTCGGCACGGCCGGCGTCTCGCTCACGGCTGGTGCAATTGTCGGAACAGCTTGAACAGTTCGGCTTTCTTCTCGAAGCCGACACCGGGAACATCGGGTAGCCCGACATAGCCATCTTCGACCGCGATGTCGTCGGCGAAGCCGCCAAAGGGCTGGAAAACGTCGGGATAGGATTCGTTGCCGCCCAGATGCAGCCCTGCGGCAATGTTGAGCGACATCTGGTGTCCACCATGCGGCACCACGCGTCGTGACGACCAGCCAAGCGCCTTCATCACCTCCAGCGTGCGCAGGTATTCCACCAGGCCATAGGAGAGGGCACAGTCGAACTGAAGATAGTCGCGGTCGGGCCGCATGCCGCCGTAGCGCAAGAGGTTGCGCGCATCCTGGTGCGAGAACAGGTTCTCGCCTGTCGCCATCGGCCCACCGTAGTGGTTCGCCAGTTCCGTCTGCAACGCATAGTCCAGCGGATCGCCGGCCTCCTCGTACCAGAACAGGCCGTATGGCTGCATCGCCTTGGCATAGGCGACGGCGGTCTTCAGGTCGAAGCGTCCGTTGGCATCGACAGCCAGATACTGGCCCCCACCGACCACCTCCAGCACGGCCTCGATGCGGCGCAGATCCTCATCCAGGGGCGCCGCGCCGATCTTCATCTTCACGACCTTGTAGCCGCGGTCGAGATAGCCCCGCATCTCCGCCTGAAGCTTCGAGTGATCCTTGCCGGGATAATAGTAGCCGCCTGCCGCGTAGACCCAAACTTTCTCGTCCGCCACGCCCGCCCGGTAACGGTCCGCCAGCAGGCGCCACAGCGGGACGCCGGCGACCTTGGCGACGGCATCCCAGACGGCCATGTCGATGGTGCCCACCGCCACGGACCGTTCGCCGTGGCCTCCGGGCTTCTCGTTGGTCATCAGCGTCTTCCAGATGGCGAACGGGTCAAGGTTGTCGTTCTCATGGTCGATCAGTGTTTCGGGATCGGCCTCGAGGACGCGCGCGAGGAAACGGTCGCGCATCAGCGCGCCCTGCCCGTAGCGGCCATTCGAGTTGAAGCCGTAGCCAACCACCGGCTTGCCATCACGCACCACGTCGGTGATCACGGCGACGGCCGAGCAAGTCATCTTCGAAAAGTCGATATAGGCGTTGGCGATGGGGGAGGCGATCGAGACGGTCTTTTCCCTGATGTCGACGATGCGCATGCTTGGTCCTATCCTTCGAGTGCCTCCGCCACCGCCTTGCCGCAGGTGACGGTATCGGCCTTGCCCCCGAGATCACCGGTGCGGGTGGCTTCGCTCTTCAGCGTGGCTTCGATGGCTTCCACGATCGCGCGGCCAGCCTCCTCGTGACCAAGATGGTCGAGCATCATGGCGGCCGTCCAGATCTGTCCGATCGGATTGGCGATGCCTTTCCCGGCGATGTCCGGAGCCGAGCCGTGTACCGGCTCGAATAGCGACGGAAAGCGGCGTTCCGGGTTGATGTTGGCCGACGGGGCGATGCCGATCGTGCCGGTGCAGGCGGGTCCGAGATCCGAGAGAATGTCGCCGAACAGGTTCGATGCCACCACAACGTCGAAACGGTTCGGATTGAGCACGAAATGGGCTGCCAGAATATCGATGTGGTACTTGTCCCAAGAGACATCCGGGTATTGGGCGGCCATCGCCTCGACGCGCTCGTCCCAATACGGCATGGTGATCGAGATGCCGTTGGATTTGGTGGCCGATGTGAGGTGCTTGCGCGGACGCTTCTGCGCCAGATCGAACGCATAACGCAGGATGCGATCGACGCCGACGCGCGACATCACGGTTTCCTGGATGACGATCTCGCGCTCCGTGCCCGGATACATCCGGCCGCCGATAGATGAATATTCGCCCTCGGTGTTCTCGCGCACGACGTAGAAATCAATATCGCCGGGCTTGCGGTTGGCGAGCGGCGAGGGCACGCCCGGCATCAACCGGACGGGGCGCAGGTTGACGTATTGGTCGAACTCGCGGCGAAACTGCAGCAGCGATCCCCAAAGCGAGATATGGTCGGGAACCATGGCCGGCCAGCCCACCGCGCCGAAGAAGATGGCATCATGGTTTCCGATCCGGGACTTCCAGTCCTCCGGCATCATGCGGCCATGCCTGGCATGGTAATCGCACGACGCAAAGTCGAAATGGTCGAGCTGTAGGTCGATGCCGAAGCGCCTTGCCGCCACTTCCAGTACACGAAGTCCCTCGGGGACGACCTCCTTGCCGATCCCGTCACCGGGAATGACCGCGATCCTGTGCTTCTTTGCTGACATCATGGTTCCTCGGCTGCAGGAATGGGACGGCGGCGATGGACGGCCGCCTTACGGAAATCAGGCGGTGGAAGAGCGGGCATCAGCCGCCGAAATATTCGATCTCCTGGCGCAGGCGTTCGCCCTCGATGCCCATGCCGAGCAGGACGGCCACGAGCACTCGTGCTTTCTGGCCGCTCAAGTCGCCGGCAAAGATCACGCCCCCGTCGGAGAGTGTCTTGCCGCCGCCATTGCCATAAATCGGCTTGACCCGGCCGCGCTGGCAACGACTGGTCATGATGACGGGAGTACCATTGGCGACAAGCGACGTCGCGGCGGCAGTGACGGCGGGCGTCGCGTTACCCCGCCCGAAACCCTCCAGAATGATGGCCTTGGCACCATCCTGGGCGGCGAAGCGGATGTAGCGGTCACCGATCCCCATGACCAGCTTGATAAGATCGACATCAGCGACAATGCCTTTTGCGTCGTAGGTGCGGCGCAGGACCGGCTTGCGGTGCAATACGATGCGGTCGCCGTCCACTTCCCCGAGCTTGCCGTGCTCGTAGGAGATGAAGGTATCGGTGCGTGAACTGTGCGACTTGCTCACGTCACGCGCAGCATGGAATTCCTGCTCGAAGCAGATCATCGCGCCCAGGCCCCGCGCAGTTTCGGACGCGGCTAGCCGGATGGCATCCGTGAGGTTGCGTGGGCCGTCGGGGTTCGCCTCATCGGCCGCGTGCTGTGCGCCGGTGAACACTATCGGCTTGTTAGTCGCGACAAGGAGATCAGCCAAAAAGGCGCTTTCCTCCATCGTATCGGTCCCGTGGGTCACCACGACCCCATCGAAGTCACCTTGAAGGTGGTGTGAAATCCGCTGGGCCAGTGCAAAGCCGAGCGGGAGGTCGATGGCATAGCTGCCGACGTTGCAGAACTCGTCGATGGCGATGTCAATGCCATCGAGCGGATCGTGCAGCATGGCGCGCAACTCCGATCCTGTGACGCTTGCGGTGACATGTCCGCTCTCGGCTTCCAGCTTGGATGCGATCGTCCCTCCTGTTGTCATCAGACAGATTTTTCGCATTTCGGTTCCTCGCTGCCGTACCCGACGTTGAATAATTTGGTCAGACCAAGAAATCAAGAAGCTATTTTTTTGTGCATGAAATGCACGAATTTTTCGCATTTTTTGTGATTGACGGTCAGGCCAATTTGTCCATTAATGTCAGTTACGCTCTTTGGTCTGTCCAAAAGCGGAAAGATAACGAAGCGTATTCGCGCAACCAATGGGGAACGAGAGATGGTTGATGATTTTACCAGAATTCGGTTGGCGCCCACGCGCCGTCAGTTCCTGAAAACGACTGCCGCCTTCGGCGGTGCCGCACTTGCTGCATCGACCGGCCGCTTGGGGGAAGCCTTCGCGCAGGACGCAAACAGTACGCTGGTGATCGCGGCGCCCGCGACGCCCCAGGGCCTCGACATCGAGTTCGACGTCAGCCTGGGCTCCATCGATTCCCTCGGTGCGCTCTACGAGTACATGCTTGGCTATGAGAAGATGGATGATCCCAATGCACCCGGCGTGCTGCGGGAGGATACCGGCGTCCATACCGACAAGCCGAACAACCTCGCCTTGCGCGGCCGGTTGGCGGAAAGCTGGGAAGTGGCCCCCGATGGCCGCAAGGCGACCTTCAAGCTACGCGAGGGTGTCGTCTCCAACTGGGGCAACAAGTTCACGTCCAAGGACGTAAAATGGACTTGGGACCGCAAGTTCAACCTCAAGGGGCAAGGCCTGTTCCAGACCGCGGTGCTCGGTCTCAAGACGCCTGACCAGATCAAGGTGGAAGGCGACTATGCGGTCTCCTTCAATCTCGAACAGCCAAATCCATTGCTTCTCAAGCAGCAGTGTAACCTCGCCAACCCGATCTACGACGCCACCAAATGCGCCGAAGCCGGTGGCTCCGACGACCCGTGGGCGGTCAATTTCCTCAAGAACGATAGTGCTGGCTTTGGCCCATATCGCCTTGCCCAGCTCGTGCGCGGTCAACAAGCCGTGTTCGAGGCGCGCGAAGACTACTGGGATGAAAAGCCCTTCATGAAGCGCGTCATCATGCGCGAAGTGCCGCAGTCGGCCAGTCGTTTCTCGCTGCTGCAGGGCGGCGCGGTCGACATCGCACAGTTCCTGCAGCCGCGCGAACTGGAGGCGCTGAAGAAGCAGCAGAACGTGGCGGTGGATGCCGTCAATTCGTCCTACATGATCTGGCTGGAGCTCAACTCCAAGATCGCTCCATTCGATAATGTCGACGTGCGCCGTGCCATCAACCTCGCTATCCCGCGCGACGAGATCATCCGCACCATCTACTACGGCTATGCCGACGAGCAGAAGGCGCCGATGCCCTATATCTACCCGATGGCGGATGAAAGCTTCTTCGCGTACGGCTATGATCTTGCCAAGGCCAAGGAGCTTCTTGACAAGGCAGGCGCCAAGAACCTGGCGACCACCTTGTCCTACAACGCCGGCGACCCGACGCAGGAGCCGATCGCATTGCTGATCCAGACCGCGCTAAAGCAGATCGGCGTGGAGCTGACGTTGGAGAAGCTGCCGGCCGGCGTGTTTTACGAGAACGTCACCAAGCGCGCCAAGCCGATGATCTTCTATCTGGATTCGCCGTGGACGCCGGATCCGGGCTACTCGACCTACCTCTACTTCAACTCCGAAAGCTACGTGAACTATTCCAATTATGACAACAAGAGCGTCGATCAGATGATCAAGGACGGTCTTGCCACGCTTGATGACAATGTGCGTAAGCAGAAATACTCGGAGGTGCAGAAGACGTTGATGGACGAAGCGCCCTGGGGCTTCATTGCTTATCCGAAATACACGCTGGCGCGTAAGGCGAACCTCAAGGGTTACACTTACTACACGTCCAATAATCTTCGGTTCCAGGATTTCAGCCGCGGCTGATGAGGTCTTGTCCCTGGAGGCTGCCGCCTCCGGGGACAAGTTAGTGTATCGGAAAGATCTTAGATGTCTTCGAAGCTTAGCCTTCTCCTGAGGCTGGCGGTCATCCGGCCGAGATTTGCGATCGGCTATCTGATCGTCATCGCGATCACCCTGCTGGCGATCTTCGCGCCGGCCATTGCACCCTATTCGCCGACCGAGGCGGATTCGGCCAGCTTCCTGCAGCCGCCGGATGCCACCCATCTCTTTGGCACCGACAATGTCGGCATGGATATTTTCAGTCGTTCCATCTACGCGCCCCGCATCGACCTGACGATCGCGATACTGGGCACGCTCCTGTCGGCGCTGATTGGCGGCTCGATCGGTGCTGTTGTTGGTTTCTACAGCAGCGGGCGCGGCATTCGCGTGTGGCTATCCTTCGCCGTCATGCGCGCGGCCGACGTGCTGCAGGCATTTCCCATTTTCGTCTTCGCCATCGCCCTGGTTGCCAGCCTCGGTCAGAGCATCCAGACGGTGGTTCTGGCCATAGCCTTCGTCAATGCGCCGATCTACTTGCGTCTCATGCGCTCGCAGGTGCTCAGCATCCGCTCCATGCGCTATGTCGAGGCTTCGCAGGTCAATGGCCTGTCGGACATGCAGACCATTCGGCGCCACATCATTCCCAATGCGATGGCGCCGGTGCTGGCGCAGCTATCGGTCAATGTCGGCTGGGGCATCCTGCTGACCTCGGCGCTGTCCTTCGTTGGTGCCGGCGTGCGCGCGCCGACACCTGAATGGGGCAGCATGATCGCCATGGGCTTTCAAAACGTGGTGACCGGCCAGTGGTGGCCGTCCATGTTCCCCGGCGCGATGCTCGCGATCACCGTATTCGGCTTCTCGTTGGTCGGCGCGTCCATCGAGGTCCTGGCCGATCCGTCCAAGCGCCGGCAGCTGCTGAGCGATGCACGCGAGCATCGCCGCCGGGTCGACCGGCCGGCGGAGGGCGCCTGATGCGCATCCTGGCCTATCTCGCCAAGCGCCTGATTTTCGTGATCCCGCAGTTGCTGGGCATTGTGCTCGTGAGCTTCCTGCTGGTGAAGAGCATTCCGGGTGACCCCGCTGTGCTGATGCTCGGGCCCACGGCGACGCCTTCGGCCATCGCCTCACTGCGCCAGCAGCTCGGGCTCGACCAGCCTCTCTACATGCAGTTCCTGATCTATGTGCGCAATCTCTTGCATGGCGACCTGGGAACCTCCTGGCAGACAACGCGGCCGGTGCTCGAGGATCTGCTTCAGCGCTTCCCGGCGACCCTCGAACTCGTCACGCTTTCGCTGCTCCTGGCTATCATCGTTGGGGTAACGCTGGGCGTCTATGCGGCGCGCAAGCCAAACGGCTGGATCGCGCGCCTGTCCGATCTCTATGGCTTGAGTGCCGGTGCGCTACCGGACTTCTGGTTCGCCCTCGTGCTGATCTTCATCTTCTATACCGTGCTCGGCTGGGCGCCTGCGCCTCTCGGCCGTATCGACATGATCGTCATACCGCCGGCGCCGGTCACCGGAGCCCTCACCATCGACGCGCTTCTCGCCGGCGACCTGCAGGCCTTCTGGTCTGCCTGCGCGCATCTGGTCCTGCCGGTGATGACGCTCGGGCTCCTGAATGCCGGTCCCATCCTCAAGATGACGCAGGCGACGATGGAGAAGATGCTGGACTCCGATTTCAGCCGCTTTGAAGTTTTGTGCGGGGTGCCGCAGAACCTTGTCGTGCGCCATGCGCTGCGCAATGCGTTGCCATCGATCGTCACCATTATCAGCGTGCTCTACGGCTTCCTGATCGGCGGTGCGGTGCTCGTCGAGATCGTGTTCTCGTGGGGAGGGGCGGGGCAATACGCGGTGCAAGGTGTGCTGAATTCGGACATCTATCCGGTTCTGGGCTTTGTGCTCTTCTCCGCCATCTTCTCCCTCATCGTCTACATCGCGGTCGACCTCATCTATTTCCTGCTCGACCCGCGGATCAGCAATTAATGTGAGAATGTCATTGGGCGCAGCAGAAATCATAAGCAAAACGCGCAACGCGTCCGGCGGCGACAAGCCGCCGTTGATCGACATCAGGAACTTGCGCGTGACGTTCCCGTCCGGAAGCGCCGAACCGAAGGCGGTGCTGAAGGGCATCGACCTTGCAGTACAGCCTGGCGAGATCGTTGGCCTGGTCGGTGAGAGTGGCGCGGGCAAGACGACGCTCGCCCGCTCCATCCTCGGGCTGCCGCCATCGCCGGGCCGCATCGCCGGCGGCGAAGTCCACTTCGAGGGCCGCCAGATCCTCAGCCTGTCCGAATCCGAACTCCGCCGTCTTCGCGGCCGCCGTCTCTCGGTCGTGGTGCCGAATCCCCGCGCTGAGCTCAATCCGCTGCTCAAGGTCGGCGACCAGATCGCCGCGATGGCGAGGATCCATCTCGGCGTCGGCGGCAAGGAGGCGCGGCGCATGGCGTTGAAGATCCTGCACGACGTGCAGATACCGGACCCGGAACGGCGCATGGATGCCTATCCTCACGAACTGTCCGGCGGCATGGCGCAGCGCGTCGTCATCGCCATGGCGCTGATCTGCAGCCCGGCCTTTATCATCTCGGATGACGCCACCAGCGGACTCGACGTCACGGTGCAGGCGCAGATCCTGGCCCTGCTGACCAAGCTTGCCTCGGAGCATGGCAGCGCCATGCTGTTCATCACCCGCGACGTCGGCATCACCGCGCATTTCTGCAATCGCATCGCTGTGCTGTTCTCGGGCGAAATCGTCGAAATCGCGCCGCGCGAGGCTCTCTTCCTCGCGCCCGCGCATCCCTACACATTGATGCTGCTTGCAGCCTTCTCCCATAGCCCCAGGCTGCGCGACAGCTGGAGCGTGCCGGACACTGGCCGGCGGCGCGAACCGCCCACCGGCTGCCAGTATGCCAACCGCTGTCCCATCTCTCAGCCGGTTTGCCGCGCACAGCGGCCACCTTTCGCCGAGATCGGTCCGGGCCACTTCGTCCGCTGCCATTTCCCCGTGAGGCACGCATGAACGCCGTCCTGACCATCGACAACCTCTACAAGCGCTTCCCCATTGCCGGCTCCAAGCAGGTGGTACAGGCGATCAACGGCGTCAGCCTGACCATCGAGCCGGGTGAGACACTGGGGCTCGTGGGCGAGAGTGGCTCAGGCAAGACCACGGTCGGCCGCTGCATCGTCGGCCTGATCGAGCCGACCGCCGGAAACATTCGCTTCCGCGGCACCGACCTGGCGCAGCGCCATCAACACAAGAGCAAGCTGGCTGGCAAGATTCAGCTTGTATTCCAGGAACCGAACGAGTCGCTCGACCCGCGCATGAAGATCGGCGACACGATCTGCGAGCCGCTCCTGCCGCTAAAGCTCGACCGCGAAACGAGGCGCCGCCGCACGGCCGACGCCTTGCGCCTGGTGCGGCTGGATACCGACTTGCTCGACGCCTATCCTTCCGAGCTGCCTTCCGGGCAACAGCAGCGTGTCGGCATAGCGCGCGCCATGGTCACGGAGCCCGAACTCGTCGTCCTCGACGAACCGACCTCGGCGCTCGACCCGACCGCCCGCGCCGAGATCATCGATTTGCTGCGGCGCATCCAGAGCGAACGCAACACCGCCTATCTGTTCATCTCCCACGACCTCTCCACGGTGCGCTTCATCAGCCACCGCGTCGCGGTGATGTATCTCGGCATGATCGTTGAGCAGGGCAGCGCCGAAACGGTCTTCAATCGCCCGCAACATCCCTATTCCAGTGGTTTGCTGTCGTCGGTCATGCTGCCGCATCCGCATCTCAAGATCGAAAGCAGCGTCAGCCTCAAAGGCGAGATCCCGAGCCCGATCAATCTGCCCCAGGGCTGCTTCCTGGCATCGCGCTGCCCGTTCGTCATCGATCGCTGCCGCCGTGAGATGCCGCCGGCTGAGACGGTCGGCGAACGGCACACGGTCCATTGCTTTCGCCACAAGGACGTCGCCGCTTCGGTGCCGGCCTCCGACACCTTCAACGTGTTCATGAAGGAAGCCGAACGCATCCTCGGCCGGCCGGCGCCCGGTGGTCTCGCGTCTTCGCTACGATAGTCAATCAACCAGGAAATGGGAAACCAAGCATGTCAGGACGTCTCGCTGGAAAGAAAGCACTGGTCACGGGAGGCGCACGCGGCATCGGTGGCGCGATTGCCACGGCCTTCGCGCGCGAGGGCGCCGACGTGGCCGTTCTCGACCTGAAACTCGAGGCCGCCGAGGCGCGCATCTCCGCCCTTGCTGATTTCGGTGCAAGGACCTTCGCCGTCGCGGCCGACGTCAGCGACGAGGCGCAGGTCGAGGCAGCCGTCAAGAAGGTGGAGGCGGCGCTCGGCCATATCGACATACTGGTCAACAATGCCGGCATCGACACGACGTCCGTCGTCGCCGAAATGAGCACCGGCATGTGGGACCAGATGATGGCCGTCAACCTGCGCAGCGTCTTTCTTTGCACGCGCGCGGTGCTGAAGCCGATGATTTCCCGCAAGTTCGGCCGCATCATCAATATCGCCTCGCAGCTCGGTCACAAGGGCGCGCCGGAAATGGCGCACTATGCGGCCGCCAAGGCCGGTGTCATCGGCTTCACCCGCTCGCTCGCCTATGAGGTGGCGCGCGACGGCATCACCGTGAATGCCATCTGTCCCGGCCCGATCGAAACGGAGCTATTCAAGGCGCTGCCGGAGGAATGGAAGAAGCGCAAGCTCGGCGAACTGCCGATCGGCCGCGCCGGCCATGTCGACGAAATCGCTCCCACCGCCGTGCTGCTGGCGTCGGAGGAGGGCGCTTACTACATCGGCGCGACCATGAATCCGAACGGCGGCGATGTCATGCTCTGATCAACCGCGGGCTGAATGGTTCCATCCAAATGTATCTTGTTCTAGCTATGTGGCGACAATTCCTGCTGACGCTGGGGCCTAGCCATGATGAAACGCAATCTTAGTGATGATGGAAAGACGGCGGCCTTACAGCCGCCCGACCTGCGGCGCGAGCGCCGGGAAGCCAGCGGCGGTGTGGCCCAGGCAACGGTGGCCGCCTTGCAGTCGATGATCCGCGACGGCAGGTTGCGACCAGGCGATACATTGCCGCCGCAGCGCGACCTGGCCCGCGACCTCAATGTGAGCCGCGCCACGCTGCGCGAGGCTCTGTCGATCCTCGCCACCATCGGCGAGATCGTTGCGCGCGAGGGAGGGCGGGGCTTCGTTTGTGCCGACCCTTCCGGCGCACCGGCAACTCCGTCCTGGCGCTTCGCGGCGCGTTATTCGCTGAGCGAGGTCTATCAGTTCCGCTACATCGTCGAATCCTACGCCGCCGAGCTCGCGGCGCTGACCCATACCGATCAGGAGATCGCCGACCTGAAGGAATGCACGATCGCCTTTCGCAACGCGGCGCGCGAAAAGGACCTCAATTCCTACGCGCAGACGGACTTCGATTTCCACAACCTCATCATGCGCATCTCGCGCAACAAGCTGCTGGTGGACATGCACCAGACATTCGCGAGCGTGCTGCTGGAGAGCCAGCGCCTGCCCACCGAGCGGCGGGGCAATCTGCTGTTCGCGGTGCAGGAGCATGATCGCATCCTGGAGGCGATTGCCATGGGCGATCCCGATGGCGCCAACTACTACATGCGCAAACATATCAGCATGGCGGGAAGCCGGGCCGGTCTTCCACCCTCGCAACTACCCTAGACGCCCTTCGGCCGGGGACATGAACAACGAAAGGAAGAGAGATGCCGAAAGAAATGTTTGTATCCTACGGAGTGGACGTTGACGCTGTCGCCGGCTGGTTGGGTTCCTACGGCGGTGAGGACAGCCCTTGCGACATCTCTCGCGGCGCCTTCGCAGGCAAGGTCGGCAGCCTCCGGCTGCTTCGGATGTTCGAAAAGTGGGGGATCAAGACGACATGGTTCATCCCCGGTCATTCCATCGAGAGCTTTTGGGACGAAATGAAGGAAGTGGCGGACGCTGGCCACGAGATCGGCATGCATGGCTACAGCCACGAGAACCCGATCGCCATGTCGCCCGAGCAGGAAGAGGCCATCTTCAACAAGTGCGTCGACCTGATCACCAAGCTTTGCGGCAAGGCGCCTCGCGGCTATGTCGCTCCCTGGTGGGAGTTCGGCTCGAAAACAAATGAGCTTTTGAAGCAGAAGGGGCTGCTCTACGACCACTCGCTGATGCATAACGACCATCACCCCTACTATGTGACGGTCGGCGACCAGTGGACGAAGATCGATTATTCCAAGCATCCATCCAGCTGGATGAAGCCGTATTCGCAAGGCGAGGAGACCGATCTCATCGAGATACCGGCATCCTGGTATCTCGATGACCTGCCGCCGATGATGTTCATCAAGGCCTCGCCCAACAGTCACGGCTTCGTCAACCCGCGCGATATCGAGCAGATGTGGCGCGACCAGTTCGACTGGGTCTACGAGAACTACGACTATGCCGTGTTCCCGCTGACGATCCATCCCGACGTGTCGGGCAAGCCGCATGTGCTGAAGATGCACGAACGGCTCCATGACTATATGAAGGGCTTCGAGGGCGTGAAGTTCGTCAAGATGGAAGAGATCGCGGCCGATTTCGGCAAGCGCTTCCCGCGCAGCGGCAAGGCACGTCCCAAATCCTGAGCGGCTTCGGCGTACTATGCCGGGATCGCCGCGCGGTCTCCGGCCCGGTTCGCTTGAGTGGTCAGACCCGATAGATCGGATTGATTATACTTTCTGTGTCATCTCGCCGATGGCAGCTCCCGTCAATTCTGCTGGAAACAGCAGAATTGATGGTGGATTTGGTGCCCTTCGCATTGCTTTTCGACCACCCATTTCCGGTCAGACCAAATGTGCTGAAAATTCAAGCTTTCTTGCAAGTTTTCTTAATTGTCATGGCGGGTAAGGCGTGCTAGCTCCAATCTTGGTCTGACCAAATAGGGAAGACTGGGAAGAGGTGGAATGAAGGATAGAACGCACAACGTCCTTGATTTCCGATCCGTGTCCAAGCGCTACGGTGCCACGATTGCGCTTGAGGATATTTCGTTTGAAATGCGCTCCGGCGAAGTGTGCGGTCTGCTCGGCGAAAATGGCGCCGGCAAGTCGACACTCGTGAAGATACTGAGTGGCGTCGTCACACCTGATACCGGCTCCATCGAATTGCGCGGCGCTCCTTTCAAGCCGCAGGGCATTGTGGACGCCCGCTTGGCCGGCATAGCAACCGCCTTCCAGGAACTCAGCCTGATTCCGACATTGTCAGTGGCCGCGAACCTGTTCCTGCCGCGCCCGGCACTCAACCGCCTTGGTCTGGTGTCGGCGCGCAACATCGAGCGTGAGGCGGCTGAGATTCTTCAAGCCCATGACGTGGCGGATATCGCGCCCCGGCGGCTGGTCGAGGATCTGCCGCTCGGCATGCGCCAGAAGGTCGAGATCGTGCGTGCGCTGCGGCACCGCCCGGCCGTGCTGGTGCTCGACGAAGCGACCGCCGCGCTCTCCGACCGTGAATGGCTTTTCAAGCTGGTCGATGCCGCTGTTCGTGGCGGCACGTCAGTGCTCTACATAAGCCACAAGCTCGACGAGATCCGCCGCTTGTGCCAGCGCTGCGTTATCCTGCGTAACGGCCGCAAGGTGCTGGAAAGCGATGTTGAATCCATGAGCGACGAAGCGATATTCAGCAGTATGGCCGGTCGCTCCGTGGTTGAATCCGCGGAGAAGGCGCCGTCGGCGGTTCGCGTCGGCGCCACGCCGGCGCTGGAGGTCGGTCACCTGATCGGCCCTGGCGTCAATGATATCAGCTTCTCGCTGGCTCCCGGCGAGATTCTTGGTGTGGCGGGTCTGGAGGGTCACGGGCAGTCCAGTCTCTTCAAGTCGCTGGTGGGCTTGTCGACGCTGCGAGAGGGCACGATCTCGATCGCAGGCAAGGCGACTTCGGTCGGCTCGCCTCGCGCGGCGCGTAGGCTCGGCATGGTGCTGGTGCCGGAGGAACGAAAGTCCGAAGGACTGTTTCACGATCTCACCACGCAGGCGAATATCTCGCTGCCGGTGATAGACAAGGTGAGCCCATTCAAGCTCGTAAACAGATCTTCCGAGCTGCGGCTGGTGGAGCAGGTAACCCCGGCAGTGAACCTTTCGAAGCAGCTCCTGCCCCTCAACGTCGGCGCGCTTTCGGGCGGCAACCAGCAGAAGGCGGTGCTGGCGCGGGCGCTGATAACGGGCGCGCGGTGCCTGCTGTTGTTCGATCCCACGCGCGGTGTCGATGTCGGCGCCAAGCGCAACATATACGCCATGATGCGCGCGTTCGTGCGCGATGGCGGCTCGATCCTGTTCTATTCGACTGAACTGGACGAACTCGTTCAGCTCTGTGATCGCTGCCTCGTTCTCTACCGCAATTCGATTGCCGGCGAGCTGGGCCGCGACCATCTCTCACAGGACCGTATGCTGTCGCTGGCATCCGGTTATCGCGACGGGTCGCGGCGGCCTGCCGCCCAAGGGGCGTAACGATGGCATCCGATACGCCTCGCGGCCGCTTGACAATTCTAGGCAACGGAGCGGTCGCCGCCATCGGCCTGCTTATCGTCATGTTCGCCGTCTATGCCGCCCACGAGCCTTCGGCACTCTCGCTGTTCGGCATCGGTAACCTCCTCAACAACGCCATCGTACTCGCCCTCGCCGCAACGGGACTGACGCTCGTCGTGGTATGCGGCGAGCTGGACCTTTCGGGCCCCGGTGTGATCGCCATCGCGAATGTGGTGGTGGCGACGGTGAGTGGCGGCGATGCGGGCGCCCTTGGCAGCTTCGGCCTGGTTCTGTTGGTCGGCCTCGTGGTCGGTGGTCTCAACGGCATACTGGTCGCCTATTTTGGACTGCAGTCGCTCGCCGTGACGCTCGGTTCTCTGATCGCATGCCAAGGCATCGCGCTCCTCATCCTTCCGGCACCTGGCGGCGAGGTGGTGGAATCCATCGCTTATGGCATCACCGGCGACATTCTACGCATTCCCGTGCCGGCGATCCTGTTGGTGCTGGTGCTCGTCTTCTGGTTTCTGCTCAAGCATTCGCGCATGGGCATAGCAATGTACGCGGTCGGCACGGATCAGACGGCCGCGCGGCTCTCGGGGCTCAATATCCGCGCCACCAGGCTATTCGCTTTCGTGGCCGCCGGCCTGTTCTATGCCATGGCCGGCTTCGTTTTCAGCGCCGAGATCGGTTCGGGCGATCCACGCATCAGCGATTCCTTCTTGCTGTTCATGTTCGCGGCGGTCGCGATCGGCGGCACGTCCCTGTTCGGCGGTCGCGGCGGGGTGGTCGGCACGCTGGCCGGTGCAGGTATTTTGACGGTGTTGCAAAAGATGCTGTTCGCGCTCGGCGTGGCTGACTTTTACACCAACATCTTCAACGGACTTATCATGATCTTGGCAATCCTTTTCGGCCAAGCCTCCGTCTATTTGGCGCGCCGTTCCGCGAGAAGGGAAGCCTGATGACCGACAAGGACATTACGACCCCGGCACAGACGTCCGAGCACGGCGCGCAGAGCGCGCGCCGCGCACTTGTCTCATCGGACCTTGTGCCGCCGATCACCGTGTTCGCCGCCACGGCGCTGCTGGTCATCGGCACGAAGATCGCCAGTCCCAATTTCGGTTCGTTCGACCAGCTCACCGCCATACTGGTTACCGCCATCTTCCTGGTGGTCGCTTCGTTCGGGCAGGGGCTGGTGATCCTTCTGGGCGGCATCGACTTGTCACTGGGCGTGGTCATCGGTGTCGGCGGCATGATGATCGCGGAACTTACGCGCGGCAGCAACGACGCGCTGCTGTACGCCATTCCGCTTACCCTCTTGTGCTGTCTTGGCATCGGTCTCATCAACGGCATCGGTGTGGCGATTGCCAAGATCCCGCCCTTCATCGTGACGCTGGCGTCCGGCATCACATTCTTCGGGGTGGCGCTGGGTTTCACCGCGGGCAATTCGCAACAATCGGTCGCTCCTGCGATCCAGCAGTTCATGAGCTCCCGCTGGCTGGGGGTACCCTACCCCGTCTATTTCATAATCGTCTTTGCGGTGTTCGCCTGGCTGTTCCAGAACAAGAGCGCGGAAGGCCGCAAGCTCTACGCCATTGGCAGCAGCCCTGGCGCGGCCAACGTGCTGGGCCTGCCGATCGCCGCGCTCACCATCGCAGTCTATGCCATCAGCGGCCTTTGTGCCGGAATGACCGGCATCCTCTTGGCCGGCTATTCCTCGAGCGCGACGCTTGACATGGGCGATGCGCTGCTGATGCCCTCCATCGCCGCCGTCGTCATCGGCGGCGCACGGGTCACCGGTGGCTCCGGCATCTATCTCGGAACTCTTGCCGGCGCGCTCTTCCTCAGCACGTTGTCCACCGTCATCACCACGCTCAGCCTCTCGCAGGGATTCCGCGACCTGGTGCAGGGCGGGATCATCATCATCGCTTTGCTGCTCCAGCGTGGGCGGCTCAATCTGCGAAGCCGTTAGTCGGCGGTCGCTTCAAATGGGAGAAAGAACATGAAGAACGCTTCGCGTAGACTGACTTACGGCCGGGCGGCCATCGCCGCCACGTTGCTTGGTCTGGGGACATCCAGCGCGAATGCCCAGGATACCTACAAGGTGTTCCTGAACATGAGCTACAGCGGCAACACCTGGCAGGCGAGCGCCGCCAACGGCATCAAGGCACTGGCTTCGACCCCGCCTTACGACAACCAGGTAGAGTTCAAGACCATTATCTCCGGCACCGACGTGCAGAAGCAGATATCTGACCTCCAGAGCATGATCGCGGCAGGCGCCAACGCCATTCTTCTGTATCCGCTCTCGCCGACTGCGCTCAACCGCACCATCAAGCAAGCCTGCGATCAAGGCGTCGTGGTGTTCACATACGACAGTACGGTTACGGAGTCCTGCGCGCACAACGTCTCCAACATCACCGCCCGTTACGGCGCCAATACGGCGCAGTGGATGGTGAACCAGATGGGCGGCAAGGGAGAGCTGATCTTCAACCACGGCGTCGCCGGCACGACCGTGACCAAGACCTATGACGAACAGGCCTATGGCGTGTTCAAGAAATATCCCGACATCAAGATCGTCGGCGATTTCTATGGCAACTGGAACGACGCGACCTCGCAGGAGGAGGTTGCCAAGATCCTAGCCGCGCACCCCAACGTCGACGGTATCTGGACGGTTGACGGCACCTTTGGCTCTTTGCAAGCCGTCATCAACAGTCGTCCCGACAAGCTGGTCGTGATTGCCGGCCAGTCCAACAACGGCTATCGTCTCGCGATGGCGGATCCGGCAATGCAGGCCAAGGGCCTGAAAGGCGTCTCCTCGAGCGCGGGTCCGGCCGTTGGCGGCTACGCCTTCAAGCTCATGATGGAAGTCGTGACCGGCAAGAAGAAGCTAACCGCTAACAACATCGAATATCCGCTGCCATGGGTTGAGCCGCAGGATGTGAAGCTCTGCCAGGGTGAGACCTTCGTTGACGGCTGCAACACTTTCCCTGCCGACAAGGTGCCACCGCTCTTCATCGACACCTCGCTGAACGGCGATCTGCTGCCCGAACTCAGCTTGAAGTCGGTGCAAGATGGTACGCCCACGCCGGGCGCAACCATCAAGGATCTGCCCGACGTGACCTACGCCGACAATTTGCCCGGCATCAACTGCGGAAAATGTGAGCCGACCAAGGGCTGGCTGGAGCCAAACAAGGTTAAGCCGATCCCGGCCCCTTGAGTTCCTCGACAGAAGAACGCGGCCTCGGCATTTCCGAGACCGCGTTCTTCTTCTGGTCGAAGCCTGCGGTAGACCAGGCAGGGGGGACTTGGCATCGCCAGGCAGGGCAACCACCTACAGAGGAACTGTAAGGCCCTGTCGGGGTCAAACGGTCTCCGAAGACGGTCATCCAAGGAGCAGATCATGTGCTCGCTATGCGGCGTTCTAGGCAGCAACGAACATTGGACCGATGCCGTGGCCCGGCCCGGCGTTTACACGCGCAACGTCGAAAACGTTGACCGGCGCCGTGAGCGCGCCAATCGCGTCAGGATAGCTAATCTCATCCTGGCCTCCTTCGGCATGCGGCTGGCGGACTGGCAGGGGACGGCCTTTGTCATTTCAACGCGAACGGGCAAGACCGAGATCATCAACGATCTCGGACACCTATGGCAGGCTGCGGAGCGTCTTTCGGGCAGGACTTGCGATCCGTTGGAGGCCGATGTCATCGCAAGCTTCGAAGCCGGTCGCGATGGCTGAACTACCGCCTTTCACCCCGGTCCACCTGCTGACAGGTTTTCTCGGCTCGGGCAAAACGACGCTTCTGAAACGGTTGCTTGATGACCCTGATCTATCGGACGCGGCCGTGCTCATCAATGAATTCGGCCAGGTTGGGCTCGACCACCACTTGGTGGAACGAATTGACGAAACCATGGTACTGCTTCAGTCCGGCTGCGTGTGCTGCACCGTGCGCGGTGAACTGGCCGACGCGATCCGCGATCTATATTCGAAGCGGGAGCGAGGCCAGATATCCCCGTTCCGGCAGGTAGTGGTCGAAAGTACGGGGCTGGCTGACCCATTTCCGATTCTTTCGACGCTAAAATCCGATCCGATGCTGAAGCACCATTTCATCGTGGGAAATGTGGTGACCACCGTCGACGTCATGAACGGGATTGCCAACCTCGACCGATATATCGAATCCAATCGTCAGGTGGCCATTGCCGACAGGCTGGTCATGACCAAGACCGATCTCGCTGACGACGCCAAAATCGGGCGACTTGCAGATCGGCTGGAGCGCATCAATCCGGATGCCCCGATACTGAATGTCCGCTCCGGGTTCTGCGCACGAGATCTGTTCGAGCAGGAGACTGTAGCCCGTGCAAGCCAGCTGCAATCGCAGTCAGGCTTCTTCTGCGAGGAGGCTGCCGTGTTGGCGACTGCCGACGGACAGGCGCATCAAGCGGCGATCGCATCCTGCGTCCTGGTCTGGGACGAGCAAGTCGATTGGACCGCGTTCGGCTTATGGCTCACCATGCTGCTCAACAGACATGGAGAGCGTGTCCTTCGGGTGAAGGGCATCCTGAACATCGCAGGTGAAGACCGCCCGGTCGCGGTCCACGGTGTGCAGCATCTCGTTCATCCTCCTGTACATATGGAGGCGTGGCCGAGCCAAGACCGCACATCGCGGCTGGTCATCATTGCCGACGGCCTCGATTTAGAACGGGTGCAGCGCTCATTCGCTGCATTCGCATTGGCCAGCCAGCCCAAAGTCATGGTGATCGGCGGCGCGTAGCCGAGCGCCAATGTACCCCACACGGACCAACCGACCGCGGCGATGGTCATTGGCATGCCGATCATGATGATCATCGTGGCGATGCTGGTGCTGCTGATGATCATGCGTCATCGGCGACCGAAGCGCGGCGGCGATGATCAGCATCACGCTGCCTTCGTCCCAAGCGAAAGCCGCTCCCCGCTCAGAAGACACAAACCGCCAAGCGCGGCGCGGCCGACGCGATGTTGAGCGCCTCTCATACACGCTGCGGCTCGGTGCGGCATCCCAGAACCACGATCACGCCCAACTGCGTCGGCATCTTGCCGATTTGGTCGCGGCCTACAATTTCGGTCGCAGACTCGAAACCCTCAAAGTCTCACCCCCTACGAGTTCATCTGCAAGGCATGAGCTTCCCAGCCCGAGCGCTTCACTCTCAATCCGCTCCAGCAAATGCCGGGACTTCTCTATTCGGTGTGTTGAAGTCAATCGCTTTCAAGCTTCCTCTACCATGGGCATTTGATGTCTTTCGCGAGGCCCTGCTTCTCTTCGGGATCGGCGCTTTGGCCCTCCCAGCATGGGATCAGTTGGAATGAAGGGGACAATCTAAACAGCGTTCTCACCACGTTGCCGCGGTGGAAACGAGTCCCGGCACGTCCTCTCTTCATCCTCCGTCCCGCGAAGGACATGTATCCGCCCTTGGCGGATCCCGTTATCGGATCTTCTCCCTTTCGTTTGGTGGACCCGGCTATATCACCCCCGTCGCTTCCTCTCGCGCCCAGCGGAACTCACCGCCGTCGGACCATATTCTGTGCATGATGACAGCCATTCTGCGAGCAAGGGCAACGGTCGCCCTTTGCCGGCCTCGACGTTTGGCGATGTTCATCCCCAAGTTTTCAGCCATGACCACTTTTTCACCACCGTCAGCAAGACTTGCGCGGCTTCATAAAGCAGCGTCCGCATCATGGCGTCACCGCACAGGGAAACACGTCCGACGCGATTGTCCTCGCCTGATTGATGCAACCGCGGCGTCAACCCGAGAGCCGGACCTACGGCTTTCGAGTTCTTGAAGCGTGCAGGAACGTCGACCGTGGCATTGAAAGCCAGCGCAACGACAGGGCCGATACCAGGCACGGTCATCAACCGCCTGCAGAACCGTGTCATCCTTCACGATCGACAACAACCTTTCATGCAGCACCGTGAACTGCTCGCGAAGTTTCTGTCGGGCGGCAAGCAACGCCTCCATAATGTCACATAGCTCCGGAATGTCGTTGGAAAGGTCCTGGATGCGATCTGCAAATTTGGCAGCGCCGACAGACTGGTGCAGCCATGGGTATCTCCCCTCGACAACCCCCTTCAGAAAAAACGCATCCAGCGGCCATTTCTCCTGAATTCCCGCACTTTGGCTTTCCAGCGATAAACTGGCCTTGGGCGATGAATGGAAACGGTCAGGTGTCTGTGCTCGAGAAGGTCCACATAATTGGCACTGTTGAATTTCGATTTCGGTCTCGAATTAAGAAAGCTGGTGCAAATCCAGCTTGATCGGCCTCTCGGGCTTCCGGACGAAAAGCGCAGATCCTGTTGCATTGCGCGCTGGATCGCCGATCGCGCTATCGCCCAGGCCCTAGCGAAGTAAGCAAAGGTACGTTCGCCTCCTGCAATCTGGGAGTTCTTGCCGACATCGGCGCGAAGGGCACTTGCGCCTTCGTAAAGCGTTCTCCTGTCAGAGATGCGGTGAAGGCTCCATGATCATGAAGAGAACGGATGGATCAGGTTCGAATGACAATGTCTCAACGGGCGTGCCGGCGTCCTTCCCCTTTGATCGGACCACCGTCGAACGCTTCCGGAAGAGTTTTCCCCGGGCCCGCTGGAGCGATCAACTCAAGGCCTGGTTTGTCCCGGGAAAGACCGCAGCTCGGCGCGTCAATCGTTGGATGGAGCAAGAACTCGCCGGATCGAGCGTGCATGCTGACAGCAGAGGACGCGACGCCTACGCCTTCGATCCTATCGTTTCCAAGTACCTGTTCGTGCACCAGGATCGGCTGGAGGTGCAAACACCATATTCTCGCTCGGTGGTGAAGGTGATGCGCGACGTGCCGTTTGCGTCCTGGGATCCCGACAGGCACGCTTGGAAAGTGCCATATCGCTCCTATGAACAACTGCATCGACGCTGGGCGGAAATTGAGGCTGCCGCTCTTCGCAACGAGCCCGAAGCGCGAAAACAGCGCGCGGCGCAGAGGCAGGGGTCTCCGCAAGAACTGGCGTCTCGCGCCCATGCCACGGAACGCCGCCGCAGGCGCTATCCGCTGGATCCAAACGATCTTCCGCCGCTTGGCCGGCCGGTAATGACACGGGGCTACGGTGTCATCGTCTTCATCGGGTGCGATGGCGAGCCCGTCGATGGCGACATTCTTGGTACCCAGTACGCCGACTTTCCAGACCACCATGACTATGTCTGGGGTCGGTGGCGTCCCGCCGCCTTCGATGAGCTCATCAAGACCTGGCCCTCGCGAACCAAGACGGAGATTGGTGACGCGCTTTGGTGGCAGCCAACTCTCGATGACCTCAGGGTCGCACGAAAGGCGGCGCGTGGGTTGGAAAGACGGCGAGGTCGAGTGTGACCCTGTTTGCCACCGTTGAGGCTCTTCTCGATGCCTCCACCGAAGTCTGCAAAGTCGGCGGGTCCATACCTCGTCGGGTTTGGACTCGATCCGTGCAAGCACGCGCGTACGGAAATTGCTGTCAGGCTCAACCAAGGACATGTCCGAAATATGCGACAAGTTTCGGACAAAGGCGTGAACCTGCTGACATCTGAACTTGGCCCCGTCAAAATCGACTAGTCGAGCTCTATCCAAGCCGGCGCATGATCGCTGGGCTTTTCCCACCCTCGCGTCCCAACATCCACGCCGGCATCGCGAAGCCTGGGCGACAACGATGGACTGACGAGCAGATGGTCCATTCGCAGGCCAGAACTCTTGTCGTAGCCGCCGCCATAGGAGTGATTCCAATAAGTATAGACCCCCTTCTCCGGGCGGATGCGCCGGACCGCATCGATCCAGCCATCCTCAAGCATCTCGGCATAGGCTTGCCGGCTCTCGGGGAAGAAAACCGCATCGCCGAGCCATCGTCGCGGCACCACGGCGTCAATCGGAGTTGGAACGACGTTGTAGTCTCCACACAGCACTGTCGGCGCTCCCGCTTTGAGCAAGTCCTGGCCGTGGCTGATCAAGCGGTCGAACCAGCGCAGCTTGTAGTCGAACTTGGGACCAGGCGCTGGATTCCCATTGGGCACGTAGAGACAGCCGACAACGAGCCGGTCCACCTGGGCTTCGATGTAGCGGCTGTGAGTGTCATCAGGATCGCCAGGCAAGCCGCGCCGGCGTTCAACCGGGTCCATCCCTCGAGTTACAATGGCCACTCCGTTGTAGGATTTCTGGCCATGCCAGATGGCGCCGTACCCCGCCTCGCGGATGGCCTCGATCGGAAATTTCTCGTCGGACGTTTTTAGTTCCTGGAGGCAGACGATGTCGTAGTTGGTGGCCGAGAGCCACTTGAGGAGCACGGGCAGCCGTCCATTGACACCGTTCACATTGAAGGTGGCAATCCGAACCATTTGTCGTGGCTCATTTCTTTCCGAGTTTGTCCTTGACCTTCTTGCGACTGTTGCCGACCGATTTCACGGCCGATTTGACGTCGGCTTTGCTTGCCCCACTCTTGCCCGCCTCGTATTTCACCTCATGATTCTGCCCGCCAGCGACCTTTGCGCGGTCCTGGCTGCGCCCGCGAGTTGTTTGAGTAGCGGCCATTTCTTCCTCCAAGGATTACGTTTCGATTTCCCAACAACGCGGCCGGACTCTTCCGGTTCAATTCATCGGCGCGTAGTGTGGAACTGAAAGTCAGGGCCGGCTATTGGATCGAACTATGTGTTCGGGTTCCGCATGCCGGCCGTAGAGGCCGCCCTCTACCCGGACATTACCCCCTGCCTCAGTTTCGTCCGTTCCAGCGCTGCGCGCTGATCGACGACATACCGGTCCATACGGGAATGACGAAGTGCAGGTGAAATGAATAGGAGATCGCGGCGATCTCTCCTCGATATACACATGGCGAGGCGAGCGACCGCGAGAAGCACGAATGTCCTCTTTGGAAATCCGGTACCCATCCGGTGAAGCAGCCTTGCTGACATAGGCTGAAGGGCTGCAAGTTCTAGTGCCAGCACTAGGAGTAGCCCTATGACGAAGCATCAGATTGAAGTGATCACCTCGGTCGAGCGGCGCCGGCGCTGGGCCGGAGGAGAAGGAGCGGGTGGTCGGCGCGACATTTGAACCGGACGCCAATGTTTGGAGCTTGCGCGATCGGCCGGCATTCAAGGATCGATGACGGACGCTTTGATCGCATTGGTAGCCGCGGCCACAGAGCGCACGGGACTGCCGCTCCCGGGTCCAGCGGCTTCACTTCGTCCAAGTTTTCAGGCTCTCTCACATTCTCCCGAGCAGCCAGATCAGCCCAGCGTCCGGCTCGGCCTCAGTGCTGCTGGTACCTGACGCCCTTTCGAGGGCGCAATGGATGTTTCGCAAAGTCGAGGTGCATGACTATCATAGTTAATTGTAACTGCTGGTAACCTTGCGTAACCGGTAGCCATCAGTAGCTTTTGAGCAGAGAACGGTATGTTGTATCCTGGTCGTTTTTTGGGGCCGAGCGATATTGTTATGCTTGCCCACGTTTGTCACTCCGTCTGCAAAGAGCGCGGCGTAGCCCCTGCTTCGAACGAAGCAGCGCGCATTGCTGCGCACGTCCTCAGGCTCTTTATGAACGGCCTGACTGAGGAGGATGAACTGCTCGATGCTGAGAGGAACTGGGCTCGACGGCTCGACCCGTCATACCTGCAGAATCCCGTCAATTACGCTGAGACGGAAGAGGCCGCGTAATCCCCAGGCGCTTGTCAAAGGTGAAATTATGTCGGTCGTGCAGACCGATTAGATCAATCACCAGCCGCGAGCTCCGGATCGGCCGGCTCAAATCATTGGACGAAGATGCGTTGCCGCTAACGGGCAAAGAACTCTGCTAGCGGTCAATTGGGTGGGCGAAATTCTGTGGGCCCACAACGCCAGCAGGATCGCCTCGTACGCACTGCCGATCTCCCAGTCGAGGTAATTTCGGCTGTCATAGCCGATGATTTGCTCCATTGCTTCCTTATCTCGGGCATTGAGAGCTCTTGGGTTCGCGGTCAATCGGACCTCCTGCGCAACCAGCCGCCCAGCCATTCGCCATCCCGTGGAGAAAATTCGCCATCCCGTGGAGAAAAGATGACATGGCGGCCCTCCTCGGGCTCTCTCGATCGGACCAAGGAGCCTTATCAGGCCGAGGCGGTTCGGACGTTTCACGCGCCTCGGAGAAGTCGAATGACCAAAGACCGTCCCCGTTCATTGTCCCGACGTGAAGTCATGGCGGCAGCAGGAGTCGGAATAGCGGCCGGCGTCTCGGGTACGGCCAGCGCCCAGCAAACAACGACCAAAATCTCAGAGAACGGACCCGCGATGCAAGATCCCCGCTCCAAGTACCCGAAGCCGCCATTCGAAGCACAGACGCAGCCCTGGCCCGGCCTGGCACGCGACATGAAGCCGAAACCCGACCACGGAGAGACCAGCTACAAGGGTTCAGACCGGCTTGCGGGTCGCAAAGCTCTGATCACGGGAGGCGATTCCGGTATGGGCCGGGCCGCCGCTATTGCTTATGCGCGCGAAGGAGCGGATGTCGCGATCAACTTCTATCCGTCGGAAGAGCCCGACGCGAGTGAGGTGATCCAACTTATACGAGATGCCGGCAGGACCGGAGTCGCGCTTCCCGGCGATTTGCGGGAGGAGGCTTTCTGCCAGAAATTGGTTGCCGACGCCCTGCAGCAGCTCGGCGGGCTCGATATCGTCGTCTGCAATGCCGGCCGGCAGCAGGCGAAACCCTCCATCCTCGACATAACGAGCGAGGACTTCGACGCTACAATGAAGACCAACATCTACGCGCCGTTCTGGATCATCAAGGCGGTGCTGCCGCATCTGAAGCCAGGATCCTGCATAATCGGAACGACCTCGGAACAGGCCTACGATCCTTCGCCCGAGCTCTACGACTACGCTCAGACCAAGGCCGCGACTATGAACTACGTGAAGTCGTTGGCGAAGCAGCTCGGACCTAAGGGTATTCGCGTAAACGGCGTGGCCCCGGGACCGATCTGGACGCCCCTGCAGATAAGCGGCGGCGCGTCGGAGGAAAAATACAAGAAATTCGGCAGCACAACTGCGTTGGAACGGCCGGGTCAGCCGGCGGAACTGGCCTCCATCTATGTGCAGTTGGCAGCCAACGATGCAAGCTTCGCAACCGGAAATATCTACGGGTCCGGCGGCGGCCAGGGGCAGCCATAAGCAAACAAAGGGGCAAAGGTGATGCTCCCAAGCGGATCCTTCATCACCTCGTCGCCCGCAAGATCCGCTGAGCGGCTGAGCGATGCCATCAGCTCCGCCTGCGGGGATATTCGCCGTGCAGGAGGAACATTTCGCGAGGGGGGCAGTTTGCGATCTGTGTCTTCCACTTCCACGAAACAGGTGCGAAATGACCGTTCGCGAGCTTTTAGAGCAGATCAAGGATTTACCGCCGGACGCTGGTCTGCAGCGCCGAAGTGGACGAAGCCTTTGGCATGAATCCTACTGCGGTAGAAATCGTTGACGACGCTCAAATTGGTAGCCGCAAGTCCGATGGCACCGAGGCGATCCAACTGGGCGGCGGGAGAGATAAGGTGATCGTCATTCGCTGGTGAGGCGCCGAGGGCAGCTTCCGTTCTTCAATAGAATTCACGTCAGCCATCGACGGCAAAGGCAAAACCGAGTTTGGAAGGAGCTTTGTCATGGCCATGCAGTCGAAAGCGCCGGCCTCGTGAAGCGCAGAAGGAGACCGTTCAGCGGGTGACGCACGAGTACAACCACGGCCCGCTATCGCGCCTGGAACTGGAAAGCCCGAAGGGAAGGGGGCCCGGTCTCATCGATGCTCTCAGCACGAAGGGGAATGTCGGCGGCATGATATGTGTTTCGCAGGACAGACCACGTTCCGTGATCCGGCCCCGAGGGCTATCGAGCTTCACACAAACCTTTGAACCCGGTCGGGCAAGCGCGGGATCGCCTGGCGAGGGATGCCGAGTTCGGGACAACTTGCAAAGATCGCAGCTTTCTCTTCACCGAACTGGTCTCATCTCTGCTTCGAATGATGCGAACCCGACCGGGCGCGAGCCAGTGCATGCTTCGTGTGTGGCACGCTCGACTTGAGCGCCGGTTGATGCTTTCCTATCTGGCTGGAGAGGCAAGGAATTGCATGGCAAGACTCGTTCGTCTCATAATCTGGCTGTTGATCGCGCCCGGTGACATTATCTCGATCTCGGATCGGCTTGGCGTTACCAAGGACCAAAACCGCGACCTTGTTCGCATGCTCTTCAATTCGCTCTTTTGGATATTAATCGTCATCATCGGCTTGGCGATCTGGACGTCACGAATGCCGGCGTTTGGCTCGCGCTAAGATATGGTAGTGTCTCGGCCGTCTAATCGCGGACCGAAATGCAAATTTGTATTGGGATGTCGTTTGCCGGGAGCACGGTCGAAATAAGCCTGCTGCTGCCAAGCCGTGCACGACGCGGACAAGACCGACGTAACTAGCCGCACGGGCAGTGGCCCTCCGGGAAGCGTATCCGTACGTTTCGCCTCCCTGCGATCGTTTGGCAGAGCAAGTAGCCAAGCTCGCAGCTATGGAAATCGATCAAGGATGACTGGTGAGTGGACAGTTCGCCCCCCGAAACTGATCTTTGACATCGCCACAAGGCGACTAAGCCATCGAGGCCGAGCCCTTGCAAATACGCATGAAGGCTTCGCCCGGAACACCGGCACCGTATCGGGATGAGGTCACGATTTGGTTGATCATAGGAATCGGACTTGCTGTCGATACAGGGGACAGCAATGATCATCGTCTACTCCGCTGGGCCATCGAAGGCTTAAAAGGCCGGTTGTCCAAGCCGTCGGCAGGAGATTGTCATGAAGAAGCATACTTCTCGTGAGGACACATCCGCCGTCCTGTCGAACATGGGCAGGCTGCTGCCCGATCTTGAGGCGCTCTACAAAGACATTCACGCCCATCCGGAACTGTCGATGCAGGAGACGCGAACAGCGGGCATTGCCGCTGAAAGGCTCAAGAACGCCGGTTACGAGGTAACAGCCGGGGTGGGCAAGACGGGTGTGGTGGGATTGCTCCGCAACGGCAAGGGGCCGACGGTGATGCTGCGGGCCGACATGGACGCGCTCCCGATCGCCGAGAATACGGGCCTCGCCTTGGCCAGCAAGGTCACGGCGACGGACGCCGAAGGGAACACGGTGCCGGTAGGGCATATGTGCGGCCACGACATGCACGTCGCCTGGCTTGTCGGTGCGGCCACGCTGTTGGCGCAGACGCGCAAAGACTGGAAGGGTACATTGATGGCCGTCTTCCAGCCTGGTGAAGAAACCGCCCAAGGCACCCAGGCCATGATCGATGACGGTCTGCTTAAACGCTTCCCCACGCCTGATGTCGTGCTTGGCCAGCATGTCATGGTCGGTCCCGCCGGCACCGTCGCCGGCAGCGCCGGGCCAATCACCTCCGCGGCGGACAGCCTTCAAATCCGGCTGTTCGGACGAGGGGCCCATGGGTCGATGCCGCAAGCGAGTATAGATCCCGCCGTTATGGCGGCATCCGTCGTCCTGCGACTTCAGACCATCGTGTCCCGCGAGGTTGCCGCCACCGATGCGGCAGTGGTCACGGTCGGTGTGTTGCAGGCCGGCACCAGTTCACGCCGGGCCTGATCACGGACGGCGGCGAAGTCACAGTCGAATCCACGCAGGAGTTCTTGCGCAACTACATGGCCGAGTTCCATATGTTCATCGCACGGGTCCTTCAGGTGCTTCCAAAGGATGCCTGATGTTGTCACGGAGCCCCTAGACGGCTGCGATCCGGAGGCTGAGGGAAGGGCGGCCTGCTTGCTGCCTTTCGCAACAATGCGAGAGTGATTGATGGCGGATGGCCCACACCGAAGATATCTTCAAGGGAACGGGTAACCCAGAAATGCCACTACGAAGGCATAGTCGTGGAAATGCACTACCACAATCTGCAGTGGCGTCTTTCGGTCGCATTGTGGTGCCGCAGTCAGCTCAATGCGTGGCCAGCCAATCCATAAACCCACGGTCCGTTTTCTTCCCGGTTCAGGAAGCGACGCCCTTTGGACATGGTCGTAACGGTTTCGGCAATGCCAAGGCCGCACTGCTCGAGAAACGCGGCAAACATGCCATCCTTCTCCCGGGTATCGACTCGGGCGAACCGTCCTGCAAGATTTCTCAGATGGACGGCTGTGAGATGGACCGCGTCCAGATCACTGCGCGCGACCATCGGGCCGATCACGTAGCCACGCCCGAACTCGCGACACATGGAGTAGCCGACGATCTCGCCGCCACGGCTCAAAGTGCAGATCGAGGCATCCGCTGAGAGCAATGCGAGCAGCCTCTCGCGGTTTGTTCCAAACGCGCGCGTATCCAGCTCGATGATCTCATTCAGCCTGTCGCTCGGCAGCGTCTGCAATTCACCTTCCAAATCAGCCATGGCCGGGAGTACCAGCGGAACCTCCCCCTGTCGCATATATACGATGGCCTCGGTCGTGAAGCCAAGTGAGACATAGAGAGGATAGGCGACATGGGTGGCGTTGAGCGCCAGATTGCGATCGCCACACTGCTCAAGCACTTGGTCCATAAGCCATCGGCCACCGCCTTGCGCTTGCGTGCGGGGCGTTGTGATCACTACGCCAATGGTGGCGAAATCGTCCCCTTGCGGAAACCACATCGCGCTGCCGAAAACCCGACCAATGCCGTCTACGGCAACAATGCCGCGGCCGGCGCGGCGCAGAATATCCCAGTCCTTTGGCCGATGCGGCCAGCGGACTGAGATCGACAGCGCGTGCAGCAACTCGACGTCAACATCATCGATGTCCCGCGCGACCAGTTCGAAAGACTTCAGGCGCACTGATCTCTGCATTTCAGTCGACCTGCTCCTTATATCCAACTCGCGAGCACGTCCTGTCGTCGCTGACGGTGCCGCAGCCGTCTTTTGCCTTATGATTACACCCGAAAGCCAGCAGGTTTCGCTGGTTCCGGGCCAATATTCGAAATCTTCGGCCAAAGCATAGCTTCATTCGGCACGGAATGCTCTCGCCTGCTGCCACACTTGTCGCATCCAGCGAACTGCGAGTGGAGCGGCGCCCGGTGAATGTCGAAGAAATTCTAGCGACGCTGATCGCGTTCCCCTCGGTCGTGGGCTCGCCCAACGGCGCGATCGTCGACTGGGTGCGTGAATATTGCGAGGCGGCCGGAGCAGAAACGACCGTCCTTTGCGGCCCCGAAGGCGACCGGTCCAACCTGTTTGTCACGATCGGGCCGCGGCGTGCCCGCGGCTACATCTTGTCGGGCCACCTGGATGTCGTGCCGGCCGGTGAGCGGGAATGGAACTCGGATCCCTTTGTTCTGCGCCAAGATGGTGCCAGGCTTCATGGCCGAGGCACCTCCGACATGAAGGGCTTTCTTGCCTGCGTGCTGGCTGCGCTGCCGCGGCTTGCGGCGACGAACTTGCAGCGGCCCATTCATCTCGCATTCTCCTATGACGAGGAGGCGGGTGCCCGTGGTGTGCCGCATCTCATCGCCGCCCTGCCAAGCCTGTGCGAGAAGCCGCTTGGCGCGATTATCGGTGAGCCGAGCCGAATGGAAGCCGTGCGGGGGCACAAAGGCAAGGCGGCCGCGCGGCTCGAGGTGATAGGCAGGTCCGGTCATTCTTCACGGCCCGAGCTGGGACTGAATGCCGTGCATGCAATGTCAGGTCTCGTCACGCAGATCGTGGCCTATGGTCAGACCCTTGCGGATGGGCCGTTCGACACGGATTTCGCGCCTCCATACTCGTCATTGCAGGTTGGTGTCATCGCTGGCGGCCAAGCCGTCAACATCATCCCTGATCGCTGCACCGCCGATATCGAGCTCCGTGCCGTGCCGGGTGTTTCCCCATCATCATTGCTTGAGCCGGTAAAGGCCCAGCTAATCGCTCTCCGTGACAGCGGCTTTGACGTGGCGTGGCATGAGTTGAGCGCGTATCCCGGTCTTTCGCTCCCGCAGAAGAGTGAACTGACAACCCTTCTGGCCGAGTTGACGGGGCAAGAGCCGCTGCCTGCGGTAAGTTACGGCACGGAGGCTGGCCTCTATCAGCAGGCCGGCATCGACGCGATCATCTGCGGTCCCGGCGATATCAGCCGGGCTCATCGTGCCAACGAATATATCGAGATCGGCGAACTTGTTGCCTGCCGGAGCATGATCGAGCGTCTCGGCACGCGCCTAGCCGCATAGCCGGAGAGGGCGGTTTCATGGCTTTTCTTTTCAATTCCGACCCGGTGCGCGCAGCGGTCTTCCGCAAGGTTTTCGCACGCGAGCTCCCGGACGTCGAATTGTTCCACAGCAGCGAATGTGTCGACCCGGAGAAGGTGCGCTACCTCCTGACTTGGACGGCACCAGATGACATCGCGCGCTATCGCAATCTCGAAGTGCTGTTTTCGCTTGGCGCCGGCGTCGACCAGTTCAAGCGTGAGAGCCTGCCTCAGCAGGTGAAGCTGGTGCGCATGGTCGAGGACGGCATCATTCGCATGATGCAGGAATATGTCGTTCTCGGCGTGCTGAGTCTCCACCGGGATATGGTGGCGTATCGTGAACAGCAGAAGCGCCAAGCGTGGCTCGGTCTTGCCGCTCCGCAAGCCGCCGAGCGCCGCGTGGGCTTTCTCGGCCTCGGCATGCTGGCGCAGGCGGCTATCGAGCGATTGCTGCCGTTTCGCTTTCCCCTCGCTGCCTGGAGCCGAAGCAGGAAGGAGATCGACGGCGTCACCTGCTTTTATGGAGCGGATCAGCTTGCCGGTTTCCTCGCGCGCACGGACATTCTCGTTTGCCTGCTGCCGCTGACGGAAGAAACCCGTGGCATCCTCGATGCGGCCCTCTTCTCCCGGCTGCCTGCCGGGGCGAGGCTGCTGCATGTCGGCCGCGGGCCGCAGTTAGACCAAACCGCCCTGCTTCAGGCTCTCGATAGCGGGCACCTTGATGCCGCAATGCTCGATGTCACCGATCCCGAGCCGCTGCCGGACGGCCATCCGCTCTGGCGGCACCCGAAGGTGATGATCACGCCGCACATCGCTTCCGTAACGCAAGCAGATTCCGCGGCGCAATCCGTCGTGGACAATATCCGGCGCCACCGCGCCGGGGAAGAACTGATCGGCCTCGTCGATCGGACACTCGGCTACTAACAGGGAAACATGACATGTCACTTCTGATCACGATCGACACAGATCCAGCCTTCGCGCCGAAGGAGGCATTGCCAACTCCAGAGCGGCTCATTTCGGGCAATCCATCCTTCAAGACGTGGGCGCAGGATGCCTCGAAAGGCGAAAAGGTCCTGACCGGCGTCTGGGAGGCGACGCCCGGCGAGACGCATTCGATCAAGGGCACTACCTGCGAGTTCTGCCACATCGTTTCGGGTCTCGTCGAGATCGAGGAGAAGGGCGGTGAGACCAAGACTTACCGTACCGGAGACAGTTTCGTGATGAAGCCCGGCTTTGTCGGCGTCTGGCGCACGATCGAAACCGTGCGCAAGATCTACGTCAGCGTTTACGACTGAGCTCAACGCTCAAGGTCCGGCCGAATAGCGCGCGCGGCGGTTCCAGAACAATCGACTTTCCAGATTCCGCCCGACGCGATTCGACGCGGTCGGGCGGCTCATTCTCGGCGAAAAATGCGGCGCGCTGTCGACTATTGTTCTGATGAAACCAGGTACGAGATGCCGAATGTCGCTGCAATGTTGAGCAAGCTGCGACCTTCGGTGCCCGTCGGTCTCCAGGAGGACCTCAATGAAGGCTTACACGATAGCGCACATCCCAGGCGACGGCATCGGCAAGGAGGTGACCGAGGCGGGATGGGACGTGCTGCAGGCTGCGGCAAAGCGAGGCGGTTTCGCCCTTGAGAATACAAGGTTCCCATGGTCGTGCGCCTACTACCTGGAAACCGGTGCGATGATGCCCCCAGACGGCGTCGAGATCCTACAGAAATTCGATGCGATCTACCTCGGCGCCGTGGGGTGGCCAGCGAAGGTGGCCGACTCCGTATCGCTTCACGGACTGCTCCTGCCGATCCGCAAAGGATTCACGCAGTATGCCAACATACGGCCGCACAGGCTGTTGCCAGGCGTTCGGGGACCCCTTCGCCGTGATGGTTTCGATATCCTGTGCATCCGCGAGAACACGGAAGGCGAATATTGCGGCGCCGGTGGGCGCATTCATACCGGCACGGCCAATGAGGTCGCGATCGAGACGGCAATCTTCACGCGTGCGGGTGTCGAACGGATCCTTCGCTTCGGATTCGAACAGGCGCGGACGCGCCGCAAACAGCTTGCATCCGTCACCAAATCCAACGCGCAGAGACATTCCATGGTTTTCTGGGATGAGGTCACGCGCGAGGTGGCGAAGGACTACGCCGATGTGGAGGTCTCGCAATACCACGTCGACGCCATTGCCGCCCGCATGGTGCTGGCGCCTGAAAGCCTCGACGTGATCGTCGCCTCCAACCTTTTTGGCGACATCCTCACGGATATTGGAGCGGCCATTCAGGGCGGGCTGGGTTACGCCGCCTCCGCCAATATCAATCCCGATCGCAGCGCGCCTTCGATGTTCGAGCCGGTCCATGGTTCGGCACCCGATATCGCAAATCTCGGTATCGCCAATCCGATCGCCGCGATCTGGTCCGGCGCCATGATGCTCGGGCATCTGGGCGAGCGGCAGGCGGCAGCCGAAGTGATGTCGGCAATCGAGTCCGCAACCGCACGCGGGATAGGCACGATTGCAGGCAAGGACAGGACTGAAGCAATCACGCAGGCCGTGCTGGCCGGATTAAGCTGAAAGAGCAGAGGAAAAGAACCATGAACGCAATAACGAAGATTGGTTTCCTGAAGGATGCGGACCTGTTTCGCCAGCGGGGACTCATTGGCGATGTCTGGCAGCATGCGCACAGCAACGCGACTGTCGATGTGATCGATCCGGCCAGTTTGGAAGTGCTTGGAACCGTACCCGACATGGGCCGGGATGAGACAAGGGCTGCAATAGATGCAGCGCAGGCAGCGTTCAAGGACTGGAAAGCCAGGACCCATGCCGAACGCGGAGCGCTTCTGGAACGCTGGCACAGCCTGATACGGGAAAATGAAGAGGACCTGGCGTTGCTGCTGACGCTGGAACAGGGCAAGCCTCTGGCGGAGGCACGCGGTGAAATCCGCTATGGCGCCTCCTTCGTGAAATGGTTCGCCGAAGAAGCACGCCGGATCGGTGGCTCGACCATTCCGTCGCCAACGCCCGACCGCCGCATTCTGGTGCTGAAGGAGGCCGTCGGCGTCTGTGCCATCGTCACGCCATGGAATTTCCCCAACGCGATGATCACGCGCAAGGTGGCGCCGGCGCTGGCCGCGGGTTGTACGGTTGTCATTAAGCCGTCGGAATTCACGCCATTCTCGGCGCTGGCGCTCGGCGTTCTGGCGGAACGGGCAGGTATTCCGGCCGGGGTGATCAACATTGTCACCGGCATGCCCACCGAAATCGGCAACGAACTGATGGCCAACGAGACGGTGCGCAAGATCTCGTTCACCGGCTCGACCCGCGTAGGAGCGCTGCTCATGCGTGGCGCGGCCGATAGCATCAAGCGGCTCAGCCTCGAGCTCGGCGGCAACGCGCCCTTTATCGTGTTTGACGACGCCGATCTGGGCAACGCAGTCGAGGGGGTGATCGCATCCAAGTTCCGCAATGGGGGTCAAACCTGCGTTTGCGCGAACCGGATTCTCGTGCAGGCGGGCGTTTACGAGGCTTTCGCAGAAAAGCTGAGCCAGCGCGTATCGCGAATGAAGGTTGGCGCAGGGACCGATGACGGCACTGAGATCGGCCCGATGATCAATTCGGCCGCGATCGACAAGATCGAGCGTCACATCGCGGATGCACAGGCGAAAGGCGCACGGATCATCGCCCAGAGCGAGACGGTGCCGGACGGCAAGCAATATGCACGGCCCGTCGTGCTGGGACAGGCTACGACCGATATGCTGCTGGCATCGGAAGAGACGTTCGGCCCGGTGGCGCCGCTTTTTCGCTTCGAGACGGAGGAAGAGGCTATCGCGATCGCGAACGGTACGCCATTTGGCCTTGCTGCCTATTTCTATACGGAGAACCTCAAGCGCTCGTGGCGTGTGGCCGAGGCGCTGGAGTTCGGCATGGTCGGGCTCAACACCGGCCTCATCTCGACCGAGGTTGCGCCTTTCGGCGGTGTCAAGCAGTCAGGAGTGGGCCGCGAAGGATCGCAGCTTGGCATCGAGGAATATCTCGAGGTCAAGACCCTTCATGTTGGCGGGCTTAACTAGGAAGTAGGTGGAAACACCTGCAGCTTCCAAAGTGTTGGAACAACAAGAAAGGGGCGGTGAAAACCGCCCCTTTCTCCGTATTGCGACCGGTGATCATTAACGAGGTGGGGAGCGCCGCAGCTTGGCGACTGCACTGGCAACAGACGTTCAGGCGAATTCACGAACGGGCTCCAGCCCGACGGCGCCGGCCAGACCGCCGATGTCCTTGATCTCGGTGTATTCGTAGAAGGGGTTCGCGGGCTCGTGGCCGCGATTCACCCAGACCTTGCTCTTGATGCCAAGATCATAGGCGGTCATGAGATCGTAGCGGAACGAGGACGACACATGCGTAATGTCTTCCGGGCCGCAGCCGAGCTTGTCGAACATGTGCTCGAAGCCCTTCATATGCGGCTTGTAGGCGCCGGTCTCCTCGGCCGTGATGACCATGTGGAAAGGTGCGCCGAGTTTCTCCACGTTCGACATGATCAGGCTCTTCATGGAGTTCGACAGGATCACCAGCGGAATCTCCTTGGCGACCTTGGCCAGCCCCGCCGGTACATCCGGGTGCGGACCCCATGTCGGTATTTCCGCATAGATGCGCTGGGCGTCCTCAGGCCGGAACGTCACATTGTTGCGCTTGCAGGCGCGCTCCACGGAATTGTGCACGACCTCGCTATAAGGCTTCCAGGCGCCAAGAACCTCATCGAGACGATAGGCCGAGAAGTCCTTGATGAACTGCGCCGTCACGGTTGCGGATAGTCGCGCGCCATAAACGCGTCGCGCCGCGCCGGCCATGTCGAAGTTGGTCAGCGTGCCATAGCAGTCGAAAGTGATGTATTTCGGTCTGAACTGGGTCATGGGCGTCGATCCTTCCAATCTTTCGGCACTGCGTGCCTTTAACAGCGAGGATCATAATGAGAGCCGAACAAGACGAGTCGCCGCATTCGATGCGCCCCGAAGCAGATTGTTTCGTATCGCGGTAGAGCCTTGGCAGAGAGTTGCGCCCGAGACCGTTTCGGTCTGCGAGGGGAGCGCGATCGGCCCGCTGTCCGTCCGCATAACATGCGGCGCCGGCGGCAAAGGAAAGTCAAAACACCTATCGCTCAGCTCCTGGTCGGAAGGAACTGCTGTCTGCGGCAGCCTACCTTGAGCTCAGAGAATTCAGGCCCGGACTGAACCATGACCACGCAGCAAATTACGCTGGAAACGATGACATTCGCGCATCTGAGGGATGCTCTCGAATTGTCACGTCATGTTGAATGGCCGCACCGTCGTGAAGACTGGGAACTGATGCAATCGCTCAGCCAAGGCGTCGTTGTCCAGGAGGAAGGACGCGTGGTGGGGACGATCTTGATGACGCCCTATGGCGACGATGCCGCCACCGTCAACATGGTCATTGTCGATGCCGCAATGCGTGGTCGCGGGCTCGGTCGCAAGCTGATGGAGGAGGCGCTTGCCAAGGCAGGCGGGCGCACCTGCTATTTGGTGGCGACGCAGGAAGGGCTCGCGCTCTACGAGAAGCTGGGATTCGTCGCGACCGGCAAGATCGTGCAACACCAGGGCCTGGCGCCGTCTGTAGACGCACCGGCACATGTGTCATGGGGCAAGGACGGCGACCACGCGCGCCTTGTTGCTCTGGATCGCGCGGCGTTTGGTCATGACCGGTCGGCGCTCATGCGCTCGTTGCGCGAGCGCGCGAAGTTCGCCGTCGTTCGCGATGAAGGCAATGTTCAGGCGTTTGCCGCAGTTCGTCGGTTTGGCCGAGGGCTGGTGATTGGGCCGGTGGTGGGGAGGAAGCTTCACGAAGCGAGATGCCTGATCGACTTCCTGCTGGCCGACAGTGCGGGCGAGTTTGTCCGTATCGACACCGACGAATCCACGGCTCTCGGCGAGTGGCTCACCCGTCGCGGGCTGGCCCACGTCGGCGGTGGCATCACGATGCGACGAACCGCAGACGAGCCGAAGGTCGAAATCAGGTCACACCAAACTTATGCGCTCGTTAGTCAGGCGCTAGGCTGAATCGGAGGAAGAAATGCTGGCCAACTCATTGATCGAACTCGATCGTGCACATCTGGTTCACCCATTTTCAAGCTATCGGAGCCATGAAGAGACGGGCGTGCGGGTGCTCAAATCCGCCAAGGGCGCAACGGTGACCGAGGCAAGCGGGAAAACCTTGCTGGACGGGTTCGCGGGTCTCTGGTGTGTCAACATCGGATACGGGCAAGAAAGCGTCGTCGAAGCAGCGGCGAAGCAGCTAAGAGAGCTTCCTTATGCGACAGGATATTTCGGGCTAGGATCTGAGCCCGCCATTCGTCTCGCAGCGCGCCTTGCCGAACTGGCGCCTGGCGATCTGAACTATGTCTATTTCACGCTGGGCGGTTCCGACGCGATTGACAGCACGATCCGTTTCGTTCGCTATTACTACCATGCCAAGGGGACGCCGCGAAAAGACCAGTTTATCTCGGTCGAGTATGGCTACCATGGATCCTCTACGGTTGGCGCAGGTCTGACCGCGCTTCCGGCTTTCCATGCTGGCTTCGGCGTGCCTTACGACTGGCAGCACAAGATACCTTCGCACTACGCCTATCGCAATCCGGTCGGTTCCGACCCGCAGGCGATCATCAACGCATCGGTCGCGGCACTGCGGGACAAGATCGCCGAACTGGGTGCTGATCGCGTCGCGGCCTTCTACGCCGAACCCATCCAGGGTTCGGGCGGTGTCCTGGTTCCACCGGCAGGCTGGCTGAAGGCACTGCACGCCGTGTGCAAAGAACACGACGTCTTGTTCGTTGCCGACGAAGTCATCACCGCCTTCGGCCGCACCGGGCCCCTGTTCGCATGTGAGGAAGACGAGGTCGTGCCGGATTTGATGACCACGGCAAAAGGACTGACGTCGGGCTACGTGCCGATGGGCGCCGTCTTCATGACCGACCATGTTTACAATACGATCGCGGACGGGGCCGGCAAAACGGCTGTCGGCCACGGCTATACCTACTCAGCCCATCCGGTGAGCGCGGCGGTCGGGCTGGAATGCCTGCGTCTCTATGAAGATGGCTTGCTCGAGAACGGCCGGAAGGCCGGGAGGCGCCTGATGAAGGGCCTCCGCTCGCTCGCCGATCACCCGCTGGTTGGCGATATTCGCGGTCGCGGCATGCTGGCCGCGGTCGAACTGGTGACCGACAAGGCGCGCAAAACGCCGCTGCCGGCGGCGGCAGATCCGGGACGCCGCATCTTCGACCGCGCTTGGGAGAATGGCCTTGTCATTCGCGCCTTCAACAGCGGCATTCTCGGCTTTGCACCACCGCTCTGCTGCACGGACGACGAAATCGATGGTATCCTGGAACGCACCCGGATGACGCTGGATCAAACCCTCGAAGACAAGGATGTGCGGGCGGCGATGAAGGGCTGATCCTCGCCATCGCCGGAGCTCCCCCGTCCAGGCGGCAGACGCCGAGCGGGGACGAAGCAAACCCTCAGGGTGGTGCCGCATTCCGCCAGGTGCCAAGCAAGTTGCAGCTATGGGACCTCAGCAGAAGAAAACACCGGCGCGCGCTCCAGGTGTTCAGACCGCGGAGCGGCTTTTCATTTGTCGAAAATGACATCGAGAGGCAAATGGGATTTTACGATCGGTGACTTCAGCACGACGAAGCTGAAATATTTGTCGATCCCGATATCCAGTTCGAGCATGCGCTCCATGATCGTCTGATACTCGCTTATGCCCGCTGTGACGAACTTCACAAGATAATCATACCCGCCCGAAATCAGATGGCATTCGATGACGGAATCCACTTTCTGAACGGCTGTGAGAAACCTCGCGAAGTCGTTTTGTTGATGGTGCTTGAGCGTGACCTCGGTGAAGATCGTTAGAGTCTGTCCGAGCTTGGACACATCGATCTGGGCGGAATAGCCGGTAATGAAGCCTTCCGCCTGAAGCTTTTTCACCCGCATCAGGCAAGGGCTCGGCGAGAGGTTGACCAGGTCGGCAAGCTCGACGTTGGTGACCCGCCCGTTCTTTTGCAGTTGGGATAAGATCTTGATGTCGATCTTGTCGAGCTTCATCGCAAACCTGTCACACGTTCGAACTGCGGATCGTCCGGCAGACGGCGTCCGTCACGTCCTGCGTGGTCGCTGTGCCACCCACGTCCGGCGTCAGCACGCCCTCACTGGTCACTGTTTCCACTGCGCTCATCAACCGGACGGAGGCTGCGCTTTCGCCCAGATGTTCGAGCATCTGGGCAGCGGTCCAGAAGGTGGCGACCGGGTTGGCAATACCTTTGCCGGCGATGTCGAAGGCCGATCCGTGAATTGGCTCGAACATCGAGGGGTAGCGCCGCTCGGGATCAATGTTGGCGGTCGGTGCAACGCCGAGACTGCCCGCCAGCGCGCCCGCAAGGTCCGACAAAATGTCGGCGTGAAGATTGGTGGCGACGATCGTATCGAGGCTGCGAGGTTTGAGTGTCATACGCACCGTCATAGCATCAACCAGCATCTTGTCCCACGAGACGTCTGGGAACTCTTGCGCCACCTCGGCTGCGATTTCATCCCACATTACCATGCCGTGACGCTGCGCGTTGGATTTCGTAACCACAGTCAGGAGCTTTCGCGGCCGTGACCGCGCCAGCCGGAATGCATAGCGCATGATGCGCGTGACCCCGACGCGCGTGAAGATCGCGACTTCGGTTCCGACCTCCTCTGGGAGGCCGCGGTGGGCACGGCCGCCATGGCCGGAATACTCACCCTCCGAATTCTCCCGCACGATCACCCAATCCAGATCGCCGGGGCCAACGCCCGCCAGCGGCGAAACGATGCCCGGCAATATCCTGGTCGGCCGCACATTCGCGTATTGATCAAAGCCTTGGCAGATCGGCAGCCGGAGACCCCAAAGCGTGATGTCGTCGGGCACATCGGGAGCGCCGACCGCACCAAAGAAGATGGCATCGAAGCGCTTCAGTTGCGCCACTCCATCTTCGGGCATCATCCGGCCATTGGCCTTGTAGTAGTCCGAGCCCCAGTCGAAGTGCTGGACGCGCAGCTTGAAGTCGCCGCAGCGCTGCTGCAGCGCCTCAAGCGCCTGGAGACCGGCGGCGATCACCTCCGGGCCGATCCCGTCGGCAGGAATGGCGGCAATCTCGTATTCGCGCATCGTCACTTCCCTGTTTTCAGCACGGCTGCTCGCAGCCTTAATCTCGTGTGCGACCGATTGTTACCTGTAAGTTGATCTTCTCAGAATTCAGCGACCTTGCCCCACGCAGCGGTCTTCAGGCGTTCGGGCCTATAAGGACGCGGGTCGACAATAGGCTCGCTGCCTGTAATGATGTCGGCGATCATATGCCCCGCGCCGGGGCCAATGCCGAAGCCGTGACCACTGAATCCCGCCGCCAGGATGAAGCCCGGAATCCCCTCCACTTCACCGATCGCGGGAATGCCGTCGGGTGTACTGTCGATATAGCCCGCCCAGGCATCGGAGATTGCGACGCGCTGGAGTTCGGGGATCAATTCACAGGCTCTTCGATATGTCAGTCGAATCTGTCCCATGTCGGGCTTCGGGTCGAGAATCCGGTTCCGTTCCATTGGCGTAATATCGTCAAGGCCCCATTTGCGCAGGCTTTCATGGCCTTGGCGCCAGCCCTCGAAGGCGCCCGGGGCGAGATTGCGCCAGCGGCGGGCGAACATCGGGATAAACTCGCGGCTGAACCTGAACTGCTGCGGCGTTGGATCGACGCGAGCCCGCCCGCTGATAGCCAGCGTGTATCCACCGTTGCTGCGCCGCGTCAGCGAGACGCTCGCTGTATGCAGGGCATCGGGCAGGCCGCTTGCGCCTGGCGCCACGGCTAGAATGGATTGACGCACGGCAGCTTGCGGGAAGCGCATACCAAGCTGGTTGCAGAAGGAGGAAGCCCACGCGCCTCCGGACATGACCGCGGTCTTCGTACGGATGGTTCCCGCTTCCGTAACGACGCCACTGACCCTGCCAGCGCTCAACTCCAGCCCGCGCGCCGCGCAATGCTGATGGACGGTACCGCCGGCCGCCATGATACCGCGGGCGGCAACCGGCACTGCCTTGGACGGATCCGCCGTTCCGTCAGTCGGTGAGAAAACGCCGCCCTTCCACTTGCGTCCGGTCACCTTGCCCTTCTCGGTGGCTTCCTCCGCGCTCAGCACATGCGTCGTAACGCCCACTGTCCCGGCGAAGTCACGCCACTTCGCCCAGCCCGCCAGCTCATTTTCGTCTTGTGAGAGATAGAGGAGCCCGCACCGGCGAAATCCAGTGTTCTCGCCAGTCTCCTGTGCCACCTTCTCCCAGAGATCGAGGCTCTTGGTCGCCATCGGCAGCTCGCGCGCATCACGGTTCTGCTGGCGGCACCAGCCCCAGTTTCGACTGGACTGCTCGGCGGCCACCCGCCCTTTCTCGACCAGGGCGACGCTGAAGCCGCGGCGTGCGAGATAATACGCCGTGAACACGCCCACGACGCCGCCGCCGATCACGACGACGTCCGCCTCGCGGGGCAGGGAAGGGCTGCACTCGATGTGCATTAGCGGCGCGGGCATCTACGGGACTCCGGTTACTCTGAAGCATTCTAACCCGCGCCGAGAATAGACAGGCTGCGGAGTTGTGTGCCTGGACGGAATATCCTGCGGTTAGTGAGCCTTAGGACATGCAAATTATTGCGTGAAAAGCTCGCTGGCGTCCCACCTCACAGAGGGGAGGTAGGCTGAAGCCTCAAAGCCATCTCGTGTGAAGGGGCGTCGATTGCGTAAGCGGCCTATGGGGTCGAATCCCACGTGCCCGCATGGCAATCCGCGCCGTCGCTGGAGAAGACGTTGTCGCTGCGGCATTGCGGGGCCGGGCCAAGCAAGGCCTCGGCCGGTAGCGAAGCAGACGGCTTGATGTCGGCGTCGGCGAACAGTTGGACAAGGCCGGGCTTCGTCGGTTTGTCGCAAGCGGCTGCGCAGAACGAAAACCGCACGCCTGATCCGCTCTGGATCCGAAGCGCGGTGCCACATCCGATGACAACGCCCGCTTGCGGCCCGAGCACCAGCGGGCCGTCCCGGTCGCCGTGGGGATCAGCTCTCCTTCCACCACGACGATGGTTTCGATGTGGGGGAAGCTTGCGACTTCGAGCTCACCAATAAAGCTGGTTCGGCCCACGATCATCGAGTCCGGTCCTTCCCAGGCGATTTCGCGATGCCCCACCAAGGGGTCGTCCTTGCCGAACGCTGCCCTGCGGAAAGAGCTTGCAACGGGTGCGCCGTCGGCGCGATGCAGCACTATAGCCACGGTCATGATTGCTCTTGCGCCTTGCGTCATGATTTCACTGAAACCTAGCAGTCGGTTCCGTCGTGCTAAGCAGTCAACTGGGATCGCTCAGAGTGTGCGAGATCAGTTCCCGCGGGTGGGTAGCAGGGTAGAGCGGTTGACGTTGCCAGCAACACTTCACATCCTTCCTCGCCCAAGGCCACCGCACTGTGCTCAACGCCATATGGAACGACGATGAACTCTCCGGGTTCGATGATCTCTTCACGGTCACGAAATTTCATGAGCAGGCGTCCCCGGTGAACGAAGAACAGCTGATCGTCGTGCTGCCGAAATGACCAGTTAGAGCTTCCCTTGAACAGGGCGACCTGGATTTGCATGTTGTTGACATGCACCTCGACTTTAGGCTCCCAAGGCGCGTGCAGCCCGGCAAACTCAATTGACAAATTCTTCTTGTGAATTGGCGAAAGGTGCTTGTTCAGGGCAGCGACGTCGCGAATGATCGCGGTGAGTTGGCTTGGTAGGTCATTCCCATTGGCCGGGTACTTGCCATCCAAAGCCGCAGTCCCAATCGTAAAACCAGCTGCGCCTGCGCTTTGGACGACTGCGATTCGTTCAGGGGTGTCGATCGAACCTGCAATGTAGACAGGCTTGGTGACCGCAGCGCAGACAGCCTTCATCAACTCGGGCACGTTCTGCGCCGAACGGTATGCCAGCAGGTCCAGGCCATGCACTCCATCGCGCCCTGCAATCGTCTTGGCACTTTCGACAATTTCGTCGATGGCGCCTTCAAGCACGCTCGGATGACCGGCAATCCGACCCGGAAACGGGAAGTACTGGATGCCGGTGTCCCTGAGGATCGGCAGCACATCGTCGACCCGCGTGCCACCAAGAAGAACGTCAACGCCGATTGCGGCAGCTGCCTTTGCCGAAGCAATTTCGCTTTCGCGGTCCAGTGACACGACTTCCAGATAGGAAGTTGCACCGCCCGTCCTGATGGCTGCATTGAGGCCTTTCAGCTGCTCGATCGGCACGCCGATGTCTTTGAACCCGATGTGCCGCACGCCAAAGCTGAGCGCGGTTTGAAGTTGCTGCGACGCGTCCGGAACCGTGCGGTCATTGCGCGTAAGCATGAAGATAAAGCGTAACCCCATCGGTGGTGGTTCCTTTCGAATCTAGTTCGTTTTGGTTCGCGCCGCTACCAGCCGCTTGGCGTAGGCAAGCGCCGTTTCCAAGCTGGCCTGGTCTGCAATCCCCCGGCCCGCGATGTCGAAGGCCGTGCCATGATCTGGGCTGGTGCGGACGAACGGCAGGCCAAGCGTGATGTTCACGCCCTTTTCCAGCCCGAGATACTTCACAGGGATCAGCCCTTGATCGTGGTATTGTGCCACCACAACATCGAATCGGCCTTGACGTGCTTGCATGAAGACGGTGTCGCCCGGATAAGGGCCAGTGGCGTCGATGCCCTCGGCTCGGGCCGCGTCGATTGCAGGTTGTATGATCCGGATTTCCTCGTCCCCGAAGAGGCCGCCTTCACCTGCGTGCGGATTGAGACCTGCTACGGCGACACGCGGGATCGCGAAGCCGAGAGCTTTTCCACCGTCGTGGGCGAGCCGAATGGCGGATAGCTGAGCGTCGAAATCGCCCTGTTCGATCGCCTTGCTCAGCGACGTGTGGATCGTGACGAGCACCGTGCGGATGTCATCGTTCGCAAGCATCATCGCCACGCGCTTGGCGCAGCCGTAGTCGGCCAGAATTTCGGTATGGCCGGGGTAGCGGATTCCCGCGCTGGCCATCGCCTCTTTATTGATCGGGGCCGTGACGATGCCGCTCACTTGTCCGGACTTCGCTGCTGCGATCGCTGCAACGATGGCGTCGAAGGCCGCCTGCCCGGAGATCGCGCTGATACGCCCGATTGGTGGGGACCCGGTAATGCGGGTGGTTTCGATAACTTCAATTCGCCGCGGCTCGAATTGAGCTGCATCGGCAGCGTTGATGCGTCGCACCTCGATGTTCAACCCGAGCCGGCGTACAATATCCTGCATGACAACATAGCTGCCGAACACGACGACGCGTTCGCCGCCCTTCGCAAGCACCTTCGCCACGATCTCCGGTCCAATGCCGGAGGCGTCGCCCATCGTGAGAGCAAGCGGGGGAATGTTCTTCATTGGGTTGCTCCACGTATCCGCGCGACGGCGCGCGTCAGGGCGTCGTCACTGCCAAAGCCACCGGCCTTCATCGCGAACAGGAGCGAGCGCCCATCGCCAAGCCTGGCGAGACCAAGTGGGAATCCGGGATCGAGTTCTTGCAGGATCTCGAACTCACGGACGTTGAGAAGATCCAGGATCGCGTCCATCGTGTCGCCGCCGGTGGCGATCAAAGCGCCGAAGCGTGGGCTTTGAAGCTCTTGCGCTGCGTCTTGTGCGATACGGCGCAGCACCGCTGCCGAGTCCGCCTCGCGCGCCCTTGGTCCGCGCAGCAGCATCACGCCCCTGACCTCCTGGAGTTGGTCTGCCTGCTGATGACTGCGCAAATTTGCGCTCCCAATGACGACCAAGACATCGCTACTGATGCCATCGAGCAATGGCGGTGGGGTCTTCGCTTGCACAAAACGCCGCGATAGGGCTGCAGCCATTCCGGGAGAACCAACCCAAAGGACCGACTCTGGATCCTCGATGGAAGCAATCTGCGAATCGAGTTCTTCCTGCGTTTCTGCATCAAGCAGCCTGACATTCTTGATGCAGTTGGGGACCAGGTCGACTAGCGCGGAATGCCGCACGGGATGCACGGGGTCATGGCTATACGCACTTTCCGACACCGGGATGCCGTCAACGAACTGAATGCCCCTCACTGTCGTACGTCCGGCCTGGGGGAACGCCGGCGCGAAGAGCAGCGATTTGCGGCCGCTCGCCGCAAAACATGCTTCAAGCTCCTCCGTTATGTGGCCGCGTAGAGTGGAGTCCACCGTTTTATAGAGCACGGCACGGCTGGCAAGTCGTGCGGTCAATCGAGCGACCGCCTCGAACGCTTGCGACGAAGTAGCAGACCGCGAACCGCTATCGACTGCGATTACCGCTGCCGCTTGGTTCGGAAGCTGGCGTCTGCCGATCGATGCAGTCAAGCCGCGGGCGACGAAAGGTGCTGCGCCATCTGCCGCGCTGGTGAGGTCATCGGCGAGGACCGCTATGCTGGGTTGATGATGGGTGCGCATGCATCAATTAACAAAACGTCGCCAAGTATGAATAGCGATAGTTTCTGACGAAATCGGTGATAGATTGTCACTGATGGATCGCTCGGACATACCTTCGCTCGACGACCTGCGAGCGTTCGAAGCAACAGCGCGGCTGGGTTCGGTCCGGCTTGCAGCAGACTCGCTTGCGCTCACGCACGGCGCCGTGAGTCGCCGTATCACCAAACTCGCCCATGACATCGGGGTCAGGTTGTTTGAAAAGAATGGGCGAGGCCTGCGGCTCACCCCGGCTGGCGAGACACTCAACCTGACTCTCGGGAAGTTCTTCGGTGAGTTGGCCACCACAGTGCAAAGCCTGCGTACCGCCAATGCCGGGAAGAATGCCCTTGTGCTCTCCTGCGAGCCTTCAGTTGCCATGCGTTGGCTTATTCCGCGCCTGGCGGCGCTTCAAGTGGCGCATCCGAACATGGCCCTCCACCTCTCCGTGGGTGGTGGGCTTGTGGAATTTCGCAAGAAACAGGTCGATCTCGCTATTCGACGGCTGGACTTCGCTGTGCCCGAGACATGGAACGTCCGGACCCTTTTCCCCGAAACGGTTGGGCCCGTTATGAGGCCGGAAGTGGTGCCAGCGTTCGAACGTGGCGACTATCTCGCTCTCGGGTCGAAGACTCGACCTGACGCGTGGGCGCAATGGCTGAAGACCCATCCGTCGGCGCGTCGACCCACAGAAATGCGATACTACGACAATCACGCGCTGATCGTCGAGGCAGCGTCCGCAGGCTTGGGTGTAGCCCTCAGTCCGCTCGTACTCGCGGTTGACGATGTGGAACGAGGAAGCCTGGCGGCGCCTGCTGGCTTTGACCCCGACGGCAGTCAATATGGGTTGATATGGTTGGGGTCGAGTGAACTGCAAGGTGTGGAGTTTGAACTCGCAGAGTGGCTCCAAGCGCAGTTCAGCGGCCTGAGCCCCCAGCACCTTTGAAAGAGCGCCCTGCGAGCTTCGCCTAGCTGAATGTGGTCGACCGGCATCGAAAAGCAGCAACCGAGCATTGATAGGCCGGGTAGAGTTTCTCGATGAGCGGCACAGTTTGCCGTGCTTGGTTCCGCACTACCATTTTACAGGCATCCTGATGAGGCATCGCATGGGCGCATCACGGGCTTCGTACAGGTGACGCCGGTTACTACCTACCTTCAACGCCTGGATGGGTGCCAATCCATTTCAAATGCGGAAAATCCCGGCGCGGCGGATCGTGCAAATTCCTGTGACAAGGAATGCCGTGCCCGCCTTGGACAGGTCGGCACGGCGGCTGGCCTCATTGCTCATTCATTTTTGGGGCAATCACTCTCAGACTCTCACCTATCCCACGCTATCATCATCAGGCCAAACAGAGTGAAATGCCAATTCGGACGCTCTTTTCAGAAGTTCGTGCTGCTCGCGGGCCAAGTTTCGATGACTCTGCGGAAACAGAACAGTCAAACTGGCTGAAAGAACGGAGCCAACCTCTTTATGGCGGGCAGGCTCCAGAGGACATCCGATAAGGCACAGTTTGCCCCATCGGTGAGTTCTCCAAGAAAAGGGAACACAGTTCGGTACACGGCCGGATTTTCATAAGGGAGTGGCCTGGATGAGCAGAACCCGTCTCTCGCGGCCTCAGCGTGCGAAGCGTCGAGATGCCCAGGCTACGGCTGTTGCGGTGAGGCGCTTCTGCTCAAAGGGCGATGATGCGGTCCGCAACAGCGTGGACCCGCTCGGTTGAAGGGGATCTGATCCAGATGGTCGCAAGCATCCAGGCTGTTGCCCCCCATGACATAGCGCTTTCGGTGCGCGATCTGACCGTAAGCCTGCCGGCCGGGATGGAGCGGGTCCATGCGGTCGAGAATATCTCGTTCGATCTGAAACGCGGCCAGATCCTCTGCATCATAGGCGAGTCCGGATCAGGCAAGTCGGTCACGGCGAACGCGATCATGGGGCTCCTGCCCAAGGTGATCCGCCTCTCATCGGGTTCAATACAGTTGGAGGGGATGAACATCATCGGCATGTCGCCCGACAAGCTGCGCAACCTGCGTGGTCGGGTCGTGTCGATGATCTTTCAGGATCCGCTCTCGGCGCTCAATCCCCTGATGACCGTGGGCGCGCAGATTGACGAGGTCATGGCCGCGCATGGATACGGCACGCCAAAAACCTGCCGCGACCGCGCCATCGAGCTGCTCACTGAAGTGGGCCTGCCTGACCCCGAACTCATGTATCATCAGTACCCTTTCCGGCTTTCGGGCGGGCAGCGACAGCGCGTCATGATCGCCATGGCCTTGGCGCTCGAGCCGACGGTGCTGATCGCCGATGAGCCAACCACTGCGCTCGACGTGACCACCCAGGCACAGATTCTGGAGTTGATCCGCGACATTCAGCGCCGCAAGGGCATGAGCGTGATGTTCATCACCCACGATTTTGGCGTGGTGGCGGAGATCGCCGACAGCGTCGTGGTGATGGAAAAAGGTCACATCGTCGAGCAGGGCAGCGCCGAGCAGGTGCTGAAGTCGCCCAAGCATCCCTATACGCAGCGCCTGATCGCGGCCGTACCGCATCTGACCGGCGAAGATCGCCCTCGTGCGGAAGCCGCCAGCAAGGAGCCGATCCTGAAAGTCGAAGGTCTGGTGAAGACCTATCGTGGCGGCAGCGCGCTATTCGGAGCGCAGCGGATTGTGATGGCGGTGAACGAGGTTTCGTTCGAACTGGCGCAAGGCCGCACCCTGGGCGTCGTAGGCGAGAGCGGTTCAGGAAAATCCTCGCTGGGCCGGCTTCTGATCAAATTGCTGGACAGCGACGGCGGCGAGATTTTGTTCGAGGGATCTGACATCGCCAAGCTTTCCGAAGCGAAGTTCCGCCCACTTCGACCGCGGATCCAGATGATCTTCCAGGATCCCTTCGCGTCTCTGAACCCACGCTCAACGGTCGGCCATATCATCACGGTCGGTCCGGTGGCACACGGAATGCCTTACGCCCAAGCGCGCGAGGAAGCGCGGGCGCTCCTGGCCCATGTCGGTCTCGATGTCGGCGCCTTCGGCCGCTATCCGCACGAGTTCTCGGGTGGGCAACGCCAGCGCATAGGCATCGCGCGCGCGCTGATGTTCAAACCGAAGCTGCTCATTGCCGATGAGGCGGTTTCCGCGCTCGACGTGTCGATCCAGGCGCAGATCCTGCAGCTTCTGGACCAGATCCAGCGCGAGACTGGCGTATCGATGGTCTTCATCACGCACGACCTGCGAGTCGCCAGCCAAATCTGCGATGAAATCGCCGTGATGCAGAAGGGCCGGATCGTCGAGCGCGGACCGCCCTCGCAGATATTCCTGAACCCGCAAGCAGCCTACACGCGCCAACTCGTGGCGGCGATTCCGGGGGAGCGGCCAGGCAATGCCCGTCCCATTGCAGCAAACGCATGAAAAATAACAAGAGAGGAACTACGATGACCAAAAATGCAACGACTACATCCAACTATTCGAGACGCCAGGCACTCCGACTGATGGCGCTAGGGGGGGCTGCAGGCTTGATCGCGCCCAATCTTCTGGGCAAGTCCGCTTTCGCCAAGACCCCTGCCACGGGCCCGGCCGGTCGCGTCGTCGTCGGCCTCTCACAAGAGCCGACGGTGTTCAATCCGCTGATGGCGCATATCGAAGTCGATGACGCGGTCCATTTCTCGGTTTTCGATGCGTTGGTCAGGATGGATGCCGAAGGTGTCCTTCAGCCGAACCTCGCGGCCGAGGTGCCAAGCCAGAAGAACGGCGGCATTTCGGAGGATGGTCTCAACTGGCGCATCCGGTTACGTGACAATGTTCGCTGGCACGACGGCGAGCCCTTCACGGCCGAGGACGTGAAATTCACCCTTGAGCTCATCACCAACCCGAAATTTCGCGCTTGGCGTACAAGCGGCCATTCGCTCGTGCAGGACATTACGGTGGTTTCGCCCACCGAGATCACCTGGCGGATGAAGGAGGCTTTTGCGCCCTATCTGTCGTTCCTGGCCGAAACCTTCATAGTGCCCAAGCACATCCTGGGGAAAGAGGGCGATCCGAATACAGCGGCGTTCAACCAGGCGCCGATCGGCACCGGCGCTTTCAAGTGGAGCCAACGGGTAGCCGGCGACCATATCGAGCTCGTCGCCAACCCCGAGTATGCCGGCGAGGGCCCCTATGTCGAGCAGCTCATCTTCAAATACATCCCCGATATGACGGTGCTCTACACGCAGTTCAAGAGCGGCGACGTCGACCTGGTCGATCAATCCTACATTACCGCCGACCATTATGCTGAAGCCCGCGAATTGCCAGACCGCGTGGTGACACTGGAGACCGGCGCATCCGTGGAGTCGATCTACCTCAATCTGGGGCGCCCGCAGTTCAAGGACCTGGCAGTGCGCCAGGCGCTTTACGCCGCAATGGACAGGAAAGCGATCGTTGACACGATCTATTACGGCGTGGGCACTCTCACCGAGACCTTCATGCCGAAGGAGTCCTACTACTACAATCCGAACCTGCCCGCGCAGGAATTCAATATGGACCGCGCGCGACAAATTCTGGATGAGGCCGGCTGGGCGCCAGGCCCGGATGGAATTCGCGCCAAGGATGGAGTGCGACTGTCCTTTGCCAATTCGACGACGTCAGGCAACAATCTTCGCGAGCAGACGCAGCAGTTCCTGCAGCAGACGTTTGCCGAGATCGGCGTCGAGATGACGATCTCGAACTTGCCGGCTGCGGTCATGTGGGGCGAATTCTGGCTGAAGTCGCAGTTCGACACCGCCATGGTGGGCGTTACCTATCTGATTGCCGCGGACCCCGACGCCACAAACCGCCTCCATACGAAGGCAATCGCTGCTCAAGGCGGGCACGGTTCGAACACCGGGCAGTATTCCAACCCCGAAGTCGATGCCCTGCTTGAAAAGGGTGCTCGCAGCTTCGATCAGGAAGAGCGGCACGGGATCTATAACCGCGTGCAGGAAGTGGTGCGTCACGATCTGCCCTTCCTGCCGCTGTTAGCGATCACCAACGTGCTCGGACGCAAGGCAGGGTTGGACGGTTTCAAGCCCAATGCCAACACGCGCACCGCGTCGTGGCATGCCGCAGACTGGCGCTGGAAGGCCTGATCCATCCTATTGCCGTCGCCGGATTTCACTGCGGCGACGGCAACAGCCTAAAATCGCCAACCCACAACGGAGGACTCAGAATGCGCGGCTTCCTGCTCAATCGCCTCTCGCAGAGCCTGGTGCTGCTTGTGATCGTTTCGATCATCGGCTTCGGCATTCTGAACCTCCTCCCGGGCGGCCCACTGGCGCAATTCGGGCTCGATCCCGGAATGACCCAGCAGGATATCGAGCGGCTGAAGGGATTGCTTGGCCTCGATCGGCCTATATGGATCCAATACCTGGACTGGGCATGGCGGCTGCTGCAGGGCGACTGGGGACACTCCTTCCGCGACGGAGCGCCGGTATTGCAGATCATTGGCAGCCACGTGTTCGCCACGCTGCTGCTGATGGGATCTTCAACCGTGATTGCGATCTCCATTGGCGCCTGGATTGGAATTCGGGGCGCCACACGCCGCTACTCGCTATTCGACTATCTAGCGACTGTCGGTGCCATGATCGCTTTGTCGGTCCCTACCTTCTGGTTCGGACTCGTCGGCATCTACATCTTTTCCCTGAAGCTGGGCTGGCTGCCCGCGGGCAATATGTCCGAGATCGGAGATGCCTCGATCCTGGGATATCTCCACCATTTGATCCTGCCAAGTATCGTGCTGTCGCTGGTCCATGTCGCGATCTGGAGCCGCTACATGCGGACGGCGACCCTCGACGCCATCAGCCAGGACTTCGTCAAGACGGCTCGGGCCAAGGGATTGAGCGAACGGCGGATTCTGATGAGGCATGTCGTCGGCAACGCACTCTTGCCGATGATTACCTTGGCCGGGATGCAGCTTCCCAGTGTTCTCACCGGCGCTCTGGTGACCGAAACCGTCTTTACCTGGCCGGGAATGGGACGGTTGTTCCTGGATAGCCTTGGCTATAGCGACTATCCGGTTGTGATGGGGCTTTTGATGTTCTCGGCCATCCTCGTTCTGCTTGGAAACCTAATCGCCGACATTGTCGTCGCTATTGTCGATCCACGTATTCGCCTGGCTTGAGCGCGCAACTTCCCCGACAGGAGACAGCCGATATGACCGCTCTCACCGCAAATGCAGCTCCAAGCCGATGGACAAACAACCGCGCGGCGCTTCGTTTCATGAGACACCGCCTGGCGCTGCTCGGGTTGGCGATGATCATTTTCCTCGTGCTTGCTTGCGTGCTCGGCCCCCATCTACTGCCTTATGACTCACTGTATATCGATCTGCGGGCCCGCTTTGCCCCACCGCTGACGGGCCACCACTTTCTGGGCACTGATCCGCTTGGCCGCGACCTTGCGGCAAGATTGTTGATGGCGGGACGAATCTCGCTGCTGGTGGGTTTCTTCGCCATGGTGTTGTCGACCCTCGTCGGCACGCTTGTCGGCGTGATCGCCGGCTATCGCGGCGGCTGGATCGGGGCGACGCTGATGCGCACGGTCGATGGCTTCCTGTCGTTCCCTTCGATCTTTCTGCTCCTGGCGCTGGCTGCGGCACTGAAGCCCAGCCCTGTGATGATCACCGTCATCATCGCCCTCACCAGTTGGATGGAGGTTGCCCGTATCGTGGAAGCGGAAGTCCGCTCGTTGCGGGAACGCGAGTTCGTCCTGGCCGGGCGCATGCTGGGATTGAGCGGCACCCACATCATGTTCCGCGAGATACTGCCCAACGCCATGGGACCCATTATCGTTGCTTCCACCCTGACGGTCGCGCGCGCCATTCTGATGGAAGCCTACATCAGCTTCCTGGGCTACGGAATTCAGCCGCCATTGCCCAGCTGGGGCAACATGCTCAACGGCGCCCAGCAATATCTGGGCAGCGCACCTTGGCTGGCCATCATTCCCGGAGCTGCAATCACCATCGCGGTGACCAGTTTCAATTTCATTGGTGACGGACTGCGTGACGCGCTGGACGTCCGGGACGACCATATTTGAAGTGCCGCGAGCGGCCGCTTTCTTAATCCCTGGAACATCAAGAGAAGTCAGTCACGTGCAAGAGCCCAAAGTCGCCGAAAAGAACACGCCCTACTGGTGGGAAGCGGCGCCCGTCATGCCGCTGCCGCGGCAGCCGCTGGCAAAGAAGCTCGATGTGGTGATTGTCGGCGCCGGCTATGCCGGGCTTTCGGCTGGGCTTGTGCTGGCGCGCGAGGGGCGCTCGGTCGCCGCTTTCGATGCGATGCATCCGGGCGAGGGTGCTTCCACGCGCAACGGCGGGATTACGAGCGGCAGCATCCGGCCGGACCATGCCACGATCACCCGGCGCTTCGGTGAAGAGAAGGCCATGGCGATCGAGGCCGAGGGCAAGATCGCGCGCGAATTCCTCTACGACTTCATCAAGACCGAAGGGCTCGACTGCGACTTCCGGCTGGTTGGCCAGTTCAAAGGCGCTTTCGGGTATCAACAGTATGAGATAATGGCGCGTGGCGCCGAGACACTGGCGAAGAAACTGGGGATCCAGTCCTACGCCGTTCCGCATGCCGAGCAGCGAAATTATATCGGCACCGATTTCTACCGCGGTGGAACCGTCCGGATGGACATTGGCGCGCTGCATCCCGCAAAATTCCACGCTGAACTCCTGCGGGTGGCGCTCGGATCCGGGTTGACGGTCCATTCGCATACAGCGGTCAAATCGATCGAGAGGAATGGTTCGGGGTTCCGCGTCACGACACCGGCAGGGACGGTGGATGCACGGCAGGTTCTGGTCTGCACCAATGGCTATACCGACGGCGCCGCTCCGTTCCTGCGTCGCCGCTTGGTTCCGGTCCGCAGCCGGATCATCGTGACCGAGGAACTTGCGCCCGATGTCATGGCGCAACTGATGCCGAAGCTGATGACGATCACCGAAAACCGGCAACTCGGTTTTTATTATCGTCCCTCGCCCGACGGGAAACGCATTCTGCTGGGCGGGCGCGACAGTTCTCGCGTCGGCGATCCGGTGGCGCCGAAACTTCTGCTACGCAAGGGCTTGGTGAACCTTTTCCCGGAATTGGAAAACGTCCGCCTTTCGCATTGCTGGTTCGGCAACGTGGCGATGAACCGCGATATGCTGCCCCGCATCTTCGAGAAGGAAGGTGTGGTCTATGCCACCGGCTTCTGCGGTTCGGGCGTGGTCTGGGCGCCATGGATCGGCATGCGTGCGGCCCACAAGCTGATGAGGCATGGCGAGCAGTCCCGCACGGCGTTCGACTTTCGACCGCCTTCGGCCATCCCGCTCTATCGCGGCGATCCGTGGTTCATGCCTGCGATTATCCAGGGCTACCGGTTGCAGGACCGTATCGCCTTCTGGCGCGCCAGCCGCTGACGGCCAAAGGTGACGGCCTTTTTTGACTATTCGTCGCTGCGGCCCGGCTGGAGGCACCGCGGAGCTTGAGGGCGCTGGCGAAGCGCTATGGAATCAACCAGAAGACCGTCGCGAAGTTGCAGAGTCGAATCTGTGTCCTCGATCTGCCGATTGGGCCGAAGGAGGCGCGGTCGACCCTGCTCACGGTCGATGAAGAGGCCGTCATCGTCGCCTTTTGACGCTATACGCTGCTGCCGCAGGATGACTGCTTCTATGCGTTGCAGCCGACGATCCCGCATCAGGGCAAGCAGCACAAGTTCGTCGCCATCTATCGTACCTCGAAGGGCGCCTTCATGGAATTGCATGAGAAGGCCACCACTGTCGTCTCCCGAGAGTTCCTGCTCCGGCTGATCGCGGCCGTTCCCCATAAGATCCACACAGTGCTCACCGACGATGGAATCAGTTCACCACACCTAATGCCGGAGGCTCGGCCGTGCCGCAGATCAATGAGGCTATCGCCAACGGCGAACGCTTCTGGGCGCACGCCTTCGAATATGCCTGCGCCACGAACGACATCGAGCACCGTACGACTAAGGCCAAGCATTGGACCAATGGACAGGTCGAGAGGATGTACCGCACGATTAAGGACGCCACGGTCAAACGCGTCTACTAGGGAAGTCACGATCAGCTCAGGTAACACCTCGGACTTCTTCGCCGACTACAACTTCGCACGCAGGCTCAAGACCCTCAAGCGCGTTCCAACGGACTCGCGAAGCGGTTACGCCGCCCTGCGCCGAACTGGAACTCGGTCGGGCTTGAGCAGATCGTATCGGTCAAGGGATCAAGAAACCGCACATCTGGCGAAGTCCTAGATGATTTCGGCACATTCTTTCGAGCGCACGATGCGATGAAGGGCTGATCGGAACTTTGCTTCCGCATTCATGGCAGCCGAGGTTGGTTGGAACATGTCGCCCCGAGTCGAGCGCATTCACAGCGATGAGCGTCTCCCGGCCGAAGTCGACGTCGTCATCGTCGGCGGCGGCATCCTCGGCTCTACGGCCGCCTATTTCCTGGCGAAGCGTGGCCTCTCTGTGGCTCTGCTAGAGAAGGGCCACGTCGCCTGTGAACAATCGAGCCGAAACTGGGGTTGGTGCCGTCAGCAGAACCGCGATCGGCGCGAACTGCCGCTCTCGGTGATCTCCATGCGACTGTGGGACGAGCTGACGCGCGATATCAATCGGGACCTTGGATTTCGACGCTGCGGTCTCGTCTATGCGACTCACGACGAGGCTGTGCTCGCCGGCTGGGAAAGGTGGCGCGAGGTCGCCAGGGAGTACGAGGTCGACACCCGCATGCTGAGCCGGGCGGAGGTGGCCGAGCGCGTCCCCGAAGCACGCGACAAATGGGTCGGCGGGACCTATTCAGACCGGGATGGTAAGGCAGAACCTGCGCTCGCCGCGCCGGCTATCGCCGAAGGGGCCAGAGCTCTGGGCGCCACCATCCACCAGGAATGCGCCGCGCGGGCGCTCGACTTGGCCAATGGCAAGATTGCGGGCGTGCACACGGAGAAGGGCTACATCAGAACCGGCGCGGTGCTGTGCGCCGCTGGCGCCTGGTCCTCGCGCTTCCTTAGGCCGCTCGGGATCAGTTTCCCCCAAGCAAGCATCCGGCAGACCGCGCTGCGTTCCACCCCGACAATCAACATAGGCGAGGCGGTCTCCACACCCTACTGCACGATCACGCGCCGACTGGACGGCAGCTATACGCTTGCGATCAGCGGCAAGGCGAACCTCGAAATCACGCCCCAAGCTATCCGGTATAGTCGGGAATTCATGCCGCAATTCTTGCGTCGCCTAAAGAACGTCAGGCTCGGCATCGGCCAATCGTTCCTTTCGGGGCCGGATTCAATGCCGGCGCTGCTGACCAGCGACGATCGGATCTTCGAACAGAATCGGGTGCTGGATCCTCCACCCTTAAAATGGCTGGTAAGCCAAGTGGTGGAGAGTGTCCGGAAGACCTTCCCCCAACTCGGCGACATAGAGATCGATAGTGCCTGGGGCGGCTTCGTCGATTGCACGCCGGACGCAGTGCCTGTGGTGTCGCAGGTGGACGCGGTGAAAGGTCTCGTCCTCGCGGCGGGCTGCTCGGGCCACGGCTTCGGTTTGGGCCCGGGGCTTGGCTATCTGGCCGCAGAGCTGGTCGTAAACGACACGCCTTGCGTCGATCCTACACCGTTCCGCCTGTCGCGTCTGGTCGACGGCTCGAAGCTGGACATCGCCGCTATCTGAAGATCAGTGGGAAGTCAGGCCTGACGCGCACCAACAAGCGCCGCTATGGCCTGCAGGACAAGATCGCCTGGTGGCGGGCCCAACGCTGACGGCTAAAGCTGGCGGCCCATTGACCATGCGGCGCTGCGGCCCGGCTGAATGATCGCGTCTCCAACGAAGACCATCACATGCACTACATCTCCACACGCGGCCATTGGTTGGGACTAGCCTCAAGGGGGCGATCTACGGCACGAACGTCCATGGCAGAATTCTGATGGCGACGATGACGCTGGTTTCTCACTCAGGCTATCGAATCTGGGACTTGGTTGCCATTCGGTCGTTGGCGGTGGACCGGAGTCTTGAGCTCCATGCGGCGCCATGAACCACGGCTCGGCTGTAAAGGTCTTTTCCAGTGCAGCGGAAAAATTCGTCGGCTGGGATCTGCCGGTGTGAAGGCGGTCAGTGGTGGGACGCTTTCGCGCGGATCAGCGCGTTGGCCATGTAGAGATCCTGGAGAGAGATACCGGAACTGTCGAAGACAGTGATTTCATAGTCGAAGCGGCGTCCGGGGGCACGCCTTTCAATGACGTCGCCGATTGGTGTTATCGCATGCACGCCGGCATCGATCTCGTCGAGCACGTGTTGGAACTCGCCGATCTGGACGGACTGGGAAAGCAGATCACAAAAGAGACGTGCTCTGGGAAATAGTTCTCTCGGCAATTCGCACTTGCCCGGAGCATCCGACCCCATGCTGACGATATGGGTTCCGGGTCCCACCCAAGCGGAATCGAACAGGGCTTCGCGTGAGGGTGTCACTGTGACCACGATGTCGGCTGCGCGGACGGCTTCTTCGGGCAAGGCAGCGCGCGCGTCCAGGCCCCTTCTCGCGATCTGATCGAGAAGAGCGTCGCGCCGTGGTGAAGGCCGGGCGACGACCAGCACGGTTTCGATTGGGCGGATGCGTGCCAGCGCCATCACTTCGAAGCCCGCCTGATTGCCGGCGCCGAATATCGCCAGGACCTTGGCTTGCTTGCGCGCAAGGAAATCGGCAGCAACCGCGTCGGCTGCGGCCGTCCTGTAGGCGTTGACCTTCCCAGCCTCGATAACGGCGCGGAGCCGACCTGAATGCTGATCGAGCAGCACGATTGTGGAGTTGTGGCGGGGAAGGCCACGTGCCGGGTTGCCCGACCAGAAGGAGCCAATTTTCACCCCGGTTAGGTCATCCGACGAACCGGATTTGATTGAGAAGGTATTGGTTGCCTCCTGTGTGCGCCCGAGAACAGCGGGAAAGATCCAGCTCCGCCGCGACGCTGCTGCCACGAAAGCCTCCCGCGCCGCCTCGAAAGCAAGCTCATGCGTGACAAGGGCGGCCGATTCCTCCTCGCTGATGTAGATCATCCAAAGTTCCCCATGTGCGTCAGTCGTTTATCGCTGGTTGCAGCTACGGCGTTACCGAGGCTGAAATCGCACCCCACGGCGAACGATGCGGACCTCAGCCGATCGCAGGGCAACCAGGCGGAGCGATTCTAGGTGCCCGATAGTCCTCGCCTGATTTGCGCAATTTGGGATGCCGAGGAACTGCTTAAAACGAACAATCCCGCTGAATTGAAAGCGCAAAACAGCAGCGAAATCTGTCCGCCGGACGCCACTCTAAGGTGCGACTTCAATCCTGGATCGAATGACAGCGTTGCACTTATGGCAATTGAGCATGGCACAGACATCGTCAGCAACCAGATGGAGCTGATGAAATTGGAGCCCCGCCATTTGCCGGGCGCGTTGAAGCTGTCGCAGGAGATGGGCTGGCCCTATCGCCTGGAGGATTGGGAATTTGCCGCAATGGTTGGAAATGGTCTGGTCCTGGAGCGGGGAGGACACGTGATCGGCACGGCCATGTCCTGGAGCTACGGACCGACCTATGCTTCCGCCGGAATGATCATCGTCACCGGCTCCGCGCAAGGCGGCGGCAACGGCTCCCGGCTCTTTGATGGATTGCTTGCGGCTACACAGGGGCGCCACGTGCTGCTCAATTCGACCGAAGAGGGGCTCGCGCTCTATAAACGGCGTGGCTTCACTGCCTGGGGCACTGTACTTCAGCACCAGGGCCCGCTGACTGTTGCCGTGACGCAGACGACCCCTGACATCCGTCAGGCGACGGTCTTAGACCTCGCGGCAATCCAGGCCTTCGACGAACGGGCCACCGGCATGCCCCGGACGGCGATGGTGGCTGCGCTCGCCGATGCGGGCAAGGTCGTCGTTATCGAGCGCGCGGGGCGGGTTGCCGGCTACGCCATCGCCAGGAAGTTCGGGCGCGGCTATGTTGTCGGCCCCTGTGCGGCCGAAAGCGTGGAGGACGCGCGGCTTCTGATCCTGGCCCAGCTTTCGAAGCTTCGCGATCAATTCGTTCGCATCGACGTCTATGCCGAGGATGGATTGGGCGACTGGCTTGAGAGCCTCGGCCTCAAGCGGACCGGCAGTGCCACCGCTATGGTCAAAGGGCAACGACCCGTTTCTGACGGGCTGGCCCACATGTACGCATTGGCAAACCAGTCGTTCATTTAGGAAACAAGGTCATGGACAATAGGGCGGCAAATCTATCAGGGAGCGCGACGGCGAAGAGTATCGACGCCCTTGTGACGCCGACCCTGCTGCTGGACCGCGGACGGCTCGGACGCAACATTCAACGCCTCGCTGAACGCGCCAAGAAGCTCGGCGTGGTGCTGCGTCCGCACATGAAGACGGCCAAGAGCATCGACGTCGCTTGCGACGTGTTTCCACAGGGACCCGGTCCCATCACGGTCTCGACCGTCGCCGAGGCGGCGTATTTCGCGGACCACGGCTTTCGCGACATCACCTATGCCGTCGGCATCTCGCCGGCTTCGGCAAGGCGCGCCATGGAGCTTTGTCGCCGTACCGGCGCCGATGTGAAGCTGCTTCTCGATTGCGTGGACCAGGCCGACGCCCTGGCCCGAGTGCGCGAAGCCACCGGCATGACGCCCTCGGTCCTCATCGAACTGGACTGCGACTACCATCGCGGTGGCTTGAGGCAGGACGACCCAAGATTGCTCGACGTGGCCAACAGGGTTGTCGCTGCCGGTGCCAAGCTCGTCGGCGTTCTCGCTCACGCGGGCGAATCCTACGGCTTGAACACACCCAATGCGCTGGTCAAGGCAGCGGAGAACGAGCGTTCAGCCGCCGTGCGCGCCGCTGAAATCCTGCGCGCTTATGGCCACGCCTGTCCGGTCGTCAGCGTCGGCTCGACGCCGACAGCGCATTTCGCCCAGAACCTGGAGGGTGTCACGGAGCTGCGCGCCGGCGTCTACATGTTCTTCGATCTCGTCCAGCATGGGGTTGGCGTCTGCGACCGCGACGATCTCGCAATTTCCGTTTTAGCCACCGTTATCGGCTCCAAGCCGGAAAATGGATGGGTGCTGGTTGACGCTGGGTGGATGGCGCTATCGCGCGACCGGGGAACCGCAAACCAGCAGATCGACCAGGGTTACGGCGTGGTCTGCGACGAAAAGGGGCGCGTGCTTGAAGATGTGATTGTGGCCCAGGCCAGCCAGGAACACGGTATCCTCTCCATTCGTGCCGGTTCCGGGAAATCCATGCCCGAACTGCCGCTCGGGTCTCGGGTCCGGATCCTGCCCAACCATGCGTGCGCGATGGCTGCCCAGCATGACTTCTACAGCGTCGTCAACGGGGACAGCCCCAAGATTGAAACGCGTTGGGAGCGGATGCGCGGCTGGTAGACGCGCGAACACACGCCTCGGACGAGCCCACTCTAATCAGCACTGGCGGTCAAGAAAATGAAATTTGCCTCTTACTGGTTGGATAAGTCGACGCTGATAGGCAGCACCATGACTGATGTCATGGATGGGCGCCCCGACCTGAACCTCTGGAAGGATTTCGAATGGCCAGCGATACCCGGCTATTTCGGGCGCCCCTGGTTCCTGCCGGTTCTGGGTGCCTATTCCCGTATTAAGGATCTTGTCGCGTGATCCCGCCCCTCGAACATCTGTCGCGCAACGGCCACCTGGACAAGTTCTTCATCGACGGTCGATGGGCCGAGCCACGCGGCACCGCCAAGGGCTTGGTGGTGAACCCCTCCACCGAAGAGGTTGTGGCTCGGTTTCCGCTCGGAAACAGCTTGGACGTGGATGCGGCCGTTGCAACGGCCCGCCGGGCATTCGCCGCCTGGAGCCGGACCACGCCGGAATATCGTGCCGGTCTGCTCGACCGCCTGCAGGCGCTGGTCGAGGCGCGCAGTGAACTGCTTGCGCAATGCCTCACCCTCGAAATGGGCGCGGCGATTGGATATGCGCGCACCGCCCAGGTGCCGCTGGCGATCGCGCATATCAAGGTCGCTCGCGATGTGGTGACAGCCTTTCCCTTCGTCAAGCAGCGGGGCCAAACCGCCGTCACCCACGAACCGATCGGTGTCTGCGCCTTGATCACGCCATGGAATTGGCCCCTTTACCAGATCACCGCCAAGGTTTCGCCCGCGCTCGCGGCAGGCTGCACGGTCGTGTTGAAGCCGAGCGAGCTTTCTCCCCTGGACGCTCTGCTGTTCGCCGAGGCGATCGAGGAAGCCGGCTTCCCTGCCGGCGTTTTCAACCTCGTGCAGGGTGATGGTCCGGGCGTAGGTGCTTGTCTCGCCTCCCATCCCGATGTCGACATGATCTCCATTACCGGGTCCACCCGCGCGGGCATTGCGGTGGCCCAGGCGGCAGCGCCGACGGTCAAGCGTGTCGCGCAGGAGCTCGGCGGCAAGTCGCCCAACGTGATCCTGCCGGACGCCGATCTCGACCGCGCCGTTTCCCTGGGCATAGCCGCCGCCTTCCGCAATCTCGGCCAGTCATGCAGCGCTCCGACACGCATGATCGTGCCACGTCCGCTGCTCACCGAGATTGAGGCAATCGCCAAGAGGGTCGCGGCCCAGATCGTCATTGGCGATCCTCTTTGCGAAGCCACCACTCACGGTGCGATCGCCAATCGTGCCCAATTCGACCGCATCCAAACCATGATCGGCGTCGGCATATCGGAAGGCGCCAAGGTCGTCATCGGCGGACCTGGTCGTGCACACGATCTGAACGTCGGCCTCTATGTGAAGCCGACGATCTTTTCGGCCGTGCGCACTAACATGCGCATTGCACAGGAAGAGGTTTTCGGTCCAGTTCTCTGCATCATCCCCTACGACACAGTTGATGAGGCCGTCAGCATTGCCAATGACACGGTCTATGGTCTGGGAGCCCATGTGCAGGGCAATGATATGGACGCCGTCAGAGACGTCGCATCGCGCATTCGCTCCGGTCAGGTGCATCTCAACTACCCGGCCTGGGATCCGCACGCGCCGTTTGGCGGTTTCAAGCAGTCCGGAAACGGACGCGAATATGGGATCGAGGGCATGCTGGAATATCTGGAGGTCAAATCCATCCTCGGCTATTTCTAGGCGATCTTTGCCCGGCGCAGAGGCGCGCCGTCGGAGCCATTCATGCCAAGAGTACAAGAGACCGACGGTGAATTGGTCGAGATCATCATGAACGAAGCCAAGTTTCGCGGCCAGTTCGTCCTGTTCGACCTCAGAGAGCCTTTATGAGCCTCCATTGGTTCAATCCCCCGGTCTCTATCAGGACTGGCAAGCCTGGCATGACGTATAGCTGCAACAACGTCGAGGGTGCAGCTCGGGAGCTCATGGGGTGGAACGATCGCGGCCCCAAATGGGACCTTGCGGTACGCGCCTGCCTGTCCTGTTTGGCTGGCGACATGACACCTGAGGATGTCCGCCAGGCGTTCATTGCCGCTGCTGAGGAGGGAGGCAAGCTGCTTGCCAGCGGTTGAGACTATAGCTTACTCCATGTCTGGCACGTCGCCACCCACAAACAGCGTCGTCGGCTCCCGTATTCGCGCAGTACCGGGTTGGCTTCACGCGACCTCGCAATGACGCCGGCATGGTTCCCCGCCAAGTCCTTGCGGTCCATATCGCCCGATCTCCAGTCGGCTGGTCCGAAGACAGGCCGGAGGTCGCCAGTCTCATCGCGGCCAAAGGCGGTGACGACGATTAGCTTCGGGGCTTTATGTTGCGGCATCAGGTTATCTGAGATGGGGGTCCTCTTTGGGCTGGAGCAAGAGCCGGTGGACGTTGAGCGGTGGAGGGGGCAGAACCTCGGTCATCTCGAATAGAGGCACCGATAGGCCGCCTTGCTCTGGCGCTGTGTGCTTTGACTTAAGGTCCGCTATTTCCTCGTCGCGTCTGGCAATTCGGCTTTCCAGATTGGCGATACGCTCAGTCAGCAAATACCGTCCAACAGCGAAGCCGCCGCCTCCAAACAGCACGGCAAACGTGGCAAAGGCTGCCGGGTTGGCCGCTACCAGCGCAGAGTTACTCTCAATGAAAGCGATAAGGTCATGCATTGAGGGTTGTCTGTCTCACCCCAGCACAGGCGGCGTAGGATCGAAGCTGATCGCCACGAGCCCCGGATGCCTGTGAGCGAGGGCGAGGATCTGTGTCTCAAGCTCGCAGTTGTAAGCCATGAGCGCCTTTACGGTCTCAAGGGGCGTTTCGTAGCGGGCGATGAGCTTCTCCGCCTCCGCGTGTAGTTCGGCTTTGGTTTCGGCGTCTAGGTGCATCGTGCCCATTGCAGTATTTTCCTAACGGGTTGCTCTGCGGGGTGCCGAGCGCGCGTCAAGGCGGTCCTGAAGGTAACCGTTGAGAACGATCATTTCCTTGAGGGCCTTCATCAACGTCGCCCTTGTGTACGGCAACGAACCTGTCGACGGTGGCTTGAAGGGCAGCCTCTTGCCGGCTGTCGAGTGACACAACGCAATCCACCTGAACGCCTCCTAATGTCGTGGACAGTGAACAAAAATGGAACAAAACTGTCAAGAGTGAAATGACTAGACGAGGAATAAATCCCTTTTTTTGGGCTCTGCCTGACAGGGATGGAAGACGGAAGCGCGGGCCGCACGCCGACACCTGAAGCGTGCGCGTCAGTGCCTTCATGGGCATGATCAAGTGAGCAGAGAAACGGTTGAGAGAATCGATGGGATGATCATAGCCCTGGCCGCGGAGGAGTGCTCTTTCTTTGCTTCCTCTTCCCCTTCGGCCATCGAACGACGCGGAACTCTGAGGCCGCCTCGTCCCTTTAAGGCATAGCTCTACCTGCTGAAGGCAACCAGGATGCCGAGCTCTTCCTGCATGGCGCCATGTGGCCCTCGATGCAGGAACTCGCAGTCCATCGAGGGGCCCCGCTGGCTCCCGCCGGCGGGCTCTTCAGTCACCCAGCGAAACGAAGCCGCTTCCGGCAAGTCCGGAGACTAAAGGAGGTTCCGATGAGAGAGCACGGCGGCGGACCCGAAGATGACGAGGGCATGCAGTTGCTTGCTCGGCGGCTGGCTTGAGAGGTCGGCATCCCGGAACGAGAACCGCGCGGTCAAGCTCATTGGTACCGACTGGAGTTCTTTGGGCGCGAAGCAAGTTTCCTGAAAAACCAGCGCTGGCCATTGTGATCTCGGCCAGGATCGCTGCCCTTGAAGGTCTTGCACGGCCGGAGGTCTTGCTGCATGTTTTCGGTGTTGGATTCCCGGGAGAAAATCATGCCAATTCAACAAAAGGCGGCGGAGGCCGGTATTTTCGACGCATCTGAGTTGGCACTGCTTGGGCGGGTTTTCCACAACCTTAAGCTAGGCAACCCATCGCCGGATGAGCGCGAGTTCATTGCCTCCCGAATTATCGCGAATTACATGGCAGGTGTGGTCGACGAGGCGGAGTTGGTTTTGCTCTCGAAGCAGCCGCTTGGCCGTTAGCCAACTCGCGGAACTTACCGCCTGCCCAGTTTTTGCGCTTCGGGGCCTTGTCGGTCTTTTTCTTTGACGCGAACAACGTACTCTTTCCGAAGTTGGAGCGCCGGAAGCTTCGCAGCGATACTCCCAGCTTCCGCAGCCCGTCTCGCCCACGGCAATGGCTTGCGGCTGTGGTATCCGAGTCGGCAGGCAGAATGATAACCATTCGCGCCTGACGCCTCGGGAAGAGCGGTCTTCCCGCTACCAGAAACACGATGACGAGAGCGCATAGCGCCAAGACTGCGGCGAAGGTGTTTGCTGTGAACTCGCCAAGTTGCATGACCATCCTCGTAAGGGACACGCGGTTAGACGAGTACCCGAAGATACCGACGAACAAGGGATCTTATTCCACGGTGCTTCGCAAAGGGCGGCAAAAAGATCGATTGGAATGGAATAATATCGGGCACAGCTCAGTAGATGGCCCAAGAACGAGCGTGAACGGAAATGCGTGGCGCGTAAACCGATCGTCACGATGATACAGGGAGCGGTAGCGAGTGCTGGAGGGTGGCTTGCCTCTCGCAGCTTGCAGGCGGGAGGAGCACGCTCCCATCGGCCCAGCGGTTGCCTGTCCCTGTCCCTGACCGCTGGGCCGATCCTCGGGTTTTCGGCCGGCAGACGATGAGTCCGAGTTGGAAATGGCGCTCGGGCTAACGCAGTATGAGACGGGATGAAAACGACGATCGACGTCATACCGCATCTGGAGGATCTTTGGCGCTACGGCCGGGTGCTCACAGGCAACGATTCCGACGCCGACGATCTGGTGCAGGAGGCCCTCGCCCGTGCGCTGTCGATGGCGGGCGGCTATGACACCTCCAGACCGCTGCTTCCCTGGCTGATACGGATCGTTCGGAACACTTTTTTGACCGGCGCTAGCCAGGCCAATGCCGACCGACGACGCTTGGCGTCCATCGCGGACATGTCCGACACTGCGTGGCCGCCATCGCAAGAACATTGCGCCGAGCTCTCCAAAGTCGGAAGGGCGCTCGCGCGAATGCCGGCCGATCAGGCCGAAATACTCCATCTGGTTGGAGTGCTGGGCTTTACCTACTCCGAAGCGGCCGAACTGCTTGGAGTGCCGCCAGGAACCGTGATGTCCCGGCTTAGCCGAGCTCGCGCGGCCTTGAAGCACAACATGGAAAATTTGGACGATGGAGCTTCCCCTCATTTGAAGGTCGTGGGAGGGCGTTATGTGGCCCGATAATCGTGTTTCGCAAGAGGATATCGGCCGCTTGCTGGATGGCGAGCTGTCGCCGTCGCAGAGATCCGAGCTGGAAGCCAGGCTTGCCCGCGATCCGGAACAGGCGGCAGAGGTTTTTGCCCACGCGCAGCGCATGGAAGCGTTGCGCAAGTCCCAACCCCGGCGGTTGTTTCCGCCCAGCGTGAGCCTGAAGAAAGCCAGGCAGCTGGAGAGGGCGTTTCGCCGCAGGAAGATGTTCACATTGCTCAGACTTCAAGTCGCGGCCGTCGCGCTGGTTGCGATCGGGTGGTCGGCCAACTCGCTGACCGTGCCGCTTCGCCAGGGAGGCAAGACAGCCGATGAGACCTTCATCCTGGCCGCCCGAGATGCCTTGCGGGTGGCACAACTGAATGCAGGTCCGGAGACGGGCACCGAGCCGAAGCAGGACAAGATCGAGCGACTGGTTGGCGCCGTCAACGTCAGCATGCCGACCCTTCCATCGGTATGGGTTGTGAAGGATGTCCAAGTACAGCCTTGGAACGGACAGCAAAGCCTGGTCGTGACGGCCGACACACCAAGCGTCGGTCGGATCACACTTGTCGCGGCTCCGATGAACGGCGAGGACGCCGTTTCGCCGACCACAGCGACCGACGGTCGCGTCCCGACAGTCTATTGGCAATCGGGAGGCACAGCCTACGCCCTGATGGGCTCGGCCGCGCCGGACCGGCTTGAGGTGGAAGCAAAGCAAATCGAAGTGGCAACGCGAAGAAACGTCTCTGCGAAGATCAGGGGCTAAAAGGTTGGCAATGGCAGAGGGAAACATATGCGCTCAGCAATTGGTCTATGGAACTCCGTACCGTTCGTGATCAGTTGGAAAGGTACAGGTTGGACTTGCTTTGATCGGTCGGCGACGGCCAGCGCGCCGATAGCAAAGACAGAGCAATGAACGTCCTGTCATTCGAAAGGCGGTATTTTCCCGCCACGTGCCCTGTCTGCACCGGCACGGCGCTCGAGGCCGACGTCACTCTTCGCAAGATCGAATTCCAATGTGCGTCTTGCGGAGGTTTCGAGATCACTTCCGCCGCGCGCTCTGCAATGAAAGGGCTGTCGCAGGAAAACCGTTCACTGTGGTTGTCGCAAGCTAGGCAACAGGGTTCCACGATTCCGCTGGTTGCTTGCGCAAACGAGACCCTCCTAACCGACCACTTTGATGACACAGGCTGATGTCCAAGGAAGTGCGACCGCGCGGGCACTTCCTGACGGCCCGGCACCAGGCTGGGGTGGTGTCGGGCCGTTTGCATCTTGGCGCAATGAGTTCCATCCCAGGGTCCTATTCTTGATATCGTGACGATCACCATGCGCAGATTGGAAGAGTACGAGGAAATTGGTCTCATAGGGTATCCCGGTGACGGAGAGTACATCGCCGTTCTGCGAGACAGCGAGCGCCAGAACTGGCTGCTCGGCGGTGAACGGTGTGGGCTGAACGGGACCCTCCTGGCGCATCAAGCAGCGGCTCTGCCCAGGTACTACCCGCACGGATCTCGCCTCGTTCTGGTGACGATAAGAGACAATTGGATTGTTGCGCTCCGGGACTACGGCGGCGCGGAAAACAGCCAAAACGCCAACGGATGATCGCGAGAAGGGCCTTGACTGCTGGGAAGAAGGATACGGCCAGGCGGCACACCGATCTTCAGGCCGCGGCCATGCTACGTGCTTCGACGATAGCCTTTGATGTGCGCACTGAAACGGCAATTTCGGAAGTCGCCGCCGAGATGAGCCTCGATCGGTTGGAGGTCATTCGCCTTGCGCTTCGAGAATGGCTGGCGATGCGCAAAAGCCTGCGCTTTCCCTCGGACATCCCGGAGTAGTTCATCATCCCTGGCTGAGGCAAGCCATGCCGCACAGGCACGTCAAGGCCGGCACAGTCTGGACTTCTACGAGCCGATCAACGTCCTCAAGCCCGTGGCCTCGATCTGGATTGTCGATGGACCTGAAATCAGGTTCGGCGTGGGCTGGCTGAAATTCCCCTTCACGCATAACGATCCTTCGGCCGCGCTGTGGCGAGCTGGTCCTGCATTCGTCTGTGAGATCTTGCGTCTGTGAGATCTTGCCCAAACTGCGATCGGGGATCGGAATGCTGGGATCAATTCGGTTCCTGGTTGCGCCGAACTGGTTTCACCGTTGGTGCCTGCCTGATTGGAAAGCTGCTGTCTCCCCAGATATGCTGGTGGCCACCGGCACCGGCCCTTGAAGCCACGCTTCATACATGGTCGCGCCTCCATTGCGACGGTCGCGCGACATAGCGCTGCCTGGCGAAAGTCCAAGATCGGCAATCAGCTCTTGGTGTTGTCCTGAGCTACGCTGTTCGCCGGGATTGTGTCCATCGCTGCCAATTTGTCCGCACATAGATCTGCGGCGCCTGGCACATCCTTCTTCATGCCGGCCAGTTTGACCCACCCGCCATCGCTGATGAAGCTGTCTCTCTGGTAGGAAGACGTATCCTTCAGCTTGGCCAGGTTGTCGCTCGCGTTGGACGCAGTGATGAATTTTTCCACACAAAGATTGGCCGCCAGTTCAGCCTTGGCCTTGATAGCGGATGTATTCGCCATTTCCGATGCCGTCCCTGCCGTCGTCCAGCCACCGGCGGTGAAGCCGACGATCATCGTCAATACAGCAGCACCCACTAGCGACCAAAACCAAAGTGTCTTGGAAGGTTGGTATTCGTCGAAGCGTTGCGACAGTGTTCGATCGGTTGTCATAGTTTCCTCCTTTTGAGATACGCTCTTCGTTTCGGGGTGATTTCCGCAGCCGTGGGCCGACAGTGGCCGGAATTCGAGCGATCATCGGCAGGACAATGCTCCCCGGCAAGATCGATCCAGTTCAGGAAACAGGGCAGGGGGATGCAGGGTCCGATTGGCAGCACTTTCGGGCGCGAGCACGTGGGCGCCGATCCTCTATCGTCCTCACCCATCTCCCGCACTCTGGCGCCTGAGACGACGTGCTTGAGCATCCGGAAATTTCCCAAAACGGCAAGAGCGGACAAACTTCACCTCGATGCTGCATATACCGAGCCTGCCGCCAAACTATTCCAAGCTAGTCTCGATTATGTGAAGTCGCGGTAGGCTCCGTCGCCAATAGCCGGAGCTGACGACATGGCGCAAACGGCGCCCTCATAGGATTGAGGCCCCGCAAACAGCCCGGTCAACTACGTCGGCAATCAACGGGAGGTGAATGGCTGCTCAGCAACTCCTTGCCTGGAAGCTGACGATCGGATTGCAGTCCCACCGCAGTCGTCCAGTGGCAGATCAGTTGGATATCCGGCAACGTCCATAACCATCATCTTTTTTTGCTGGTCTGCGGGCATCTGATCGATCAGTTCGGCGCGCTACGGCTCCTGCTTCTCCATCTCATTCGATTGGCCGCTTCTTCAGCGGGTGTGGCGCGGATTGAGCAACCGGTTCCGCGAGGGGTAACAGAAAGGGCCAAAGGCTCTAATCGCCACTGGATCACAGTGCAGTGGCAGGTCAGGAAATAGCAATCCCCGACCGCAAGAGCAGAACTGCAAATCTCACGCTCCGCCCATATAGATGTCCATGATCTGCCGGTCGTCGTGCACGTCCTGAGGCCTTCCCTCGAAGCGCCTTTCGCCGGCCGCCAAGATGTAAAGTTTGTCTGCAATGGGCATGGCCTCGCGGATGTTCTGCTCCACCATCACGATGCCGATGCCACGCGAGGTGAGGGTGGTAACGCGTTCGAGCGTCTCAATGACCATGGCCGGCGATAATCCAGCGGAAGGTTCGTCGAGTAGAATGAAGCGAGGTTGCGAGACCAGCGCTCGCGCCAGCGCAAGCATTGCCTGCTCGCCGCCTGAAAGCGAACCGGCCGCGGTGCGCCGCCGCCGCGCCAAAGAGGGATATTGCTCGATCAGCGCCTCGATGCGCTGCTCGACTAACCGGCGGTCCGCGATGGCGTAGCCACCCATACGCAAATTTTCCATCACCGTCAGGCGTGGGAACACGCCGCCGCCCTGGGGCATCAGCACGAGCCCTTCGCGCACTATCTCATGAACGGCAAGGTTGGAGAGCGTTGTATCGCCCAGGCTCGCCCTGCCGCTCCACACCGGCAGCGCGCCGGCAATGGCCTTGAGCAAGGTCGACTTGCCACACCCGTTCGGTCCGAAGATGCAGGTGATCTTGCCAGCCTCCGCATTAAGCGAGACACCGTGGACGATCTCCTGCTTGCCATAGCCGGTGACGATGTTTTCTGCCGTGAGCGTGGCGCTCATTGCGGCCGCCCCAGATAGGTCTGCATGACTTCCGAGTCGCGAACAATGTCGTCGAACGAGCCGCTAGCCACGACACGGCCTGCGTCCATCACGATGATGCGGTCGCACACATTGCGCACAATCTCCATGTCGTGCTCGATGATCAGGAAGGTGACGCCGCGCTTGCGCAGCCGCGCGATGGCCTCGACGATAATGTTCCGGATATTTGGATGCACGCCCGCCGTCACCTCGTCGAGCAGAATGAGCGAGGCCTGGCGCATGATGACGCGCCCGAACTCCAGCAGTTTCTGCTGGCCGCCCGAAACGTCGGAGGCGCGATTGTCGGCGACATGGTCCAGCTTCAGCAGCGCCAGTGTTTCGGCCGCCCGTTCACGCGCGCCCTGCCAATGGCCCTCGGCCGCTGCTGCCAGTAGGTTTTCTATGACGGTCATATTGTCGAACATGGCCGGAATCTGGAAGGTGCGGGCAAGCCCCAGCCGCGCGATAACGTGAGTCTTTCGGCCGCCGATCTCGTGACCGTCGAAGCGGATCTGGCCGCGATCAGGGGTGACCGCGCCCGATACCAGGCTGAACAGTGTCGACTTGCCCGACCCATTAGGCCCGATCAGGCCGGCGATCTCGTGCCGAGCGACGTCCAGGGAGACACCGTTGACGGCTTTGATGCCGCCGAAATGGCGGTAAAGTTCGCGCACGACGAGGATAGGGTCGCCGCCGCCAGCCGTTCGGTCGTCGGCCACGCTCAATTGGGCTCTCCCTGGTCACCGCCGACAAGCTTGTCGACCGCCTTTTCCAGCACGGCGCCGGAGTTGCCGGCGCGCTTCGAAAACAGGCCGGCGATGCCGTTCGGCATGAACAGCACCACCAGCACGATGGCCGCGCCCAATATGGCGATATAGAAGGCGGTGTCGCCCCAATACATCCAGATCAGCCGGTTGACGACGAACAGCCCCACGCCGCCCAGTGCCGGCCCCCACAGGCTGCCCAGCCCGCCCAGCAGCACCATGACCACCATCTGGTCGGTGATGTCGCCGCCGAAGACGCTCTTCGGATTGATAAAGGTGACCCAGTAGGCGAAGATCGCGCCGAACACGGAGGCGGTGACGGCGCTGAGCACAAAGGTCTGCAGCTTGACCAGCGAAGTGTTGATGCCCATTGCCTCGGCCGCCAGTTCGTGGTCGCGCAGCGCCTTGACCTTCAGCCCAAAACGTGAGCGCTCGAACAGCGCCCAGGTGATTAGGTAGGTCAGCGCCGCTGCGGCGAACATGGCGAAGTAGAAGAAGCGCTCATCGAGAAACGGCGGCAGTCCAATTCCGCCGATGCCGCCGGTGAAGTCCATCACCGAGGCGAACTGGATAAGCACCTCGGCGAAGGCCCAGGTGGCTATGGCGAAATAAGCGCCACGCAGGCGCAGCGTCGGCGCTCCGATTATGATGGCAAACAGCGCTGTCACAACCATACCGGCGGGGACGGTGGCGAAGAAGGGCCAGGCGAGCTTGTCGCCCATCAGCAGCGCGGTGACGTAGGCGCCGAGCCCGAAAAAGGCCGAATGGCCGAAATTGATGTAGCCGGCATAGCCGCCAAGTATGTTCCAAGAGCAGGCCAGCCCCGCCCACATCAGTGCGCCGGTGGCGATACGCAGCCAATAGTTGTTGACCAGCATCGGCAGCAGCGCCAACACGCCGATCACCGCGATCAGCAGGAGGACGCCGGCCCAGCGTGGGTTCATGTCCGGTCTCACAAGCCGTGCCGCAGGATCCCGCGCGGGGATACGAGCAGGACGAGGAACAGCGTGGCGAATATCGCCAACAGTGAATAGCTCGACCCGACATAGGTCGCAACGAAGGCTTCGATGACGCCGAGCAGCAGCGCGGCGACAAGGGCACCGCCGACGGAGCCTAAGCCGGCAAGCACAGCCACGAAGAATGCGAACAGCGTATAGCGCAGGCCGACCTCCGGATTGACTGAAAAAATTGCACCCATCAACACACCGGCCATGGCAGTGATGCCTGCATAGAGTCCGTAAACATTGGCGCTTAGGCGGCGGATGTCGACGCCCATCAGCGCCGCGTTCTGCCGGTTTTCGGCCGTCGCTCGGATCGCCAATCCATAGCGGGTGCGGTAGAGGAATATGAACAGTCCGCTGGCGATGGCGACCGCGAACACCGCCGCCGCCACGCGGATCAGCGGCACCGTCAACGGGCCGACGGCGAGGCTCTCGCCGCTCAAGGCCGTCGGAACGCTGTGGGTATTGAAGCCCCACGCGGTCAGCATGCCGCCGCGCAGCAGCGTGAACAATCCGAAGGTCAGCGCCAGCGCCATCAATTCCGGCCGCGCCGTGCGGCTGTTGCGGACATTGTAGAGGATCGGCCCGATCAGATAGCCGATGGCGCCGAACAGCACGAAGGCGACCGGGATCGCAAGGAATCCGTCGACGCCCAGTCCAGCGGCCATGTAGTAGCCGAGATAGCCACCCAGTACGACCCAGCCGCCCACGGCGAAATCGATGACGTGCAGCACGCCGAAAGCGAGCTGGAATCCGATCGTAAAGGTGGCGATGACGCCGCCGATCAGAAGGCCGTTCAGCAAGGTCTGTAGGAAAAGATCCAAGGTGCAAACCGTCCCTCAGTAGGCAAGCGAAAGAGCGGGAATGCCATGGCGAGGCGAGCGCGCTCAACGGCATGGTCCGTCATTTTCCGCGCACGCGCAACCGTGGTTCCGCCTGGCAGAGTGATGGCGACGAGGCCGCCCACACCCTGTCCAAAACCGCCTATTTCCAGGCCGGCAGCGGGTAGGTGAGGTCTGCTGCCGCGGCTTCCTTCGGCCCCACCGCCACGGTCTTGCCACCCTGAATCTGGATCAGCACCGGCACCGGCTGGACGTTGTCGTGGTAGTGGTTGCCTTCCTTCTCGAACTTGATCGGCCCATAGAAGGTCTGGATGTCGGTGGCGGCTATCGCGTCCTTCAGAGCCACCCTGTCTTCGGGCGTGAGCGCCGGCTTCTTGCCAAGCCGCTTGACGGCATCGCCGAAAACGAGTCCGCTGGCCGCGCAGGCCGCTTCGGTATAGTCGGGCTCGTGTCCAGACTTCTTTTGCGCCATCTCGGCAAACTGCCTTGCGGTGCCGAAGACGTCGTCCTTGTACGGCACCGATGGCAGCCACACGGAGACGCCGCAGGTGCCGTCGGCGTCAGCGGCAAGCGCCTGGGCAAAGGCCGGGTCGGTGACGCCATAGTGCATTATCAGCGCCTTGGGCCGGAAGTTGAGCGACTTCGAGGTCTTGACGACGTTGATCAGCGGCTCCTCATGGCCGCCGACGGCGACGATGTCGGGGTTGAGCGCTGCGATCTTGGAGATGACCGGGGTCAGGTCGCCCGAGGCCGGTACCAATTCGTAGGCGACGAGTTCCAGTCCGGCTTCCTTGGCCCCGTCGCGAAAACCTTCGCCGGTTTCCTTCGAGAAGGGCTCGTTGACACCAATCACTGCAATCGTCTTGGCCGCTGGGTTGGACAGTTTCGCCAGTACGGCCAGCGACTTGCCTGCGGTGGTGTCGACGGCCGGGATGATGCCGAAGTTGAATTCCGGCTTGGCCTTCCAGACGTTTGGCGATTCCGCGGAGCCGGAAATCATTGGCACCTGGTACTTCTGGCAGATCGGCTGCACGGCGATGGTCGAGCCGCTGGTGTAGGGGCCGAACAGCACATCAACCTCGTTCTGCACGATCAGGCGCTCGGCGGCATCGGCTCCCGTCGCCGGGTTGCTCTGGTCGTCACCGTAGAACATGTCGACCTTGAAACGCTGGCCGGCGACCTCGACGCCGCCCTTGGCGTTTATGGCCTCTGCCCAGAGATCGTAACCGCGCTTGGTCAGGTTGCCACCGAGTATGTTCTCGCCCGACAGCGAGGTGATGACACCGGCCTTGAAGGTCGCCACCTGCGCGCGTGCCGTTCGCACGAACGGTATCCCCAACGTGCCGGCCGCCAAGGCGACGGCGCTGCCGCCGAGGAACCGGCGGCGAGAAACTTTGCTTTTGATGGACATCATTCAACTCCCTTTGTCCGACTGTCAGATTGGAAACCGATGATGTTCTTGTTCATACCACAAGACGCGGTTGTGCGGCCAGGAAGATTGCCTCACGAGGCGGCTTTGGGTCCGAGCGGTCTTCGCTGGATCGAAAAGACGGAGAGCTTTGCGGGAGCTACAGGAGGGTTGAGGATGAGAAGGACGGTTCACACCGAGCAAACGGGGTGGCGCCCAGGCTGAAGGAACGGGCTGGCACGACAGGCCGAGGTTCTCGTAGAGCGTGACGCTCCCGGCGCTGCTGGAAACGGCGGTCGCCGAATGGTCGATGCCAAGACAAGTTTCGCCGTCTGATCGATCGCCCGCTTGAACTTCAGCACCTTGTCCGGCGCGCTGAAAGACAGAAACAACACGCCCAACAGGCAGCGCACAGGGAACGTGGCGAGGATAGCGGGCGTCGGATGCTTTCTTCGGGCTCCGGCTGAAGTGCGCGCTCGGCGCGCTCCCGACTCAGTCTTACATTGGAGCGTTGGATTGGTTCGCAAGCCGCGATCACATTCATGTTCCTGCGCGTTACCGCATTGTAATGGCGCCAGCCGGACCTTTTGGTCCGCGGTTGCGTTTCATGGGAGCCGGCTGACCTGGCAGTGGCGATAATTTTAGTTCCAGGCGAGCTTCTTTTCGAATGAGTTCTCCATGTCCGATCACAAGCCTCTGGCGCGGCAGAAAGCCATCGTAACGGGGGCTAATTCAGGCATCGGCGAGAGCGTTGCCGTTGCGCTTGGCCGGGCGGGCGCCGACGTGGTGGTGAACTATGTCGAAAACGAGAACGCCGCGAACGCCGTCGTGGACCAGATCCATCGGGCCGGCAGCAAGGCGATCGCCCACATGGCCGATGTCTCGATGGAAGACCAGGTTCGAGACATGTTCGAGCGCACGATGCGCGAGTTCGGCACCATCGACATCCTTGTCGCCAATGCCGGCCTGCAACGCGACTCGGCGTTTGCTGACATGCCTTTGGCGACCTGGACTAACGTTCTCGGCGTCAATCTGACCGGCCAGTTCCTTTGCGCCCAGGCTGCGACACGCGAGTTCCTGCGGCGCGGCGTGGTGCCGTCCGTCTCGTGCGCGGCCGGCAAGATCATCTGCATGAGTTCGGTGCACCAGGAAATCCCGTGGGCAGGCCATGCGAACTACGCCACCTCCAAGGGCGGCATCAAGCTGCTCATGGAAAGCATGGCGCAGGAGCTGGCCCCCAGACGCATCCGCGTCAACGCCATCGCGCCCGGTGCGATACGCACGCCCATCAATACCTCCGCCTGGGATACGCCCGAAGCGCTCAAGGGCCTGCTGACGCTGATTCCGTATGGGCGGATCGGCCTGCCGGAAGACATCGCGCGGGCAGCCGTCTGGCTGGCGTCCGACGATTCCGACTACGTTGTCGGTACCACGCTTTTCGTCGATGGCGGCATGACGCTCTTTCCTGGCTTTTCGACCAACGGCTGATCGGAATGGACGGCGGTCGGCGATGCGAGCTTCTTCCCTCGATCGCGGTGGTCAATCCCACACTGACAATCATCGCCAACGCGCGTCGTGTGGCGGATAGGAGCGGCTTACATGACGGCGACATTTTCATGTGACCTGAACGGACTGGCGACGGAACTGCCGCATTTCTGGGAACACACGATCGGCAGTGGGCACGCCACGCTCGGCCTGCGCGCAGACTGGCAGGCGCAACTGAAGCGGACGCATGATGAGCTCGGCATGCGCTATGTCCGCTTCCACGGCATATTGTGCGACGAGATGGGCACGCTGATCGGCGAGGGCAACACATTGTTCTATTCGTTCTTCAACGCCGATCTCATCTTCGATTATCTGCGCTCGATCGGTATGAGGCCGTTCGTCGAATTGAGCTTCATGCCCGTCGCCCTGGCGTCCGGCGACAAGACCGCCTTTCACTACCGCGCCAATGTCACGCCGCCGAAGGACTACGCGCAATGGGCGGTGCTAATCCGCAAACTGGTGAGCCACTGGGTGGGCCGCTACGGCCTGGACGAGGTGCGCCAATGGTTCTTCGAGGTCTGGAACGAGCCGAACCTGACCGCCTTCGGCAGCGGCAAGCAAAGCGACTATTTCGAGCTTTATCGCTATACCGCCGAAGCCATCAAAGGCGTCGATAAGCTGTTGCGGGTCGGCGGTCCGGCGACGGCCGATAACGCGTGGATCGAGGATTTCCTGAATTTCTGCCGGACCGGCGACCTGCCCGCCGATTTCGTCAGCACGCACCATTACCCGACGGACGATTTCGGCCAACCAGGCGACGACACCGAAGCGCAGCTCGCCGCCAGCAAACGCAGCGCCCTGCGCGACGAGGCGCGAGGCGCGCGCAAGCAAGCGGGCGACGTGCCCCTCTATTATACCGAATGGTGCACCTCCTCGAACCCGCGCGATCCCTTGCATGACGACCCTTATGCCGCCGCGTTCATCGTCAAGACCGTTCTGGAAGCGAACGGACTGGTTGAGGGATACAGCTACTGGACCTTCTCCGATATTTTCGAGGAGAATTATTTTCCCTCGCTGCCCTTCCAGGGCGGGTTCGGACTGTTGAACATCCACGGCATCGCCAAGCCGGCCTATCGTGCCTTTCAATTGCTGCATGGCGCTGGCACCGAGATGCTGCCGGTCGAGGGCGCTCACGAGACGGTCGACGCCTGGTTCGTCCGCGGCGACGGCGCGTCTACGCTGATACTGACGAATTTCGCCCTGCCGCGCCATCCGATCAAGACCGAGGAGGTGTTGTTCACGCTGAAAGCCGCGTCGACTGCGACCACGGCTTGCGTGCAACGCATCGACGCCGAGCACGCCAACGCCAAGCGCCGCTGGGAAGAAATGGGCAAACCCGAATATCTCGACGCGCCGACCGTGGATAGACTCAAACATCTTTCGGAGCTTCGCAGCGAGCCGGTCGCGAGCAAGAGCGAGGCCGGTAGCTTGGTCCTCAAAATTGCGCTGCCGCCGCTATCGGTCGCCGCCATTCGTCTGGCGAACACGTAAAGCCGAGGCCCGCTTTCGGAGACGTACGCTAGGCCGGCCGCTTCACGACGCTGACCACTTCTCTGGCTTGCATGAATTCAGGACGGCGTCTCGCGCACGCTGACCGTCCTCGGTATGGTTTGGCTTGCCATTCAAATCCATTGCCAGGTTGGCGTGGCAGCAAATATGCACGCCCCGTTCGGGTTCGGGCTGAACGGGGATTTTCGTAACGTGATAGCCTTGTCGTCGGAAACTTGTGGGGATTGGCGCCTTTAGGTCGCCAGAATCGCGATAGCTGTGGCATCGCTCGTGACCGCCTGGGGTCGACATCTGGCGCGCCTTGCCAGGTGGTTTGAATCGGACCGCCCAAACCCGACCAAAGTCTGATTCCGAAGCGCAAAGGTCTGAAGCGTGAAACAACGCAGGCGAGGTCACATTAGTAAGGCGACCGCCGATCACCAGTCCCTTCATCGCCGGTCGATTGAGTACCCGCTTCATGTGGCGGGTACTAATATGGTGGCTTGGCCGGCAGCCTGGTACATGATTTGTGTTCGCAGCGGTTTTGGTGAGTGTTCCTTGTTTTCGGCAAGCCGTTGTAGCCCAAACGACAGGCTCGATGGTGATCATGCTGCCCGTCCATACAATCGGCCCCGCTCTGAATGGCTGACTGCCAAGCGACATGGCTGACGAAGAACGGCTGGTCCTTAAGATCCTACAGGCCGGCACCCAAGAATTCCGCCGGCGTCGGCATTGAAGTGACCCATCAAATGTGCCTAGATTGGACAAACATCGCTGGGGAGGAATGGCGATGATGGCCACGCAAACAGATACCACTCGAATGCTGGTCGAGGCTGCGCGGTTGAGTGTTCGGCGTACCGGACTGGAGATTGACGAACTTCACCGGAGCCTGAGCTTTTCCCGGAAGGCCGTCGAAGCCTCGCGCCAACTCTTGAAGCGCCTTCATGAGCAGCAGAAAGATCGCCAGCCGGGATCGTGCTCCGAATTTATCGGGCAGGCGGCAAAGGCACCGAGCGACATCTCCGCATTTGATTGCGACATTCTGCGCGAAGTGTTCAAAAAACTGGTTTTGGAAACCAAAGTGCCGGAAGACAAATGGCGCGATCTGGCTACAAGCCTGATCGTGGAATTTACCGACCGCAAACAGATCGAACCCGCCTTGATAAACTGGATCATCCGCAAGTAGGCACTGCCGCCGTGGAGGGTTGCCAGCCCCCTCTCTCGTCGCGAAAAGTTGTTCGGCGAATCTCGCTGGCTGAACTTCAGGTCCTGCTTCGTCACTGCGTGCCCCTTAACGCCGGCCTTGCCGATCTCAGGCACCCGCATGAAGGAACTGCTTCTCGACCGCCCTAGTATCGCGCTCGCCTTCTGGTGGAACACGCTTCAGGATGAAGGGCTGTTGCGCGAACGCATTATCGATGAGGGAAGGCGCGACGCCTTTTCGCGCATTGGATTTCTGATATATGAAATTTTCGTGCGCATGCGGGCTTTCGGCGACATTGTTGACGAGAATTTTGAATTCCCGATTACCCAAGTGGATCTGGCGGACGCGACAGGCCTCACACCTGTTCACGCCCGATATACCGAGACCTGCGCCCGCAAGGACAAAGACAGGGATAACCGAGAGGCCATCGTCAAAGCTCCCCACAAGACGAACAATTGGGATCATGGTGCGGTCTATGTGACGGCGACGCAATCGGCGTTGAGTCGGAGCAAGGCGTGGAATAGGCAACGCCAGGGCAAATGAACGCGTCGGCCAAGACATGAAGCAGAGATCGACGATCTGCGGCGCAAGGGGCTCGTCATTGGCATAGCAGCCTAGCGGTTATGCTTTCATCCGCTAGGAAAGCGCGCGGAGCGCAGCGGCATTCTTGACTTCCGGCGAACGTCGGCAAGTTCGTCAAGCAACCGCTATATGATCCCTGCCGAAGCATGGAACGATTTCGAGCTGGCGATGTTGGACCCTCGCACTGTTCCCATTCAGTGCTGTGTTCCCGCTGATTGCCCGCCGCCGAAAGGTGGCGGGCTTTTTTAGCATCGTGGAACATACCTCCACCTTCGCAGTTTATAGCGTTCCGATTGCTGCGTGTGGGGAAATCATGAAGCGAGACTTTGCAGACCTGTGCGCTTGGGCGAGCGCACGGGGCGTTACAATCTACCAGCGTTCAAAGACAGTATGGATCGCGGCTGGCGGCTATCGAGGTCGCGATTTGGAAGTTAAGGGGCGGTCGCCAGCTATTGCCCTCGCACTATGGATTGAGGCTACCCGGTACCGAGGCTCGATGTATGGCTGTTCTTAGCAAACAATTTGCTCGCACCCGTGCCGAGCCAAGGTGGCCGGCGCCCTTGTTGCGGGGGCGGGTGGGATAAGCCTGCCAGCCGCGCGGTGCAGCCTGGACCCTACAGCATGCCCACTACACGGGCAGGAGGGCACCTACCCCACCATCCGAAGCGGCATGTCATGACGGGAAATGATGCGTTCGAGTTCGCCTTCGTCCTCGATGCCGGCCTGAAACAGCGCCATCAGCTCACATGCTGCGTCGTTGGCCATGGCGGAATCCAAACTGCACCGTCTCTCTGAACAATACTGGATAAGAACCCGCTGCAGCAGTTCGAGATCGGTTGGATAAATGGCGATGTCTGCTGGATGATGCATGCGCATGCTGTGGTCCTCCGCAAGCCGATGCCTTTGTTCAGCAGCTTAAGGGGAGCCGCTGAGCACCCCCATCGCATCCTGCTCCTGCGCCGTCATTTAACTATGATATGCCCGCCCTGGATCTGCCGCCACCAGCCACGTCGCGGCTCTGTTTCCCGATCTTGTTCGTCGGTGGTCAACTAGTGCTCCCGAGGCATCGATCCCGCGCCGCAGGGAACACTTCCGCCAAGTCGAAGTTCGGCTTCCACAACGGAGAACCAATATGGCGGCCACTCGAAATTCAAACGACAATCGCATGCCAGAAAAGATGCTGCTCGGTACGGTGGAGATATCGCGCAAGCAAGCGGAGGATGAAGTCAGGGCACGACGCAGGTACAAAATGGCGAGGCGGGCTCGGGAATCAAGGCGAGGCCCGGCCATGCCTCGCATGGTTCTTGACGGACGCCACTAGCAGACCGCGGTTGCAGCCGCCTGGATCGACCTCTCTATCTAAGAGATGTGGCACCCTCGGCACCCGCGACCCGGCAGATCGGCACGACCTTTCACTTGGCAATATTCAATTCCCCAACTGCGATGCCGAACCTCCGAGCACCATAGGTTTCAGGGGATGCGCATGCCGCCGTGGGGCGTGCCAGGGTAGAGGTTGGTAGCCGCGGGGACGAACTGGGCTCGCGTTGCGGAACCGGGGTTCGTGTTCCCGAGACGACATGCTGAGTGCAAGTTCCGGGGATGCTGCCGACTTTCTCGGCCCCCCAGAAGGCGAAGACCGCAGCCTTCGCGTGGTTCCTGCTGTCGGATGCTGCTGCAGATGTGACCGGCAGGCAATACGTGGTCGATGGCGAGTTAACGATGCTGTAAACCGCGATCGCCGTTGGAGCTCTGGTAGCGTGGGCTGATCGACGGGCGGCGAGAACCGTGCCTACGCTGCCCGTTCAGATCCGAGCACTTCCGTTGCCGACTTGCCGAAATCGATCATGTGATGCTCGTTGGCATGAGGGGCACTCAGATGGGCTGTTGATGAGGCAAACCGACCCGATCCGATCAGGTCCGCGCGGGTCGTCGCAGACGAGCGGAAACTGTTCCCTCGTTAAGCATGCAGCTGGCGCTCTCTTCCGAGCTTGCAGAACTACTGCCAGGCGAGCGGTCGGCAACTGCCTGCATCATCATCAACTCAGTTCGAGCAACCTACACCTTCCCTCAGACCCCGCCGCTGTCTCCGCGATTATAGGCTTCGCGAACTGGCACATCGTCCGCCGACCTCAGATTGACGCACGGCCCTTTCGCTGCAAAGATATTAAGCATTTGTTTACCAAGCATCAGCAAGCGCTGACGATCGGAGGGGGTGTGGAATCGTTTCTGGGTACGAACCGCCTTAATTGGGATGATCGGGCCGAACTGCATTCGACTGACACAACGGGCAGCTACCAGATCGAAAACGTGCTGGCAGGGGGATCCAATCTCTATGAGCTTGAGACGAGCGAGCTCGGTAATATTGTCGGCAAGGATATCATCCATCTACAATGTCACATTGGGCTCGACACGATCAGCTTGAAAAATCTCGGCGCGCGCAGCGTGACCGGCCTCGACTTTTCACCGACTGCCATCGCCGCTGCGCGGGATTTCGCTTCCAAGGCAGGCACTGATGTGCGCTTCGTGGAAGCGCCGCTATTCGAGGCAGTCGAAGCGCTTGGCCGGACCTTTGACGTCGCTTACGTGACTTGGGGTTCGGTAAACTGGCTCGACGACGTGGGCCGGTGGGCGCGAGTGGTTGCCGATCTCCTGCGACCCGGCGGTCGGCTCTATATGGCTGAGGGCCATCCGTTAATGTTCCAGTGTGATCGCAAGGCCGCGGCACTCGAGTTGAAGCACGACTGGCGAACACCCATAGCTCAGCCGCTCGCCTGGAACGAGGAACTTACCTATACCGGCGACGACCGGCGCTTGAAGCATCCTCGCTACTATGAGTGGATTCATCCCATCAGCGATGTCGTGAACGCCCTGATTTCAGCTGGGCTCACGCTCGATTTTCTGAATGAGCATGACACGGTTTCGTGGCAGCACTTTTCATTTGCGGTGAGGGCCGGCAAGAATATGTACGGCTTGCCAAAGAACTCTCCCAGGATTCCGATGGCCTATTCCATCGGCGCGACGAAGCGGAGCGTCGGTATGATCCCATATCTCGCTGCTCCTAAATCCATGTGACGGTATGATCCCGCTTAAACGACTGTCGCCTGCGATCAGGATTCTTTCCGAGCACAGGGCTCTTGCTACGACGCGCAGTCGAAGGCACCCGCCTGCCGAGCACCGGCTGGTCGGGCTTTCGACGGCGATCTGGTTTGCTAGGCGAACGCCCTCAGCTTGAGCGTAGCCGTTTCTAAATCTTGCGTATAGGCCAGCCGCGCCGTGTAGCGCGGCTTGTAAGGGGTTGGCAGCAGCCCAGGTTCGTGCCGTTTGTAGCCGTTTCGCCTGTCTTCTCTGATTGCGGTCAGGGCAGGTGACGAAGTCGCTTGTCGACGATTCCCATCAATATCAGTGTTGTCATCGGTGTCGTCGGCAGCGTGAAAACGTCGAGGGGACCGGCGTCGACCCGAGATGACATCACCGTCGGAAGTGCAAAGTTTTCAGAAGTGTGAAGTCTAAAATTAAGCAATCAACGCTAGTATTGTAGCACGAGTCCATCCGAACACCGGAACCACACAGGGAGTTCGACCCCATTGCCCCTTTTCGGCGCTAGGTTCGGCGGGATGAAGGATGCCGTTTTTTCTTCGGTGAATATTCCGGCCGCCATGGCGGTCTTGGTTATTGCCATCAGCGCAGCGTATGCGGACCATCAAAACAAAATCGTTTCGGACCAAGCCGCCCGCGCGGATGTCCTGGTCAAGGTAAATCTAATTCGCGCCAAGCTAGAAGGTAACATCAGCGGAAACCTCCAACTTGTGCATGGACTGGTCGCGACGGTCGTGACGGAACCCTATATGGGACAGCAACGCTTTGCTTCTCTCGCGAGAAACCTGTTCAGCGAAAACTCACAATTGAACAACATTGCCGGCGCGCCCGATCTGGTCGTTTCCTTGTTGTATCCGCTGAAGGGCAACGAGAAGGCGATGGGCCTCGACTACCGCAAGGATGATTGGCAACGCAAGGCCGCGCTAAGGGCGCGAGACGAGCGCAAGTTGATTCTTGCCGGCCCCGTCGACCTGAAGCAAGGAGGCCAGGGCTTCATCGGCCGTTTTCCGGTTTTCGTGTCGAGTGCGGGCAACAGTGAAAGATTTTGGGGCATCATATCCGCGGTCGTCGATGTGCAGCGCCTTTACAAGGCGAGCGGCCTGTTTGACGATGATCTCGGGATTGATATCGCGCTCATAGGGAAAGATGCCCTTGGCCCAAGCGGAGTTCAATTTTTTGGCTCTGCAGACATCCGCAAAAGCAATCCGGTGACGGCCGAAGTTCTGCTTCCGTCCGGTTCGTGGCAGATCGCAGCCGTCCCCAAAAACGGCTGGCCTTCGACCCCCAGCAACGCTTGGCTCTTGCGTACCATCATGGCCGCGGCCGGGGCGCTGATCCTGATCCCATTCCTGGTAGCAGGTCGGCTGCTTAGTGAAAGGCAGCGCAATTATACGGAACTGCGTCGATTGTCCCGACGCCTAGAACTTGCTCTGGAGGCGTCAGCCATTGGCGTTTGGGAACATGATCTCGCGACCAATGACCTGTCGTGGGATGATCGCGTGAACGAAATATATGGCAAGCCCAGCGATGGAGGTCCTCGCGGCTATTCGGATTGGGCGGGCGCAATTCACCCCCTGGATCTGGCCCGCGCCAACGCAGATTTCAACAGTGCTGTGGCCAGCGGCGGAACATATTCGTCGGAGTACCGGATTGTCCGTCCAGGTGGTGAAATTCGTTACGTCCGATCCAAGGCCACCATATACCAAGCCCCAAACGAGACGCCCAAGATGATTGGCGCGGAATGGGATGTAACGGCCGACGTCCTGCTCAACAGCGACCTGGTTCGCGCAAAACAGCTGTCGGAGACGAAAAATGCAGAACTCGAGTCTGCCAAGGCGCGCATAGAGCATATCGCACTTCACGACTCTCTGACGGGTTTGCCCAACCGTCGTTACCTCGACCAGGTACTGAAAGACTTCGTAGCAAAAGCTAGGCGAGACTGCGGTCATGTGGGCCTGCTTCACATCGACCTCGATCGGTTCAAGCACATCAATGATACACTTGGCCACGCCGCGGGTGACGCGATGCTGGTTCACGCATCTACCGTGCTGCGATCCAAGGTAGGGGAGGGCGGCTTCGTCGCTCGTATTGGCGGCGACGAATTCGTGGTCCTGTGCACTGTGCAGCATACTAAGCAACTGGGGCTGCTGGCTGACGACATCATCAGCAAGATGAGCGAACCTGTTTACTACCACGGCCACCGCTGCCGCTTTGGTGCTAGCGTGGGGATTGCAGTCGAGAACGACAATGACATCGAAGGCAAGCATCTGCTGGTGAATGCCGACATCGCGCTTTACCAGGCAAAGACGCGTGGGCGCAACCGATATGATTTCTTCACCGAGGTGATGCAAAGCGAGATCGTCGACACGAAGCGGATTGCCGACGAAGTTCTCGGCGGCCTGGAGCGCAATGAGTTCATAGCCTTCTACCAGCCTCAATTTAATGCAAAAACCCTCGAAATCGTCGGCGTCGAGGCGCTTGCGCGATGGAGACACCCAAAGCGGGGAATTTTAGCGCCGGATGCCTTCCTAAGGATTGCCGACGAGTTAAATGTCGTCTCGATGATCGATCGATCCATACTGAATCAATCACTTTCAGATTTTGCAAAGTGGTCCAATGCAAATCTCCATATACCACGGGTATCGGTCAACGTTTCCGCGCGACGTCTTCATGACGAAGAACTCATAAAGAGCTTAAGGAAATTAGATATCAAAAAGGGAACGGTTTCGTTCGAGCTTGTTGAGTCTATTTTCCTGGATGGCAGCGATGATTTGATTGCATGGAACGTCAATCAAATAAAGGAACTCGGCATCGATATAGAGATAGATGATTTCGGCACGGGCTATGCCTCTATAGTCAGCCTGCTCAAGCTACAGCCCCGCCGGTTGAAAATAGATCGGCAGCTGATCATTCCAATCGTCAAATCTCCGCAACGAAGGCAGGTTGTGTCGTCGATCATTGAGATCGGCAAGTCCCTGGGTATCGAGATTATAGCAGAAGGTGTCGAGACGATGCAGCACGCACGGATGCTTGGAGATTTGGGCTGCGACATACTGCAAGGCTATGCCTTCGGCCATGCGTTGGATTCCGAGGGACTACAACTCTTTGTTCGGTCTCGGCGCCTGCGCGCAGTCAGCTAAGTGTCAGACGCGGCCCGGGTTAAATCGGCGGGCGATATCCAACAATGCTGCGCCATAGCTTTAACCCTATCGACCAGTTTGCCGGCAATTGGGATCACCGGATCCAGCGCGGGTGGCGGTTTTCCTCAGTGGACCCACGACAGGCTGAACAGGGCCGGGCTGTGGCAATGCGGGCGTCCACCCGCGTCTATAAAAGAGCTTCTGGCATCTCCAGACGGGGACGCTGGGCCCTTTTCAATGCCTTTCCCGATATCCGCCAGCAAATTGCCGAAAACCCGGAACTCTAGCCGCATCCGAGTGTGCGGGTTCGCGCCACCCCGCTTGCGCCGTGATGTAATCGGCGTCGACCAGATTGCAGGGCTCCTCAGTTTGCGTAGGCGGCAGCCTTTCGCCTCTTTTGCAACGAGCAGGTTCTGGCGGTCATTGCTTCTGATCCGACAATAATCCGCGTAGTTCGATAGTTAATCCGCGGGCATCGATGGCACGCCGTCCATGTTCTGGCGTCAGGTCGGGTGATGCGCGGCGATAGAGCTTCGTGTTGGCCGCGCTACTTCTCATCGGGGGATGCCTTCGCTGCCAGCGAGCGCGGCTCCTTCGGCCATTCCCAATCAGTTCCAGGAGTATGTCCTTGCCGTTCTCCAAACGGATTCCAGACGGCCAGGACGCGCGGTCAAACGGCCTCCTACCTCGCCCTTTATTCACGCCGCTTCATTGAGCTTTGGGCTTAATCAGGTCGCGAAAAACATCAAACCAGAAAAGAAAATCGGCCGTCCGCCCAGCGAAATGTGCTTCCATGGCGCAGTAGACCACTGCCGTTGCCGCGTCTGGGCCATAGAGTTCCCGGGCCGCACTTGCAGCAGCAACTAGGTCGGCGGTATCCGAAAGCATTAGGTCGCGAGTTGCGTCGATCCTTGAAGTCATTTGGTAGTTCTGTGGCGGTGATGCGTCTCGTCAAGAAGGGCGGCCCAAATTCGTCAATACAATCCGCCCGCTTGCTCCGGCCGGCGGTTTTTTTTGCCTGGCGAAACCAAACCAGCGCTGCCACGTTCGGCCGTAGGAGGTTTCGATGGAAGATGACGGCAGCGAACGCGAAGACGAGGGCATGCGGCTTCTTGCTCGGCGGCTGGCTAAAGAAGTCGGCATCTCGGAACGCCAGGCGCGTGACCTGATCAAGCTCATCGGCCCCGATTGGAATTCATTGCTGCGGGAGGCGAGGTTTTTGAGAGACCGCAACTAGGGACGTCAGGTGTTCAAGCAATACGCGGTTCGCGGCCAGAAATCGCCGGTATGCCGACGCGAGCAAATCGCCAGGCGTGCTGTTCTCACTGACCCGGCCTTAGCACCTCCTGCAGGTCGGAGCCGAAGGCTGAAAAAGGCGGTTCTTTCGCTGGAGTGAAAAATTGAATGTGTGGCAGCCATGGCAAGTTATTTTCCGCGAAACGGGATTAGCGGAACCTAAGATCTCCCCGCAGCTTGTTGCGGAATGGACGATCGAACCAAGCCTGAAAAGGTGGTGCCTCCGCCGCCGCCCGGATGGCAGAACGGCAGGGGCATTTTGATAGCGGTCTCAGCGGTTGTGGTTGGGGCTTGCGCGCTGTTCATCTGGTGGTTGTTTTCTCGATGAGCACGCGTGGAACCAACTTCCTTCACAAATGGATATCAAGCAACGTCCCGGAAACAGTCGGGGCGGATGTCACCTCGGTTGCCCAACTCACCCAGAAGCTTTTTTCGGATGCGAAAGCGGCTGGCATCAGCAGCACAGAAATCGAGGAAGATACCGTCAGTTTGTACAACGCAATCCTCGACGCAATAGTACCCCATGAGGCCGGCATGGCGGATTGAGGGGAACGTCCGAATCTCTCCGCCTCATCGCCTGATCAGCCGTCCTTGCCGCTCGCGGTTCAAGCACCTGTGACCGGGCTTCTCATGCCAAAAGAGAGCTGCCGCAGGCCGCGCATGGCCACCTCCCGCCGCAGGTCAGGTGAACAAATGGTCCTCTTCGCGGCCATGTTCCCGGGACTTGGCGGGCCGAGACCGGACAGCTTTGGCGCCCGCGCAATTTTTCTGCCTCAAGCGTGTCGCGATTAATCGGCCTCATATCCGGCCGCTTTGAAGAAGTTTCTGCATTCGGCTGGCTCGAACAGGTGGCAGATATCGCCGAGAGCCTCGCAAAGCGTGTCGAAGGTTCTGGCCGCCTTCTTTCGCAGGTGCGCCTTGAGTTTTGAGTAGGCCATCTCGATCGGGTTGAGGTCGGGCGAGTATGGCGGCCAGGAACAGGAGCCAGGCGCCCCTTTGGGCGCTACTGCATGTCTCCACCTCCACGACCCTGTGAGAAGGATTGAATCTCCTCGAGGTCAATCCTGCCATCGCCGTTCTCGTCGACGGCGTCAAATATCCGCCCGATCACATCCTGGATCTCGCTGTGCGAAAGGGCTCCATCGCCGTCGGCGTCCATTATCGCAAACATTATTTGCATACGGGCAAAGTACATCATGCGGGGCCCCATGCGATCAGCCTTTCGAGATATCCTGCCCGCCTCGCGAGGCCCTTGTGCGATGTCCCGGTGCCAACCTTTGCGGTGCGGAGGTCCTCCTTCGGGACCGCCATCTCCCTGCAGCTTTTCCTGCAACATCTCGTCTATCATCTGGCGCATCATTTCACGCGTCTGGTCGTCGATATGTCCGGTGGGGCCGGGGGGCGGCGTGGATCCAGACTGCTGCGTTGGCAGCTTAAGGTCCGGTGTCCCGCTCGTCTGGGCCATCGCCGGCAAGCTCAACAAAACCAAAGCAGCGGCAAACTGCCGCCGGCCCGCATTGCGCTTTCATCGGCTTCTCCTTCCTTGGATGGTTGTGCCAAACTTCGGCGTTCACGGCCAAACTTGCTCCTCAAACTTTGGTTCCGATTCGCACGCTCGGCTAGCAGCCGAGCCGGATGCGTCGGTCCTTTCCGACTGACGGTCCGCGACGTTCAGGTCGGGCAGCGGGAGCACCTTCGCTTGCGTCTGGAAAGCGGTCGTCGATGGCATCCGTTCAAGAAGAGCGGCTCCGTGCCGAACGGCCCCGAGCTCTAACTGCCGACCGAAAAAGCGCCGGTCAGGAAGAGGGCGAGCAGTCCTGGAGCAGACATCGCCGAGAGACGGGCAGGACATCGAACGCGCATAGCCGGTGTGCAGCCTCTCCAGCGATCTATGGTAGTCGCGCCACCACGGGCCGATATTGACGGTCGGGAGATTGGCTAACCCACTCTGCGACGTCCATCGTAAGGTGTCCTTCCATGCGGGCGTGTTTGCGTGCACGATGTCGAGACAGCGTTTGGCGGCTTCGCCGAAGAAGCTCACATCGGAAATCCCTGCGACATACTCCGAGTAGCCAATCGCGCTGCCGTGGTGTGCCGATGCCCTTCGGCAGTTCCATGGCCACGGCCCGAAGCCGGACTTCGGTCGAAGTGACGGAGAGATTTGTCGGCACTATGGTATCTAACCAAACCCGGTATGATTGCAGGCCCATGCTATTGGCCTGATACCAGGCCTCCTGGGTTGTCAGGCCAGGCAAAATGGATCCGGTGGTCTGTATGCGTACAGTCGCAATCGATCAGCCGGCCAGCTTGGAGCGTACCAATTCGCGATAGCAACGAAGATTACGTCCGTTAATTTCAAAGCCAGGGCTTCGCCAGCACTGGCTGCCGGCTGTGACGCTCAGCCTTTGTTGTCGAGCTCCTGCAAACCGTTTTGGATGGCTTCGATGAGCATCGCCGTAGAGTAGGGTTTCTGAACCCAGCCGAGTGGTCTTGCCGCTTCGGCTCGAAGCTTTACGTCGCGGTCAGCGTGCGCGGTTGCGAAGATGCACCGTATGCCGAAGTCCCGGTAGAGTTCCAACGCTGCGTCAATTCCGTCCCGCTTGCCAAGCAAGCGGATATCCATCAGGGCAATCGCAGGCTGAGCCGAGCGCGCAATTATGATCGCCTCCTCGGCTGTGCTGGCTATCCCAGCCAACACAAAACCGGCATCGCTAAGACTAGCCTCGACATCGAGGGCTATGAGGTAGTCGTCTTCGACGATCATGATGCATGGTTTGCCGGAAATTCTCGCTTCTGCTCCAATCCCATCATCTCTGGAGAAAACCAACTGAGGTCTGAATGGCTGGTTCGACTCCCCCGTTCGGCCTGTCTCAAACATTGCCGTTTTTAAGGTCAAAGCCGTTCTCCCCGGGAGCCTGAGAAAAAATCACGATGCAACGAGACGGATCTCGCTCAACTTCGAAAATCCCACCAATCTGTCGCGCCAACCCCTCAACCAACCGCAAACCTGACGAGGAAGGACGCACCGCCCTCAGATCGAAACCTGAACCTTCATCCTCTACCGTCAACACCTGCTTTTGACCGTGCTGCTTGATCCCAACCCGAATGATGCTTGCCTTGCCCGCAGATCCATGTTTGACGGCATTGACCAAAAGCTCATTGAGTATGAGCGCAAGCGGCATCGCGATATCGTTGGGCAACTGGATGGGATCGGCGTCGCAAATGAGTTGGACGTTCGCTGGAAACACCTGCTTTGTCGTTTCGCAAATGGCCCCGAGAAAAAGTGGCGCGCTGAAATTGGATGCGTCTGGGGTGTCGTAGAGAACACGTTGAGCCGCAGCCATGGTTGCCACTCGCTTGCTCGCCTCGTCGAGCGTCTTGCGAGCCTCCGAATTTTGACTGGTCCTGGCCGCTACCGAAAGCAAGGACTTCAACATCATCATGTTGTTCTTAACGCGATGGTTGAGTTCGTTAAGCAGGATCCGCTGTTGTGTCTCAGCTTGCTTGCGCTCGCTGACGTCGACCAGCATGTTGATGCCGCCGACAATTGCTCCAGCTGCATCCCGCATCGGCGTCGGATAGGGAATGAATGGAATCCGCGTGCCGTCCGGCCGCTCGGCAATCGCCTCAACTCCCCGGACCGGCCGCCCTTCACGAAGGGAAACAGCCATTGGACACTGGTCGTGAGGAAGTGGCGTTCCATCTGGCCAATAGAGCTTCCAGGTGACGCACCATTCATCACTGCCGATCACCGGCGTGCGGCCGGCGAGTTCGACCGCTGCCTCATTGAAATAGGTGATCTTGCCTTGCTCATCGGTCGTGTAGATTGCAGCAGGGATGGCCGCGAGAAGATCCTGAAGGTGACGTTCACTGTCGCGCACCTTTGCTTCCGCAATTTTCTGCGCAGTTATATCCCGGGCAATTTTGGAGGCGCCAACGATACGGCCCGCTGCGTCTCGGACAGGCGATATAGTCAGAGAAATGTCCACTAGCGACCCATCCTTGTGGCGCCGGACTGTTTCGAAATGATCGACAATTTCGCCCTTGCGTATTCGACCCAGGATGAGCGGCTCCTCTTGCAGCCGATCCGGAGGGATGATGATCGTGATCGGCTTGCCGAGCACTTCCGAGGCCGAATAGCCGAACAGGCGCTCAGCCCCGCGATTCCATGTCAAAATGATCCCATTCAAATCCTTGCTGACGATCGCGTCATGGGAAGACTCCACGATTGCTGCCAGCCTTTGAGCAGCAATTTCGCCCTTTATGCGTTCGATACCGAAACCGAGCTGACGAGCGATGGTCCGACCCGTTTCAATCTGCTGTTCCGAGTGCTCTTGAGGCTGGTCGAAGTAGGCCATGAATTTGCCCAGAAGCCGTCCACCTTGTGTGATCGGAATGAAGTAGACCGCACCAATGCCCTCAGTCTGGATCGCTTGTTTCAATTCTTCCGGCAAATCCGCTTGGTGTGCATCGTCAACACAGATCGGCTGCGGATCTTGGCTCTCCGCTGACCAAGGCGAGTGTCCTTCCACCGCTACGCGGTAAGTGTCGGACAGGCCACGCCAAGCCACAAACTTCATGCGCCCGTTTTTATCCAACAGCAATATCGAAGCACGCTGGCATTGGAGCGCACGTTGGATTGCATCGAGCGCCGGCGCATACACATCCTCTTGCGTGCGCGCATGCTGCAGCATTTCGGTGAATCGATGTATCGCACCCTGTTCCTCGGCACGTTTGGCAAGCGCCGCCTCAACCCGCTTGCGCTCGCTGATATCGTGCTGGACACGTACAGCGTATCGAAATGACCCGTCGCAGTCATGAACGCTCGACGAATTCACAACAGCCCAAAAAACTGATCCATTCTTGCGAACAAATCGCTTTTCAAGTGTGTAGCTGTCGATCTCGCCAGCCACTTGCCGTCGATACTGCTCGCGATCTGCTTCAGCATCGGCGGGAAAGGTGCGGTCAAAAATCGATCGTCCAATCAGCTCATCCTGCGTGTAGCCCAAAAGGTCACACAGATGGGAATTTACCCGCAGCAGTTGGCCTTCGGCGTTTGCTTCCACAATACCAGCGGCAGCGTTCTCATAGGTGATGGCAAGGCGCCGCTCCTGTTCGCGGATAAGCTCCTGCGCCTTGACCGTTTCAGTCACATCGATGGTGATGCAGCGGGTATTGAGGAAGCGGTCACCCAATGCGCGAACGTTGGAGGTTATCTCCACCCAGCGGGTCGAGCCATCTTTGGCACGCAGCCGGGCGCGGTGGTTTTTAAGTTCCTCCCGCCGGGACAGGCGGTCCAATATGTCTCCAATAGCAACCTGATCTGCGTGGAAATCGCGAATGTTGCGGCCTACATATTCGTCGGCCGTGAATCCCAACATTTGCAATTCCGCGCGATTGGCACGCAGGATGGTGCCATCTTTCCCGACGAAGTGAAGTGCGATGGCGGCATTCTCGAAGAAATCCTCAAACTCATTGGTGAGTATCGGATCGGGAACCTCCGAGAGAGAGGCTACCTCGTCGACTTGAGCAGGAAGAATCCCTTGCTTCATTTGGCACCCCGTCCCCACAAGCCCCTTCGAACGCTTGTGGGGATGAAAAGTTCCAAACTGACCGCTTTAATCGGCGCCAGACGCATCAGATCCCTTAGCCCAAGATGCATGAACACCGCGGATCGCGTGCTTGAGGGCCGCCCGGATAGGTTCAATTGCAGCAGAGGAGCCTGAAGAAAATCGCCTGCCGTGCGGCCGAAGCACTATCCGTTAGCACGATTGTGCACGGGCCGAGGTGGTTGAGGAGTGCGTCGGCAATTTGCCCGTTGGGGTCCTCCACCTGCCTCTCAAGCCGAGCGTGCCGTGCGCCATTGCTTGGGCCATCATTGCTGCTGGGAGGTGACGAAGCACGCGAGTAAAAGTCTCTATCGCGGCTCTTTGCGAAGGTTGAGATAAGTCGCGTCGAACTCGGCGGCTCGCACCAAGCGATCCCAGTTCGTGATGGTCACGACCTTACGCTGCCAGGTGATAAGGCCAGCACGGCGCAATGCCATAAGCGTCCGATTGAGATGGACAATCGACAGCCCCACCGTATCCGCCAGCATGCTTTGCGTGACAGGAAATTCGAATGACCATTCCCGGGTCAAGCCGACGACCTCCATACGCAGGAACATCTCGCAAATGATGTGCGCCAGGTGGGCCTCTGCGGACCGGCGCCCGAGGCACGCGATCCAAACCCTCTGAATGGCGGCATCCACCGCCAATACCGTTGTCAGCACGCGGAACAGATGCTGGTGGGTCTCAGTGATCCGATGCAGCGTATCATGCCCGATGAACGCCATGCGAGTTGGCGCCAAAGCAACGACGTTGTGGTCCATAACGTGCAACAGGAATGCATGCAGATCAACGAAGTCGCCTGGAATGTGGAGGGCCGTTATCTGACGCCTGCCGTCGGCGAAGGTGACATTTCTTCCCGTGATCCCCGAGACGATAACGCAGCTCTCCTTGGGTTCGGAGTGCTCCACGACGATTTCGTCGTCGACTTCGTAGTCACGCACGCGCCAGGGGCCGTCCTTAAGTACTGCCCGGTCTTGGGCCGTGAGATCGTCCCGTCGTTCCAGCACCTTGAACAACACGGAGAGATCGAAACCTGATCTGTTCGGCAGTATCGTCTCACCTGGCAAGGGGTTACCTCCTTAATATCGAGCGGGCTCAAAAGCTCAGGTCAGGTTGTATCGCGTGCCATACCTCGCCCCATCACTTGGAAGTAGTCACGTTCCGAGAATCGCCGAGTGTCGGACCATTAGGATGGTACGACTGTCCGCGGGTCGAAGGCGGCAAGCTAGCGATCCATTTCTTCGCGCGGACATCAGAGTGGTGTCACCGCGCGCTCGCCCGCGTGCTGCACACCACCACGCCAGCGAAGACGAGCTACATCTCCCCTCATGATCTCCACCTAAAGAACGTAAAGCTGCACGACGCCGAAGGTTCCGCCACACATGAAGAAGGCTTCATATCTGCCGTGGAACGACACCTTCACGCCAGCGCATCCGACCATCGTCGCCAAGTTCCGGCTTCGTCCAAAACTGTGGCCGCCCAAGATGTCGGATCAGCTTGCGGCAAAACCCTTCAAGCACGTTCGCGAGCTTGGCCCAAGAATGGGAACCCGCGTTGCAGTCGAAAGTTCTTGATGATGGCAAATCACCCGATCACGAGCGTGCTCACCTCAATTGGCACGTTGACCTCTCGGCCGGCAGCATTCCTGGTGCTGCTGGCTTACACGGCCCTTTGGCTATTTCTCGACAGGGCGAGTTTGAACTGGCACGGCGCGGCGACCCTGTTCACCTGGGCCATGACA
>NZ_VFWW01000017.1:0-114327 GCF_006442955.1 Mesorhizobium sp. B1-1-1
GGCGATGCCGAGCCTCAGCCAGAACACCGACAGCCTCGATAGATTGTAGAGGCCGTTGGGGCTTGCGAAGGGAAGGCCATTGTCGCTTCTAATCGCTTCCGGCAGGCCACGTTCCTTGAAGAGCCGGACGAAAGCCTCGATGACGGGAACCTCCTTTGTCGCTTCAAGGGCTTCGCAGGCCAGCAGATAGCGTGAAGCCTGGTCGGTGACGGTCAGGGGGTAACAGTAGCGGCCGTTGCCGAGCTTGAACTCGCCCTTGAAATCGGCGCACCAGAGATCGTTGGGCTGCATCGCCTGTGACAGTTGCGTGCCCGCGGCCTTGTTCGCCCGGTTCCTCTTGCGGGCCTGGCTCACAAGGCCGTGGCGGTCGAGCACGGCATGAACCGTGCTCTTGGCCGGAATGCGCACGTCGCCGGCCAGTTTCCTGATCAGCAACTCCCTGATCTTCCTGGCGCCCCAGTGCGGCTTCTCTTGCCTGTTTTCCACAATCATCCGCTCGATCTGGACCGGCAGTTGGTTGGCATAGCGCACCGGCCGCCGAGAGCGGTCCGTCAGGGCCTCAAGGCCCTCATCCTTGTAGCGATTGAAGATCTTGTAGCCCGTCTTGCGCGAGATGCCGAACTCCCGGCACACATCGCTCATGCCTTCCCCGTCCAGAAGACGGGCCACGAAGCGTAGACGTTCCTCCATCACCGAACACTCTCTCCACGGCATCAACACCTCCGGCCAAAAGCCAAAAGTGTTACCCATGTGTCCGGTACAAAACCTCACCTATGTCTCGGGTCGCTCACCCTAGCGCATTGAAAACTCAAAAGGTATAAGGTTTCAGGACCTTAGACAAAGCCGCCTTGTACACACAGGGATCCCACTTGGGCGGTTCATCATGGCGGCTTTGAGCTACATGCAACGGCGGTCTTCAGGCATCTACGAGTTTCGCAAGCGGCTCCCTTCAGAGCTTGCCGCAAAGCCCGTGCCCTCTCATCTCCGCCCCAGACTGGCCGAACTGGTCAACCCCACCACCGGCCTCTTCAAGCGGGAGCTTACGGTTTCCCTCAAGACGGTAGACTACAAGCTGGCCAAGCGGCTCGACCTGAGGGAGGCGGTGCGGGTCACTGACCTCCTAGCCTTGGCCTTGCGCCTCATGAATGGCGGGGCGCTGGACGAAGGGGCAGGCCATCACGGCATCCCTTCAGCCGAACAGATTGAGGCGGACAACTATGTTCCTCGTTCGGCGTTGTTGCCAGCAGAGAAAGCAAATGTGGTATGCATGCTCAATCGCGAGGAACTACTGGCTGGAGCCGCCTCCGATCACCGAGCCACTCGAATTGGCGGGCGGTGTCTATATCGAGCCCATCCTCGGCTGGGTGAAGAACGCCGACGCCGATTTGTGAAGATGCCACTTGTGCAGCAAGTATGTGCTGGTTTCCGAAAAGCCCCGCCAGTATGCTACGCCGGAGAAGTCGTTGCTTTGGGGGACAGGAAATGGCGAAAAGACCTGCGGACGAGGCGGAGGAGACCCAAAGTGAACCCGCAGAGGAAGGCGACAATGGGCTTGTCAGCTACACCGCAGTGCTGCTTTCGCAAGGATCACACAGGTTCTACACCCTGGCTATGCCAAGCCAAATGTTAGCGGAAACTTGCGTGGTCGATCCGCGCGACGAGAACCCGCTGAGTGGTTTCCAGCGCGTTCTGGACAGACGCCGTGCTCAGGACATTGCGGAGTACATCGACAAGGGGCTAGGAACCATACCGGGCTCAATCGTCTTATCAGCGCAGCCAGAAGCTGAATTGGAATATGTGCGGAAAGCGCGAACAATCCGCTTCAAGAAAACGCCGCGCTCCTTTCTGATAATCGACGGGCAACATCGAGTTTTTGGCTTCAAAATGGCCAAAGAGACGCTTCGCGTCCCCGTAGTTATCTACAACAAACTTACCCGCGCTGAAGAAGCTCGGCTCTTTATGGACATCAACACAAAACAGCGTCCCGTACCTCCCGAGTTGATACTTGACATTAAGCGGCTGGCGGAGACAGAAAATGACATTGAGGCGCTACTTACAGACGTGTTCGACGCCTTCAATACAGATGGAAATAGTCCGCTGTTTGCCCTCCTCAGTCCCTCAGAAAAGTCGGCCGGGAAGATATCCCGTGTAACTTTTAATCAGGCGTTGAAGCCAATTTGGTCGACTTTCTCCGACAGTGACGCCCAATCTGTTTATGTTGTTTTGAGCGCCTATCTTCACGCCTGCCTAGCTGGTTTACGGGGTCACGGGGCGGCGGACAGGATTACCAATCCAACGCTGATAAAAGCCCTCATGCTAACTTTTCCTAACGTAGCGCAGCGGGTCGCGGATAGATTTGAGGGAGAATATACTATCGCGAACTTCGAGAAAGTCCTTGCGCCGCTGTTCAGAAACACGAAGAAGGCTGACTTTCAGAAACCGGGAGCCAGCCACAAGGCACTTCATGAAACATTCCGCAAGGCACTCAGTTCGGGCTTCTCGCTGGGAAAAGCCGTTCTCTAATGTCGCTGGCGGCGGACGCGCTTCAACCCTTTTTTGTTCCGGGCCTCATCAATGTAGAAGGGCGGCCTGACCCGACCCCGCTTGCGGACCTTGTTGGCAAGCAACGAAAAATTGGATTTGATCTCGATTTTGACAATGCGGCTCAGGCGGTTTTGGCCGACTTTCGAGATACGAAGCCCGTCCTGAACAGCTACGCCTACGATTGCTCGCGATTGGCGGCTTCGGCCTTTCAATCAATGCGCTCGCTGCCAGATTTGATAGCGTCAAGCGAAGAGGTCGCGTGGGGTCTAATCCGCTCCTATTACGCCTCATTCTACGCCGGGCATTCGCTGATGCGCATCTTTGGCACGAGTTGCTCGCACTTTGACAGAAACCACGTTGCGTTCATCATAAACCTAGGCCTCGCTTACGGCAAAAGACCAACCTTCCAATTTAACTCAGGGCTATACCAGTGCGCGGCCTTCAACGCCTCGACGGCGATCAACATGAAAGCCATTCAACTCAATAACGGCGGAACTCACGAGACTTTCTGGAAGGCGTTTTCTGAGCTTATGAAAGATTTAGCTGCCCGCGTCCTTCATGGTCCGCTAAGCCAGATCGAAGCCCAATCGGTATATGTAAAACTCGACAGCTTTCAGAAGTCGATTACGTCGGGCGGGTTGACATCTGGAAGCTGGCTCAGCGCTGTCAGAAATGAAGTCCAATACCGTAACGGCTACGGCGCTTGGTTGCCTGTCGACATCAAGAAACATCATCGCGAAACTCTGTCGCGTCTAGGCGCACAATGGAAGCGCGATCCTATGGAAATCGATGTAGGCACGGGGGCCGGAGGGCAGATCGGTGAGTTCGTCGTCGCCTGCGCATTCGTGGTAGCGTTGTGTCGAACGCTTCTGACGAGGATGAGAGACCGATCTCCAAAGCCTGCTCGGTCTTTCGCGTCCCTAGGACCTTTGTCCGTTCTAAGGCTCAGTGAACAACTGGCCGCGTAGTGAAACGCTCATTAGTTTCCTTTTGGGGCCCCAGATGGATGGCCGGGGGGGGGGGAAAATCACGGGCGATCCCTCTTGTCACGGGACCTCTCAAAGGTGTGCCTCAAATTTTCATCGACGGCGGCTCGCCGGCCGATGGGATATGACGAATTCTGCCATGCCTTCCCCACTGGCTGTGACCGTGGTACACAACGCCTAGTTGGCTGGTCAAAAAATCCTGTTGGTTCAATCACTTTGTGGGGTTTCGGGCGTTACGGTTTATACCGGAGACATGGGTGACGCTTTGGCCCGAAAGGGCTTTGGAGTGGTTCGAGGCTGCGCGCCCATCGCTCCGATATCAAACCCACCCAGCCGCCTCAAAAAACCCAGGCACCTCATCCAGCCCGTGCGCCACCGCGTCCGGCTCATAGTCCGCCGGCGGCCTTCGTCCCGTCCCGCGGTCGACCCACACCGCGCGGAAGTGCAGGTCGCGGGCTGCGGTCAGGTCGAGGTGCGGGCTGGCGCAGATGTGGACCAGCTCGTCCCTGGTCACGCCAAGGCTGCGCCAGGCGTGTTCGAAGATCTGCCGCGATGGTTTGTAGGCCTGCGCCTGTTGCGCCGTGATGACCTGGTCGATGGCGCCGCCAAGCTGCGCGACGTTGCCGGCGATGATGGCGTCGTCGGTGTTGGAGACGATCGCCAGCTTGAAGCCGGCTTGCTTCAGCTTTTGCAGCGTCGCGACGACCTCCGGGAAGGGCGGCATGCGGCCGATCGAGGATGTCAGCAGTTCGGCGTCGCCGGCTTCCGCCTCCAGCGAAAAATCCCGCATCGCCAGATGCAGCGCCTTGGCCGTCACCTCGGCGAAGGAGAGGTGCGGCTTGGTATGCTCGAGCTGGTGTTCGTGCCGGTCGTAGACCGGGATGAATGTCCCGGCCTCGATCCTGCGGCCCTTGCGCGACAGGATCGTCTCCATCGCGGCCATCAGCCCTTCATCCCACTGGATCAGCGTTCCGTAGCAGTCGAAAGTAAGCCAGGTCGGGCGGTCCGCTAAGTGCCATTCGGGAATCTCCTGTGAAAGACGTCGGAAGCGCGAGGGAGATTAGACCACTACCCGCTTTTATCCAGATGCAGGGGTCTCCGGGTCGGGCGGCCGGCTCTCGGCCGCAGCGATGATCTTTGCTGTGTCTAGGCATCCGAGGCACCGAAGGCCGCCGTTGCGCCGGAAGCATGCCGATCACGCCTATACACCAACCACACCTACGCACTTGCCGTCAGGGTGGAGAGCTGGTCGGTGTCGTAGCGGTTCCGCAGTTCGGCGAGCGCCTTCGGATCCGGGGAGCCCTTTGCGGCGAGCCTGGCAAGCTCTTCGAAATAGTGCTCATGCCCGGGCGGCGAGACGGTCATCAGCACGCGGGCCGGTCTTTCGCCGACATTGGTGATGTTGTGCTGCACGCCAGGCGGAATGAACAGGAAGGTGCCAGGCGTCGCCCGGATCACCTGCGCGCCGACGTGCCAGACGCATTCGCCGTCAAGCACATAGAAGGTTTCTTCCTGCACGCGATGGACATGCAGGCCGGTGGCGAAGCCGGCCGGTATGGTCCAGTCGAACATGCTCGTGTGTCTGGTATCCCCACCGGTGACGAGAAACACCATCGGCTGGCCACGCAGCATGACCCCCTTGGTCTCGTCGGGCATCCGGATGACAGCGGCGGCGCTCATTTGATCCTCCATCGGTTCGCTGCTTTTCCCGCAGCCACCGGCACAGGATGCCTCTACCCGGCCGGCCAGTCGTGAAGCCGTTGCGAAATCATTGCGAAAAGATTGCAAACGGTATCTCCTTCGGGAATGGCAACGAGCCTCGCCTTTGGTCCCTTTCGCATCGACGGCGAAGCCGGGATCCTGTTCCACGGCGACCAGCCGACGCCGCTCGGCCAACGGGCCGTCGCGCTGCTGGCGCTGCTTGTCGAACGCACGGGCAAGCCGGTTCCCAAACAGGCGCTGATCGACGCCGCATGGCCGGGGCAAGCGATCGAGGACAGCAATCTGACGGTGCAGATCGCGGCGGCCAGGCGCATGCTGGAGAGCACGGCCGGCGGCGGAAGCTGGATCGAGACGCTGCCGCGGCACGGCTACCGCTATGTCGGGCCCGAGGTCGCGATCGGTGGTCTGGGCCCCGAGGCGGCAACGCTCACCTGGCCCGGCAAGCCTTCGATCGCGGTTCTGCCGTTCTCGAACCTCAGCGGTGATCCGGAGCAGGACTATTTCGCCGACGGCATCGTCGACGACATCATCACCGGCCTGGCGCGCATCAACTGGCTGTTCGTCATCGCCCGCAACTCCTCCTTCACCTATAAGGGGCGCGCCGTGGACGTGAAGCAGGTCGGCCGCGAACTCGGCGTCCATTATGTGCTCGAAGGCAGCGTGCGCAGGGCCGGCGGCAGCGTGCGCGTGACCGGCCAGATGACCGACACCTCGACCGGCGCCCACATATGGGCCGAGCGCTTCGACCGCGCCTCCGCCGATATCTTCGCGCTGCAGGATGAGATCGCGCTCGCGGCCGTCGGCGCGATCGCGCCGAGCCTGCGGCGCGTCGAGATCGAGAGGGTGAGGCGCAAGCGCCCCGACAGTCTCGATGCCTACGATCTCGTGCTGCGGGCCCAGCCGGACGTGGATTCCGGCATGCCCGAACGGGTGACGCAGGCGCTTGTGCTGCTCGAACGCGCCATCGAACTCGAGCCGACCTATGCGCTTGCCCATGGCAACGCCGCCATGTGCCACCATTGCCTGTTCCTTCGCGCCGGCTTGCAGGAAGCCGATCGCGAGGCTTCGGTACGCCACGCCCGCCTGGCCATCCTGCACGGGCAGGACGACGCCTCGGCGCTTACCCTTGCCGGGTTTTCGATCGGCATGGATGGACATGACCGCAAGGCCGCCTTCACCGCCCTGGAAGCCGCGCTCGCCGTCAGCCCGTCATCCGCCCTGACCTACATTCTGGGCAGCGTCATTCTCGGCTGGAGCGGCGAAGCGGAGCAGGCCATCGCGTGGAGCGAGCGCGGGATGCGGCTCAGCCCCTTCGACCCATGGGCTTTCGCCGCCTTCGACGCACAGGCGATGAGTCATCTGCTGCGCGGCCGCTATGACGAGGCCTGCCGCGCCGCATACAGGTCCGTTCAGGCCAATCCCGCCCACAGCATCACCTATGTGCAACTGGCCGCCGCTTTGGCCAAGCTCGGCCGGCTGGACGAGGCGGCGGCGGCGGCCGCGCGGGTGCGTGAGCTGCATCCGACGTTTCGCTACGGCCGGCAGTTCGCGGCCGTGCACTGCGCCCCGGCGCTGGCGCAATGCCTCGGCGAGGCGCTGCAGGCCGCCGGTCTGCCGCAATAGTGCCGGTGCGTCTTCATGGAGACCGGCCTGGGCGGAAGATGGCGGATGGGAGGTTCTTCGGCGCCCCCTACCGCACCACGCCCCTGCAGGCCCAGGCAACATTCGCGAACGACCGCGGCCCATCCGGCCGGCCGGCCTCGTAGGCATCGCGGACGGCGGCCTCGCTGCGCGTCCGCTCGGCTGGATCGAGCGTCATCATGTATTTGCCGAGCGGACCTTCGCCGGCCGCTATCGGCGCCCAATAGTCGTCGAAGTCCCGGTAGTCCATGCGGATCATCAGCTCGGTTTCGGTCACATCGGCCAGGTCCTGCTCGACAAAAGTCCGCTTCATTTCGCCCGGCTGCATCATCGGCTGGAAGCAATAGCGGCTGCGCATCTGGCGTCCGCCTTCGCTGAGCGCGGCCACCGTGTCGATCATCATGCGCATGCCGGGCATGCCGCCGAGATGGTCCCACACCACGGCCGCGACCACGCCGCCCGGCCGCACCACGCGGCGCATCTCGCCCACCGCCTTGCCGGCCTCCGGCACGAAGTGGAGCACGAGCAGCGCCAGCGCGCGGTCGAAATTGTCGTCGGCGAACGGCAAGGCGGTGGCGTCGGCTTGCTGGATTTCGATGCGCGGGTCGGTGTTGCGCCGCTTCGCCGCCTCGACGAAGACGGGCGAAAAGTCGATTGCCGCGATCGCCGCGAGGTCGGCGGATTTGGCCAGCTCGAATGTCAGGCTGCCGGTGCCGCAGCCGACGTCGAGGATCTTTTCGCCGCGGGCAAGCCCGGCGAAGTCGATGAATTTGGGCGCGAGCTTGCGGCTCCAGCGGCCCATGAGCTGCTCATATCCGCTGGCGTCATGAACGGTGAAACTTGAGGTCATCTCGCTCTCCCTGCGCTGAAGAGGCGAGGCTAGGGCAATTCCGGGAAAAGCGTGAGGCGGTTTTCCGTCCGCGATCCCGCAACCTGCCTTCGACGAATGGCTAGTGCATGGGCGTGGGCTCCGCGCGGTTTAGCCCTCACTGGCGGGTCAACATCGCCCGGCTCCGCCTTTCGGTGGGTGCCTGGGCGAGCGAGGCCGCTTCGACCGCGCCGGTTCCCGGCCCGCCAGATCCGCGCCTCGCCAGCCCGTTCGGCATCCTGGCGCAACGGGCTGGCCGAACGCCCCGGCTTCAGGGCCGCACGGCGGTCACTTCGATTTCGACCAGGAAGCCGGGGCCGGCGAGGCCCGCGACCTGCACCACCGAACGCGTCGGCAGGTTCGGCTGGTCCTTTGTGCCGAAAAACTTCGTATAGCCTTTCATGAAACCGGCAAAATCCATCTTGCCGCCCTTGGCGGGATCGCCGACCAGGAAGACCTGCATCTTGACGACGTCGCCCATCTTCAGGCCGAGATCGGCCAGCGTCTTGTCGATCGACTTCAGCACCGAGCCGGTCTGGGCCTCGGTGTCGCCATAGGCGGCGACCGTCGCCTTGTCCGCCTTCTCGTCGATGACCGACGGCACGGCGCCGCTGAGATAGACCGTGGTCTTGCCGGCCGGCACCTCGACGGCGCGCAGGATCGGAAAATCCGAATTCGGAATCTTGTGGCGAACGACGTCGTCGGCCACGGCCGCGCCGGCCGCCAGCATTCCCGCCGCCAGCACGGCGGCCCCAATCCATGATTTCCCGATCGATGGTTTCATGACCCGTTTCCTTCTGTTCGAGAGGGCGGCGAGCGCCGGAATGCCCGCCGCGCGGTGTGCGTTGCCGCATGTGCGGGCGACATCCGCCAATCAGCGGACATCCTTCACGTCCTGCGCCGTCACGGCATCCTTGTAGTCGTTGCCGAAATGCGTCCTGACATAGTTGACCACGGCCGCGACCTGGTCGTCGCTCATCATCTGCCCCACCGGCGGCATGCCGTTTTGCCCGTGCAGGACGAGGCTTACCGGATAGCCGCCGGTCTCCAGGTTCTTGTTCTTGGCCAGCGCCGGATAGTGGCCGGCGCCGACCGCGCCTTGCCCCTTGTCCAGGTGGCAGGCGGCGCAGACATTGGCATAGAGCGCCGCGCCGTCCTTTTCGGTGAAATTATCGCCCTGGCTGAACGTGACGCCGGCCGAATCGGCGAACGCGCCGGGGGCCGTGAACGCCATGGCGACGGCCATGGCGGCGATGAGACCGCAGGGTCTTTTGAAGGAGCTGCTCATGATGGGATGCCTCGCGGGATACGGGGTGAACGAAGGAATCGGCATGGCCTCATCCCTGCATGACGCGCTGGTGCAGGCGGGTGATGGCGTTGAGCGAGGACAGGATCGCGCCCTCCTGCCAGGCGGGAATGTAGGAGGCATGCTCGCCGGCCAGCACGATGCGGCCGTCGATCTGGCACAGATTGTCGTAATGCTCCTTGCGTGCCTCCTCGGTCCAGTCGCCCGCGCAGCCAAGCGTGAAGGGCGAGCGGTGCCATGCCCAGGAAACGCCGGTCTCGAATTCCTGCTTGTATTGCGGGTGGAGCTGCGCGCCGTATTCCACCGCCTTCTGCACGCGCTCCTGCGGGGTCATGGCGGTGAATTCGTAGGAGTTCGGTCCGTTCCATGTGTAGCAGCCGAGCAGCACGCCCTTGCCGCCGGCGTTGAAGCCGGTGCTGGGGTAGGAGATCTGCGAAATGGGCAAGTTGGTGTAGCTGACGCCGCCGAAGATCGATTCGTCCTCCTCCCAGAAACGGCGCTTCATCTGCAGGCCGACCTTGACCGAGGACGCATAGGGCACCGCCCCGATCGCCGCCTGCATGGCGCCGCCGACCTGGATTTCGATCTGGCTGAGGATGGTGAGCGGAATGGTGCACACGCACCAGTCGGCGCTGGCTTCCTGGGCGGTTCCGGGGTTTTTCGCGTCCTCATAGGTCACCGTCACGCCCTTGTCGTTCTGGGCGATCTTGGTGACCTTGGCATTGTAGGTGATGAGGTCGCCGACCTGCTTGGCGAAGGCTTCGCCGATCCTGCCCATGCCGCCGACCGGCTGGAACATGGTGGTCTGGAATTCGTAGAGCGAGAAGTTGGCGAGGCTGCCCCACAGGCGCGAATTCAGCACGTCGGACGCGCCGATGATCTGACCCGCCACCGGCTCGGCGCCGATGCCGCCGCCCGGCTCCTTCTCGTAGCCGCGGAATTCGGCGGTCGCGAGGCTGGATTTGTAGCTGTAGTCCTTGTCCAGCGCGCCCCAGGACTGCAGCGCCTCGAGCAGCACCTCCTGGTCCTCCTTGGAGACGAGCCCTTCCAACTGGCCCTTCTTGGCCACCTTGGCCAGCAACTCCGACGTGTGGCCCTTGAAGTCGGTCTCGATCTCGCGCACGCGCTTGGGCTTGCCGCCGAAGGCCTCGGTCGAGTGCAGCAGGGCGTTGTGATTGGTCTGCTGGAACGGCTCCAGCGTCACCCCGAGCCTCCGGCAGTAGGCCAACAGCCCGTTGTGATGGTAAGGGATGCGCCAGGGGCCGGGATTGAGGTAGAGCCCCTCGTCGAACTCGCATTTCTGCGTGTAGCCGCCAAGTTCGGTAACGGTGTCGCCGCCGCGTATCGTCCAGTTGCGGCCGCCGGCGCGGGCATTGTATTCGAGGATCTTCACCTTGTAGCCGGCCTGGCGCAGTTCCAGGGCCGCCAGCATGCCGGCCAGGCCGGCGCCCAGGACGAGCACCGAAGCGCCCTTCGGGTCGCCTTCGAGCTTGATCGGTCCCTTGTAATCGGACTCTGCCGCCAGCCCCATGCTGGTCATGGCCTGGTACATTGCGGCGCTGCCCGCCGTAATGCCGATCATTTTGAGAAGGTCGCGCCGGCGCATGCCGGCAAGGGATTGTTCGAGCTGCATGTTCGTCTCCTCGATCAGCGGCACGCCGCGATCCGCCGCCTGTTGCCCCCGCAAGCTCGAGGCGAGCCCCGGTGGACGACGCAAGGCTATGCCTGCAACCCAATCTGTTCAACCAACACGCCGCGCTTGGAACAAATGTCCTCGAATCTTGGCGCAATAGGGCTCTCGCGGCGTCGCTGGCCGGCATTTTTCACGCCTTCGCGGCCTCGGGGCCGGCGGCCAGACCACTTGCTGTGCCAATTGAAAGGGCACGCCTGGCTGGCCCGACAGCGGAAAAGTCCGACGGGAAAGTCCGTGGCCTGCCGCCGCTCGCGGCGCCGGTTTTCATCGCCCGAATGCTTGCCTTGTCGGCCGGTCGGTCAGCCTGCCACGGCCCGTACGCTCTCCCTCTCCACCAGCGGACATTCCAGCTTGGTGATGGGATAGCGCCCCCGTCCCACCGTCGCCGGCGCTTCGAGCTGTTCGATCGCCCATTGGCCCATCGCCATATGCGGCAGGATCGAGGTGGTCAGCGGCGGGAACAGATGCCGGGCGATTTCCTCGTCGTCGTAGCCGACCACGGAGATGTCCTGCGGGATGTGCAGGCCGGCTTCCTTCAGCGCTTCGTAGCAGCCGATCGCGGTGCGGTCGTTCTGGCAGAAGATGGCGGTCGGGCGGTCCTTCAGCGCCAGGAGCTTGACGGTCGCGGCATAGCCGGCACTTGCCGACCAGTCGCCCTCGACCACCAGTTCGGGATCGAAGGGGATGTCGGCGGTGGCAAGCGCGCGGCGGTAGCCCTTCAGGCGGTCCTGTGCCGCCTGCATCCAGGGCTCGCCGGTGATGGTGGCGATGCGGCGGTGGCCATGGCTGATCAGGTGCCGGGTGGAGTTCTGGCCGCCGGCGATCTCGGAGGGCACCACGGCGGGGAAGGCGTAATCCGACGTGTAGCAGTTGAGCAGGATCACCGGGATGTCGAGGCTGTAGAGGAAGTCGGGCGCCGTGATCTCGCGGGTGAAGATGGTCATGTAGATCAGCGCCGAAATGCCCCGCCTGGTCAGCGCCTCTATGGCGCGCGGCTCCATCACGGCGTCGCCCATGGTCTGCGCCACCAGAAGCACGTTGCCGGCGTTCCACGAGGCCTGGCGCGCGCCCTCGATGGCGACGACGGCTTCCGGGCTGGTGGCGAGCTGGTCGACGGCGAAGCCGATCACCCCGTCCAGCCCGTCGAAGGCGGTGGCCGGCGCCTTCAGCGCCGAAAAGGCCGGCGCACTGTAGCCCAGCGCGCGCGCCGCCTCGATCACCCGCTCGCGCGTCTGCCGCGACAGTTTTATGCCAGGCGAATTGTTGAGCACGAAGGAAACAGTCGCCTGCGAGCAGCCGGCGGCGCGCGCAATGTCGGTCATGGTGACCCGGCCCTTGGGCTTCACCGGCGCCTTGCGGCGCCTTGCCGTCGGGATATCGGTGGTCTCGCTCATGCTGTTCGTGTTCCCCGGCCTGTCCGGCCTGCCCGGCGACCATCAAGGCCGCGCCGGTTTATAGAAATATCGGCTGACTTATATCTATTAGCAGGCGACCGGTCTACTGGCTAAGGGGCTCGGGCAGCTTAAAATCACAGCATATGAGCCGATTATCCCTTTTGCGCCAAACCCTTGCGTTCTCGGCAAAGCCAACGGCGTCACCGCCGGCGCGTCCATCGAACGCAACTAATACCGTTTACTAATACGAAAATGCGCTGTAACGTCGGTCCGTCGCGTCCGTTTTCCCTGGGGCGCGGTGCATGCGAATGGCCCGATGGCAAGCGGATAGTACCCCGCGAAGCCTTGTCGCGGACATGTGATATGTCAGACAAATCGGACTATTTACGAACGGGGGATGAGTCTCTAAAGTCCGTCGCCGTGGCTGGAACGACGCCATCTTCAGTGCCGGGAACCCTTGAGGAGGAGGGCGTCCAAGCCGCGAACGGCAAATCAGACAAGTGCAGGATCGGCCGGTCCGACGACCGGCCAAAACGGGAGGTTGAACATGAAATCCTTGATACGCAATGCATCCGTGGCCACCGCGGCGCTGCTGCTTGGCCTGACGGCGGGCACGATCGCGCGCGCCGACGACAAGCCGACGCTGGCCTTCGTGGTCAACGGCGCTTCCGACTTCTGGAAGGCGGCCGAAGCCGGCGTCAAGAAGGCGCAGGGCGAACTGCCCGACTACAATCTCGAGCTGAAATATCCCGAGCAGTCCTCGGTCGCCATCCAGCAGCGGCTGATGGACGATCTGGTCACCGCCGGCGTCAAGGGCATCATGGTTTCGGCCGTCGATCCCAAGACCTCTACCGACGGGCTGAACAAGATCGCCTCGGAAACGGCGCTGTTCACCACCGACAGCGACGCTCCGCAGACCAAGCGCGTCGCCTATATCGGCTCGTCCAATGTCGATGCCGGCAAGCAGGCGGCCGAAATCGCCAAGAAGGCGATGCCGGACGGCGGCAAGTGCCTCGGCTTCGTCGGCCTGCTCGGCGCCGACAATGCCAAGGAGCGCATCCAGGGCATGAAGGATGGCCTCGCCGGCACCAAGATCGAGCTCGTCGACGTGCGCGGCGACGACATCGACCAGGCCCGCGCCAAGAAGAATGTCGAGGACGCGCTGGTCGCCAGCCCCGACGTCACCTGCATGGTCGGCTTCTACTCCTACAACACGCCGCGCATCTATGAAGCGCTGCGCGATGCCGGCAAGCTCGGCTCGATCACCGTCGTCGGCTTCGATGACGATCCGATCACCCTGGGCGGCGTCAAGGAAGGCACAATTGCCGCCACCGTCGTGCAGCAGCCCTTCGAGTGGGCCTATCAGGGCATGAAGCTGATGGCATCCTATCTCAAGGGCGACAAGTCGGGCATCCCGGCCGACGGCCTCATCATCATCCCGACCAAGATCATCGGCAAGGATGACGTCGACGCCTACGCCGCCAATCTGAAGGCGATGGCTGGAAACTAAGACCGAAGGCAGTTCAGCCGGCTCAACGTCGCTTGAGCCGGCTGCTCTCGCATTGACGAACCCTTCGAGGCCAGTCAGTCTGCCAAGAGGTCGGCCCGCCAACGCTGTCAGGCATGATGAATTATTCCGACACATCCATCGCCGCGACCACCCCGTTCCTCAGCCTCGAGAACGTGCGCAAGACCTATCCGGGCGTCGTCGCGCTCGATGGCTTCTCGATGGAGGTCAGGCCGGGCGAGGTCATCGGCCTCGTCGGCGAGAACGGCGCCGGCAAATCCACCTTGATGAAGATCCTCGGCGGCGTGACGCGGCCGGACAGCGGCACCGTCACCGTCGACGGCACCGCCCATGACGGCCTGAGCGTCGAGGGCAGCCTGGGCTCCGGCATCGCCTTCGTCCATCAGGAACTCAACCTGTTCGAGAATCTCGACGTCGCTGCCAACATCTTCTTCGGCCGCGAACCGCTTCGCGCCGGGCCGCTCAGGCTCGTCGACCGCGCCAGGCTGCGCGCCATGGTGGCGCCGCTCCTAAAGCGCGTCGGAGCCAATTTCTCCGCCGACACGCCTGTCGCCGAACTGTCGCTCGCGCAGCAGCAGATGGTCGAGATCGCCAAGGCGCTGTCGATCAAGGCAAGGCTGGTCATCCTCGACGAACCGACGTCGAGCCTGCCGATCGCCGAGACCGACAAATTGCTCGACGTCATCAGGGCGCTGAAGGCGGACGGCATCAGCGTCATCTTCATTTCGCATCGCCTGCACGAGGTCGAGCGCGTCGCCGACCGCGTCATCGTGCTGCGCGACGGCATGCTGGCCGGCACCTTGCCCAAGCGCGACATCAACCACGACCAGATGGTCAAGCTGATGATCGGCCGCATGCTGAAGGAGCGCGAGAAGGCTTCCGAGGCGGCCCGCGCCCCCGGCGCCGTCGCCCTGTCGGCCAAGGCCATCCGCACCCCGACCTATCCCGGCCGCCCGGTAGATCTCGACGTCAGGCGCGGTGAAATCCTCGGCCTTGCCGGCCTTGTCGGTTCCGGCCGAACCGAGCTGGCGCGGGTGTTCTTCGGCATCGAAAGCAGCCTCGGCGGCACGCTCGAGCTCGCCGGCAAGCCGCTCTCCCTGGGCTCGGCGGCCGATGCCGTCGCGCACGGCATCTTCCTAGTGCCGGAGGACCGCAAGCTGACCGGCATCCTGCTCGACCTTTCGATCGCCCAGAACATTTCGCTGCCCAACCTGCCGGCGCATGCCAAGCGCTCCTTGGTGTCGACCAGCGCCGAAACGGCAACCGCCGAGAAGCAGAAAAAAGATCTCGGCATCAAGGCGCCCTCGGTGCAGACGCGCACCGGCACGCTGTCGGGCGGCAACCAGCAGAAGGTCGTGCTGGCCAAATGGCTGGCGATGAACCCCAAGGTGATGATCCTCGATGAGCCGACGCGCGGCATCGACATCGGCGCCAAGGCGGAGATCTACGGGCTGATGCGTGCGCTGGCCGACGCCGGCGTCGCCGTGCTGATGATCTCCAGCGACATGGAGGAGGTGATCGGCGTGTCCGACCGCATCGCCGTCATGCATGAGGGCCAGATCTCGGGCATTCTGGACAAGGACCAGTTCAGCCAGGAAAACGTGCTGCTGCTGGCGGTAGGCAAGCAGCCGAAATAATTCTGCCGCCGCGCCGCGGAAGCGCTCGGGCCGGCATTGGGGAGAAGATGATGAGCAAGAAAGATCTCGGCCTGCTGATCCTGATCCTGGTGGTCGGCGCCATCGTCGCCATCATCAATCCGCGCTTCCTGCTGCCAATCAATCTCGCCAACACCTCGAACCTGATCGGACTGTTCGGCATCCTGTCGATCGGCCAGGCCTTCGTCATCATCACCGGCGGCATCGAATTGTCGGTCGGCTCGCTGGTGGCGCTGCTGGGAACGCTTTTCATCGACTTCATCGCCGTGCGCGGCATGGAATGGCCGCTGGCCTTCGTGCTCATCCTGGTGCTCGGTGCCATCATCGGCCTGGCGCATGGCTGGCTGATCACGCGGCTCAAATTGCAGCCCTTCGTGGTGACCTTGTGCGGCCTTTTGATCTATCGCGGCGTCGCCCGCTTCTACACCGCCGACGGCACCGCCGGCTTCGCCTTCGGCCAGAATTTCCCGGAGCTCGAATTCTTGACCGCCGGCCGCTCCTGGGGCGTGCCGAACTCCTTCTTCGCGCTGATGGTCATCGCCATCGTCATGTGGGTGGTGCTGCACCGCTCGGTGTTCGGCCGCTATCTCTACGCCATCGGCAAGAACGAGGAAGCGGCGAAATATTCCGGCATCCGCACCGGGCGTGTCGTCATGGCCGCCTACGTCATCTGCGGGGTACTGACGGCGCTGTCGGCGATCTATTTCGCCATGTACACGCGATCCATCTCGCCGGCCAGCCACGGCCAGTTCTACGAGCTTTACGCCATTGCCGCGGCCGTGCTCGGCGGCTTCTCGCTGCGCGGCGGCGAGGGCTCGCTGATCGGCGTCATCCTCGGCACCGTGCTGCTGCAGGAGCTGCAGAACCTCGTCAATCTGCTCGGCATCCCGTCCTCGCTCAACTTCGCGGTGATGGGCGGCGTCATCCTCATCGGCGTGCTGATCGACCAGCAGTGGGGCGTGTTCCGCGCGCGGCGGCGCATGGTCGACGCCAGCCGCAAGAGCATCGCCGGGGCAGCGGCGGAATAGTCAGGGGCAAAAAGCCGCCGTCCGCCGTGGCCGTCGAAAGATAACGCCGCTCTATCTCGCCCGCCCCGCAATTCCGCTCGATCTGTTGTCGGCCGTATCTGTGCGGCCCCAAGTGACTTGAGTGCAAAAGGGGGGCGGCATCGCGAAAACGGTCTTGCGAGCTTCCATCCGGATTGGAACGAAACCCTTATCTGGGCGTTGTTCAAAGCTTTTCTATTCGGAGGCATGGTCATGGCTGCGAATCCGCTAAGCACCGCCAAGGTGGGAGGTCATCCCATCCATCCGATGCTCATTCCCTTTCCTGTCGCGTTCCTTGTCGGCGCGTTTCTCACCGATCTGATGTTCTGGGGCACTGCCGACGTCTTTTGGGCACGCGCGTCGATGTGGCTGATTGGAGCAGCCATCGTCATGGCTCTCCTGGCGGCGATTGCCGGCTTTATCGATTTCCTGAGCGAGCCGCGCATCCGCGCTCTGACGGACGCCTGGTATCACATGGTCGGCAATTTGACCGCCGTCGTTCTGGCGCTGATCAATTTCTATCTTCGCTACAGCCAAGGCGCCGAAGCGGCAGTTCGCCCATGGGGAGTGCTGCTTTCATTGATCGTTGTCTGCATCCTGCTGTTTACCGGCTGGAAAGGCTGGGAAATGGTGTACCGTCATCACGTCGCGGTTCTGGACGCGCCGACACAACCTTCGGCAACGCCGTCGGCCAGCACGCGTCGTGCCGATCACGACCGGCACGCGGCATAAAAGGAAGGTGTTTCGATGTTCAGGTCAGGCGAGCGCCACCTGACCATCAACACCTTTAGTCGATCAGCCCCGACATGTCGGAGAACGCCATCGCCTTGCGCAGCACCTCGGCAAAGCGCTCGCCTGCCGCTTCGCGCGAACCGCTATTGTCGATCGAGGTGACGCCGGGTCCGGAGAGCGTCACAGGGGCGCTGCGCGCCAGGCGTGCCAGAACCTCCCCGCGCGACTCGCGGCCACGCATCGCCAGCCGCCCGGCCAGCACATCGGGCGAAGCGGTGATCTCGACGACGGCCAGATTGGCATAGCGCTCCCGCAAGGCAGGAATGATCGCGCGCGATACGTTGGCGACAGCGACATGGCCGTTGGCCACTGCCCAATCGACCTCGGCCGGCAGGCCGTAGCGCAGGCCGTGCGCTTCCCAGGAAACGGCGAAGGCGCCGTCGGCTTCGGCCTCGATGAAGGCGGCATCGGCCAGCGTGTCGTGATCCTCGCTTGCCGTGTCGCTCGGTCTGGTGATGACGCGGCGCACGAATTCCAGCCGCGTCTCGTCGGCGAAGAGCGCCTTGGCATGGCCGATGATCGTATCCTTGCCGGCGCCGCTCGGGCCCACCACGGCAACAAAGACGCCGTCGCGTATCGGAAACGCCTCGGCCGACAGTTCACGCTCGATCAACGCCGAGACCATCATGCGACCCGCCGCCCTTGCCGCCAGACCGTGCGCACCACCGGAACGTGGTCGTCGAGGCGCACGCGCACCAGGTCGGCCCGGCGGCCCTCTTCGATGACACCGCGATCGGAAAGACCGACGGCCTCGGCCGGGTTCTTGGACACCATTGCCACCGCCTGCGGCAGGGAAATGCTATCGACGACGTCGCCGAGAAAGAAGGCGGACTGGATCAGGCTGAAGGGGATGTAGTCGGACGACAATATGTCGAGCAGGCCGTCGCTGGCCAGCGTGCGCGCCGAGACATTGCCCGAATGCGAGGCGCCGCGCATGACATTGGGCGCGCCCATCAGCACGCCGAGCCCGGCATCCTTCGAAGCTCTGGCGGCCTCCTCGGTGGTCGGGAATTCGGCAACGCGCACGCCTTGCTCGATGGCTTCGTCGACATGGCCCGTCGTCGCATCGTCATGGCTCGCAAGCACGATGCCGCGCTCGTGGCAGGCGGCGGCGATGAAGACGCGGTTCGGGGCCGAATTCCGGGCCGATTCGCCCATCCGCTTCTCGCAGAATTTCTGGAAATCGTGATCGGTCAGCTTCAGCTTGCGCTGATAGTAGTAGGCGTAGGTTTCGAGGTTGACGAACTGGCGCTGGCCTGGCGCATGGTCCATCAGCGAGGCGAGCTTCACCCGTTCGTCCGTCTCGAAATTGGCGAAGGCCCTGAGGCAATCCGGCGCCGAGACCTCGCAGCGTAGATGGATGAAATGATCGGCCCGCAATCGATCCATCCGCACGCTGTCCTCGATCGCATCGGCGAGCTTGCGGATGTCGGCGGCGTTGAGATCGGCATCCTCGTCCATGCCGACACGCAAGGCGTCGAGCACGGTGGTGATGCCTGCCGTCGCCACCTGCGCGTCATGGGCGAGCACGGCGGCGATCGGGTTCCAACGCACCTTGGGCCGCGGCGCATAGTGGCCTTCCAGGTGATCGGTGTGCAGCTCGACCAGTCCCGGAATGATGAAGTCGCCAGCCATGTCCTCGCCGGCTCGCACGACGCCGGCGGATATGTCGGCGATCAGACCGTCACGCATCACGAGCGAACCGTCGATGATCTCGTCGGCAAGAACGATGCGGGCGTTGCTCAGAATGGTGTCGGCGGTCATCTTAGGCAGTCCTTGGTTTTTTCTCGCCTTTGCGGCTTGTTGCTTCAGGCGGTTTTTCTGGCCGGACGGCGCCCGAGCGCGTGCTGGGAAAGCACCATGAACGGGGCGCCGGGTTCGGGCTCGATGAACAACGTCAGCGCGTCCACCGGAACCGGCTGGCGCAGCACCTCGGTGAACAGGCCCTCGATTGCCAGGCGAAGACGAGGGCTTTCCTGTGGCCCGGCCCTGCCGGACAGCGTCATGTGAAAGCGGAAGCTCTCGAAGACGTAAGGATAGCCCCATTGGCAGAGATTGCGGAATTCGCCCGGCTTCAGCGAGTCCGGGCTGCGCCGCTCGATCTCGGCCTCCGTCAACGGCGCGCGAAAGCGGTCGAAATCGCGCACCACATCATCGGCGAAGCGATTGAGCGGAGGCAATGGCGCCTCCGGCACCAGTGCGAAGAAACCGTCGATCTGGCTGACGACGAGACGCGGGATCATCACAACGGGCGTCGCCTGGGCAAAGGCGTCGAGCGCTGCGCGCAACGAGGCTTCGGTTTCGTTGGCCGCTAACCGGAAAGGGGCTTTCAGCGTTGCGTGAAAACCATAGCGCCGTGCCGATGCGGTGTGGAAGGCGACTTCCGCCGCCGACAAATCGCCCACCGCCTCCACCGGTCGCGTCGCGGCGCCGAACGGGTCACGGCCCAGCCAGTTGGCGGCGATCCGCGCCAATTTTTCGTCCTGTTGGGGGGTGAAGTAGATGGCGTAGCGCATCGAAAATCCTCGTCAGCCCGTTGCCATAGGTGATTTCCATGACGGATTGACGAAGCTTTGAAGGGTTTTCGAAGGCAAATCGACCCCGCCGGTCCTTAGCCGACGATTTTTCTGATCTGGACCAACAGGTTCAGCCGTGAACGCGCAACGGTCAGGCCTTCATCAGCCATTCGTGCTCGGGCGCATTGTGGAATTTCCACGTCCGCTTCGGGCCGGCCATGACGTTGAGATAGTAGAGGTCGTAGCCATGGCAAGCCGCGCAGGGGTGATAGCCCTTGGGCACCAGCACGACGTCGCCGTCCTCGATCGCCATCGCCTCGTCCAGCGCGCGGGAGCCGTCCTTGTCGGCGTCGGTATAGACCCGCTGGAAAGCAAAGCCCTGCGGCGGGTTGAGGCGGTGATAATAGGTTTCCTCGAGATAGGATTCGTTAGGGAGATTGTCCTGGTCGTGCTTGTGCGGCGGATAGCTCGACGTATGGCCGCCGGGCGTGATGACCTCGACCACCAGCAGCGAATCGGCCGGCTTGCCCTCGGGCAGGATGTTGGTGACGTAGCGCGTATTGGTGCCCTTGCCGCGCACCTCCTGGCCGAGGTCGTCAGGCCCGATGACGCGAACCGGCAGGCCGCCGCTCAATCCCGGCGCCGAGCAGACCGCCAGTTCCAGTCCGCTATCAGCCGTCACCGACCAGTCCGATCCCTGCGGCACATAGACCGACCATGGTTTGCCTTCGAAGGGCGACATGCGCTGGCCGAGCAGGCCGAGATCCTTGCCGCCGGCCGCGACCGTGCCCTTGCCGGTGACGAACACCAGGCAGACTTCGCGATCGTCCGTTGTTCCCGAAGCCGTTTCGCCCGGTTTCAGCCGATGCAGGTCGAACCCGACATAGGTCCAGCCGGCGCTTTGCGGCGTGACGTGCGCGACACGGCCATGGCCCTTGTCGGCTTTGACCAGCAGCTTCGACATCCGGTTACTCCTTCGGTTCGACTTCGGCGGGCGCCTTGTTCTCGTCGGCCGGCTTGTAGAGATAAAAAAACTGCCAGACGCCATAGCCGGCGAAGCCCAGCGCGATCACGCCCCAGAACGGCGTGCCGCTCGCGAATTCGATGATCGACCAGATGACGCACACCGCGACGACGGCGACACGCCGCCACAATGGCCGGAAGAAGGGGTGCTCGGAATCTTTCATCGCGGCAACCTACAGCAAGCCCGGCCTGGCGAGAACCCGATCAGACATCGGGGAAGCCCTGCGTCTCGACCGTATAGCCGGCCGCCGTCATCACCCGCATCAACTCCTTGTGGCCCACCTGCGCCATCTTGAGCGGCGGGTTCTTCTTCGGGTCCTGTTCGGCCTCGACCACGAACCAGCCTTCATAGCCGTGGTCGGCGAAACGCTGCACGATGGCGCCGAAATCCAGCGAGCCGTCGCCCGGCACGGTGAAGGCGCCAAGCGCCACCGCGTCGAGGAAGGACTGCTTCGTGCGGTCGAGCTTCTCGATCACGCCCATGCGCACATCCTTCACATGCACATGGCTGATGCGCTTGTGGTGATTGTCGATGGCGCGCAGCACATCGCCGCCGGCAAAGGCCAGATGGCCCGCATCGAGCAGCAGCGGAATGCCCGCTCCGGAATGGCGCATGAAGGCGTCGAGCTCCGGCTCGGTCTCGACCACCGCCGCCATGTGATGATGATAGGAAAGCGGCATGCCTTGCTCGGCGCACCATTCGCCGAATTCGGTCAGGCGCCTGGCATAGGCCTTCATCTCGTCGCTCGAGAGTTTCGGCTTGGTGGCGAGCGGCTTCGAGCGGTCGCCCTGGATCGAACGGCCAACCTCGCCATAGACGATGCAAGGCGCGTTGACCGCCTTGAACAGGTCGATCATCGGCTGGATGCGATCCTTGTTCTTGCTCATCTCCTCGTCGACCAGCGTGCCCGAGAACCAGCCGCCGCACAGCGTGACGTCAGCCGCCTTCAGGATCGGCAGCATCACCTTGGGGTCCTTGGGAAAGCGCCGTCCCATCTCCATGCCGGTGAAGCCGGCCGAACGCGACTGGCGTAGGCACTCCTCCAACGACACGTCGTCGCTGAGTTCCGCAAGATCGTCGTTCCACCACGCGATGGGGGACATGCCCAGTTTGGCTTTCAAGTCGTCACTCCGGTTCTTGTTCACCCTCCCCCTTGTGGGGAGGGTCGCTGCGAAGCAGCGGGGTGGGGGTGCGGCGCCAGACCCTACCCGGACCTTCGGTCCGACCTCCCCACAAGGAGAGGTAGGGGGTGGGCAGCGCCGAGATCAATCGCCGACGCTCTGCATCCGCCGCTTCTCGTCATAGACCTTGCGCGCCGCGTTCACTTGGCTGCGCTCGGAGACTTCCGGCACCGCCACGTCCCACCAGTGGCCGCCGGCATCGGTGGAGACCAGCGGATCGGTGTCGATGACCAGCACCGTGGTGCGGTCGTTGCCTTTCGCCTGAGCCAGCGCCGTCTCCAGCCCTGCGATCGACGAGACCTTCTCGGCGATCGCCCCCATGCTCGCGGCGTGCGCGGCAAAGTCGACGTCGGGCAGCACCTCGTGGCGCGCGTCCTTCAGGAGATTGTTGAAGTTGGCGCCGCCGGTCGCCATCTGCAGCCGGTTGATGCAGCCAAAACCCCTGTTGTCGAGCAGCACGATGGTTAGCTTCAGGCCGAGCATCACCGAGGTGGCGATCTCGGAATTGAGCATCAGATAAGAGCCGTCGCCGATCATGACGACGACCTCTTCCCCGGGCTTGGCCATCTTGGTGCCGAGCCCGCCGGCAATCTCGTAACCCATGGTCGAGAAGCCGTATTCGGCATGATACGAGCCGGGCGCGCCGGCCTGCCAAAGCTTGTGCAATTCGCCCGGCAGCCCGCCGGCGGCGTTGAGCAGCGTCACGCCGGAGCCCATGGCGCGTTGCACGGCGCCGATCACCTGCGCGTCGGAAGGGTAGGCGGCATTGGTCGACGCCGTCACCTTGGCGGCTTCGGCCTGCCATTCCTTCTTGCCGGCTGCCGCATTGTCGGTCCAGGCGGATGGCGCCTTCCAACCCTTCAGCGCGGCACCGAGTTCGGCCAAGCCTTCGGCCGCGTCGGCGACCAGCGGCGATGCCCGATGCTTGCCGGCATCGAAAGGCTGCACATTCAAGCCGATGATGGTCTTGCCCGAATTCTTGAACAGCGCCCAGGAGCCGGTGGTGAAATCCTGCAGGCGCGTGCCGATGGCGAGCACGACATCGGCCTCTTCCGCCAGCCGGTTGGCGGCCGGCGTGCCGGTGACGCCGATCGCCGCCATGTTGAGCGGATGATCGTCCGGCAGCGAGGATTTGCCGCCCTGCGTTTCGCAGACCGGAATGCCGGCGCCTTCAACGAATTTCGCCAGTTCGTCCGAGGCCCGAGAATAGAGCACGCCGCCGCCGGCGATCACCAGCGGCTTGCTTGCGCTCTTCAGCGCTGCAACCGCAGCCGCCAATTCAGCCCGATCCGGGCGCGGCCGGCGCTGGCGCCAGACCCGTTCGGCAAAGAAGCTCTCGGGATAGTCATAGGCCTCGGCCTGCACGTCCTGGCAGAGCGACAAGGTCACCGGCCCGCATTCGGCCGGATCGGTCAGCACGGCCATGGCGCGGTTAAGCGCCGGGATGATCTGCTCCGGCCGCGTGATACGGTCGAAATAGCGCGACACCGGACGAAAACAGTCATTGACCGTCGCCGTGCCGTCGGAAAAATCCTCGGCCTGCTGCAGCACCGGGTCAGGAATGCGGTTGGCGAAGACGTCGCCCGGCAGAAACAGGACAGGCAACCTGTTTACATGCGCAAGTGCCGCCGCCGTCACCATGTTGAGCGCGCCGGGTCCGATCGAAGAGGTGGCGGCCATGAAGCGGCGACGGAAATTGGCCTTGCCATAGGCGATCGCCGCATGCGCCATCGCCTGTTCATTGTGGGCGCGGAAGGTCGGCAGTTCGTCGCGCACTTGGTAGAGCGCCTCGCCGATGCCGGCAACATTGCCGTGGCCGAAGATGGCCCAGACGCCGCCGAAGATCGGTACCCTTGCGCCGTCGATCTCGGTCTTCTGTTTGCTCAGGAAACGGGTCAGCGCCTGCGCCATCGTCAGGCGGATTGTCTTGCTCATTGGTTTCCTCCGCAGTCCCAGTGCCCGTGCCTTCTTATGCTGCTTTACGGCCGCGCGCGGCAAGCCATGCCTCGGTCAGCTGCTCGAAGCGCGATGCCATGTCGGCAACCGCTTCGTCGTCCGACATCCTGCCGGAAAGCCATTGTTCGGCGGCGTTGATGAAGATGGTGCGGCCGACCGCGAAACCCTTCACGATAGGCGCCTTGGCCGTCGCTGCGAAGGCGGCCTCCAACTCGTCCTGCGGCGCCTCCAGGCCGAGCAGCACGACGCCGCGGCACCAGGGGTCGTTCTTCAGGATCACGGCCTCGATCTTCGTCCACGCGCCTGCGGATGCCTGCGGTTCGAGCTTCCACCAATCCGGCTTGATGCCGAGCGCATAGAGTTCCTCAAGCGCACGCGGGATGGTCGTGTCGTCGAGCTTGCCGTGCTTGCCGGCGATGATCTCGATGAGAAGCTCCCTGCCCACTTTCCGCGCGGCCTCGAACAGAGTGCGTAATTTCTGCTGCTGTTCCTCCTTCAAGCCCGGCGGATCGTCGGGATGATAGAAGCACAGGCATTTGATGCAGTGTTCGACCGGCCATTCGGTGAGCTGCGAGCCGATATCCTGCGAGAATTCGAAACGCAGCGGCCGCGAGCCCGGCAACTCCACCGGCCGCCCGAGCCAGGCAAAGGAATGCCTGGCGAATTCGAACATCGCCTCGCGGCCATGTCGCTCGTCAAGCAGCATGCCGTAGCCGTCGCGTCCGGCGGCGACCTTGGCCGCCGCCTTCACCGTCAGCACCTTGAAATCCTCGATGCGCGAGGCATCGGCGCCGGTCTTGGCCGCGACGTCCTCGAGCTGCACCCGGTGATCGCAGGCGAACGCCATCAGCGAGGGAATGTCGTGCCGGCGCGTCGTTGCCCAGTGGATGTGGTTGATCGCCTCGTCCTTGCGCAAGGCCAGATGCCTGCTGCCGTGTTTGAGGAAGAACTGCAATTCCTCGAAGGTCGGATATTCCGGCGCACACAACAGCCGCGACACGGCGAAGGCGCCGCAGGCATTGGCCCAGGTCGCCGCCGTGGCAAGGCTTTCGCCGCCCAGCCAGCCGCGTAGGAAGCCCGACATGAAGGCATCGCCGGCGCCAAGCACGTTGTAGATCTCGATCGGAAAACCCTTGCCGACCACGCCGTCCTCGAGATCGTCGCTGATAGGCCCGTCATAGACGATGCAGCCCATGGCGCCGCGCTTCAAGACGATGGTGGCCGGGGACAGCGAACGGATCGTCTTCAGGGCGCTCAGGCAGTCGTCGGCGCCCGAGGCGATCATGATCTCTTCCTCGGTGCCCACGACGAGGTCGCAATCGGGCAGCACCGTCTTCAACTGCGCCGAGACGCGGTCGGACTTGACGTAGCGCTCAAAACCCTCGGCGTGGCCGGCCAGGCCCCAGAGGTTCGGCCGGTAGTCGATGTCGAACACGACCTTGCCGCCCTTGGCCTTCATGATGCGGATCGCCTTGCGCTGGGCGGCATCGCTGTTGGGCCGGGAAAAATGCGTGCCGGTGACGACGACCGCGCGAGCCGAGGAAATAAACGTCTCGTCGATGTCCTCCTCGGCCAGCGCCATGTCGGCGCAGTCGGAGCGGTAGAAGATCATCGGCGAAACGCCTTCGCTCTCGACCGAAAGCAGCACCAGCGCGGTCAATCGCTCCTTGTCGGTCTTCAGCCCGTCGGTGTTGACGCCTTCGCGCTTCAATTGTTCACGGATGAAGCGGCCCATCTGCTCGTCACCGACCCGCGTCAGCAGCGCCGAACGCAGGCCGAGCCGCGCCGTGCCGACCGAGATGTTGGCCGGGCAGCCGCCCACCGACTTGGCGAAGGAGGTGATGTCCTCCAGCCGCGAGCCGATCTGCTGGCCATAGAGGTCGACGGAAGCCCGCCCGATGGTGATGACGTCGAGCGCAGCGTATTTCGCGTCCACGGCTTCGCTCATTGGAACCTCCCGTCGGGCCTGTTATGTTGGGGTACACGCGCGAGCGGCAGCGTGGCGCCGAAAAATATGAAATAATAATTCCAATCCATAGTCAATATGGAATGAGCATTCCCCGATCTAAAATCGCCTTTTGCCTTCCACTCAGGCCTTGCGCCCTTTGCCGGGGTTGCGCCGCTTCTCGCCGACGCCAACGGTCAGCGCCATGGCCAGCGCCATCGTCGCCGATAGCGAGCGGAAGCCGGCAAAATCCGCCTCGGCAACCTCGAACCAGACGCTGGCGAACTGAGCAAGCGGTGAAAACGAGCTGTCGGTGATGGCAATGATCGGCACGCCCTGTTCCGAAATCGTGCGCGCCTCCTCGATCGTGGCCGGCGCATAGGGCGAGAAGGAAATGGCGACGACGGCATCCGCGGGCGTCGCAAAGCTGACCATCTCGGCGTTGAGGCCGGCGGCTGATTCGATCAGCTGGTTGCGGATCTTCAGCTTGCCAAGCGCATAGGCGATGTAGGACGCCACCGGATAGGAGCGCCGCTTGGCCAGCACATAGATGGTCTGTGCCTTGGCCAGCAGGGAAATCGCTTCTTCCAGATGCGCGTCGTCCAGCGTGCGCGAAATGTCGTTGAGCGAGGTGCTGGCGGCGGCGACGAAGCCGTCGAAGATCGCCCGGTGGCCGGCGCCGCCCTCGGCCTTGGCGCGCAGCGCCTGCAGCCGTTCGTCATAGGAGGAGTTGCGCTCGCGCAGCCGTTCGCGAAACACCTGCTGCAGGCTGGTGAAGCCGTCAAAGCCGAGCTGCTGGGCAAAGCGGATCAGCGTCGAGGGCTGCACGCCGGCCGAGGCGGCAATGCTGGCGGCGGTGCCGAAGGCGATATCGTCGGGATTGTCGAGCGCATAAGCGGCGATCTGGGCGATGCGCTTGGGCAGGCTTTCGCGCCGATCGAGGATCGTGGCGCGCAGCGTCTCGAAGTCGCGAGGTACCCGTTCGTCCATCGTCGGCCCGTCCAAGCTCATCGGTGAAGCGTCCTCTCTGCCCCATCATAGCGAGGCTGCGCAAGAACACCATAAAAAATGAGGCAGACATTCCATTCCGAACAAAAATGGACTAATTCATCCACGTAGCATCTATGACGGTGGAGGAACGGAAAATGGTCGGCGTCGGTCTTATTGGCACGGGATTTATGGGCAAGTGCCACGCCATCGCGTGGAGTGCCGTCGGCGCCGTCTTTCCCGACATGACCAAACCGCGGCTTGTCCATCTCGGCGAGGTCAATGAGGATCTCGCCAGGCGCAAGGCCGGCGAGTTCGGTTTCGCCAGGGCGTCCGGTGACTGGCGCGCCGTCGTCAACGATCCCGAAGTGGACGTCGTCTCGCTCACCACGCCCAACCAGTTCCATCCGGAAATGGCCATCGCAGTTCTCGAGGCCGGCAAGCATTTGTGGTGCGAAAAGCCGATGGCGCCGAGCTTCGCCGAAGCCGAGGCGATGGCGGCCGCGGCGAAGAAATCCGACAAGGTCGCGGCGCTCGGTTACAACTACATCCAGAGCCCGGCCATCCGCCATATCGGCGCGCTGCTGGACGAAAAGATCATCGGCGAGGTCAACCATCTGCGCATCGAGATGGACGAGGATTTCATGGCCGATCCCGAGGCGCTGTTCTTCTGGAAGCACGAAGCATCTTCCGGCTATGGCGCGCTTGATGATTTCGCCGTGCATCCGCTGTCGCTGGTGTCGGCCCTGTTCGGCCGCGTCGCCAGCGTCATCTGCGACATGGCCAAGCCCTATGCCGACCGCAAGCTGGCCGCCGGCGGCCGCCGCGCGGTCGAGACCTACGACATTGCCTCCGTGCTGATGCATCTGGAGAACGGCATCGCCGGTACGCTTCTGGTCAACCGCTCGGCCTGGGGCCGCAAGGGCCGCATCGCCGTCCAGATCTTCGGCTCCAAGGGCTCGATCCTGTTCGACCAGGAGCGGATGAACGAGTTCCAGCTCTACCTCACATCGGATCGCCCGACCGAACAGGGCTATCGCACCATCCTCGTGTCGCCACAGCACAAGCCCTACGATCTGTTCGTGCCCGCGCCCGGGCATAGCCTCGGCTTCAACGATCTCAAGATCATCGAATGCCATGAACTGCTGACCCGGCTCGCCGGCAGACCGGCGCGGCTCATCGAATTCGACGAAGGTCTGGAGATCGAGCGCACCGTGCATGCGATGGCGCGATCGTTCGAGGAGAAGCGCTGGGTGGATGTAAGGTAAGGTTCGCTCCGCTGGTCGGTTTAGCCGACGGCCGCTGCGTTGACTTCCCACCCATTGACCCAGATCTGCCGCAACCGATCGCGTTCCGTCACCAATGCGACCGGCGGCAAGATTTTCAAGGGCCTGTCGGGCGGTGAGAAGCGCAAGGTCCGGATCGCGACCGCGCTGGCGCTCCAGGATCTCGTGGCGACCAGGGCGTCCAAGCCGATCGACCTGTTCATCGGCGACGAGATTGACGACGCGCTCGACCCCGCCGGCCTGGAGCGGCTGACGATGATCCTTGAGGAGAAGGCGCGCGAGCGTGGCTCGGTGTTCGTCATCAGCCACAATGAAATGCGGGATCACGTCAAGCAGGTGATGCTGATCGAGAAGATGCCCAACAAGACGACGAAGGTAACGGAGATGGCAGCATAAGCAAGACGACGAGCGGCGTAGGCGCAACGAGGAAGAGGAGCGCCGCCGGCGCGAGTGGGACAATAGCCTGGTGAACCCGGCGAACCCCCTCTCGCCGCTCAACCCGACCAATCCCCTCAACCCGACCAGTCCGGCAAATCCGTTCAACAACTTCGGATTCTGACATGAACCGGCACGAGCATCTTGTGACCATCCTTGGCGAGGAAGGCGTCGAAGTCTCGCAACGCTGCTCAAAGGCGCTGCGCTTCGGCCTTAAGGAGGTCCAGCCGGGGCAGCAGATCGACAACGCATTCCGCATCTACGAGGAATTCCTGGATCTGGTCGCCGTTTGGAGACGGCGATCGACGAGGGCTTAGTTCCCGTGCCCTTCGAGCCCTTCGATGAGCAGTGGAAGACGGAAAAGAAGACAAAGGTCGAGAAGTTTCTGCGCTACTCGCGTGAACAGGGGGCGCTGACTGATGGTTGGGGTCGGCGAGTCCCTCTGGCCTAATCAAAACCGCACATTTCGCCGCGACGTGCGGCAGTGTGTCGGCTCGCAAATGTTGAATTGGCGCCGGCAAAACAATACAAAGCCCCGGGGCTTAAATAAGGGGGAACTACCAGTGGCAAATGAACGGCTATCAGCAAGCCTATGGCGTGCTGAAGCAGCGACGCACGCGGCTTTTCAGACAATCAAAGACTTCATCTACCCTGAATACGAAAATCCGGTCAAGGATGCCCTCGTGACGGCGTTCTTGAATGAGAGTGCCCAGATCACGAGATACGTTTCTCCGATCTCTCCGGTGCGAAACCCCGATGCCTTCTACGAAGTGATCGGCTGGGAGAGGGGTATGTTAATCCTGAAGAACCACAATGGCGGGCGCCTCTTTGTGCTGCCCAAGCACTACGAACCGCATCCCGGCCCGGCTAGACCGCCGCGCCGCCAGTGGTGGCAATTTTGGAGAAAGCGCATGCTCTCTATGAACGACTTCCCGTCTCTGCTTCCTCGCACGCCGAGGCCCGAACTCGAATACGAGCACCGGGCCTGCTCTGTGTGTGGATCGCTTACCGATGAAGAGGCCGCAACCCGTTGCAAGCTGGGGCCGGATCGCCGCTGTAAGGGCGGTGCCGAAGCGATGAGCTACCCTGACGGCCGGCTACGGTTTCTTACCGCCGATAGCGCCACCCGCCTGAACGAATACTATGCCTCGCTCGCCAAGTGGGAGGACTGGTCGTGAAGCTCACCGAGAATAAGGCGCATGATCCTTGAAGCGGAGTCCTGTCGGCCGGTAATCCTCGTCGCGTATGGCGCGGCGCACCAGCGCCAGGTCGATCGCACCTGCAGAGGGCGCGGCGAATCCCCACGCATGCAGCGCATTGCCGTCGAGGGTCTGGCGCAAAGGCGGCGGTACCGCGCCGGCGATCTTGGCGCCGACGCGCTGGCTGCCTGCTTGAGCTCGTCGTCGCCCGTGCGCTCCAGCAGCGCCAGTGACAGCACGATCGCCTCCATCTCCTCGATCGAAAACATCAGAGGCGGCAAGTCGAAGCCGGGGCGCAGGATATAGCCGATGCTCCTCCCGCCCTCGATCGGCACGCGCATGGCCTGAAGCGCTGCGATGTCGCGATAGATCGAGCGTATCGTCACCTTTGAAAATCAACAGGTTCCGCTGCGGCTGGGCCGAGCGAGGCGACAGGCTACTGACATGAGCTATGCTGAAAATCTCTGGCTGTTCTTTATCCTGCTGTTCGGCATCATCGCCGTTCCGGGCATGGACATGCTGTTCGTGCTGGCCAATGCGCTGACGGGCGGGCGCGACAGGGGCCTTGCCGCGACCGGCGGCATCATGGTCGGCGGCATGGTGCACACGCTGAACGGCGCGATCGGCGTCGGCCTGCTGATGCATTTTTTGCCGATCCTGTTCAAGCCGCTGTTGATTGCAGGCGCCGCCTACATGGCCTTCATCGGCATCACGCTGATGCGCAGCTCCATCACTGTCGGTCGCGACGGGCCCGCCGGCAGCCGCTCGGCATGGAAGGCGTTTCGCCAAGGCCTTGTGACCTGCCTGATCAATCCGAAGGCCTACCTGTTCGTCCTTGCCGTCTATCCGCAGTTCCTGAGAACGGACTACGGCCCGATCTGGATGCAGGCGACGGTGATGGGCCTGCTGACCGTGCTGACGCAGGCCGCGATCTATGGCGGGCTCGCAATATCGGCCGGCCGCAGCCGCAAGTTGCTGATCGCCAATCCGCGGGCGACCATCCTTGCCGGCCGGGCGGCTGGGCTGCTGCTCTTCGCGGTGTCCGTGTTCACCGCATGGGAAGGGCTGAGGGCGGCGTAGTCTTGGGTTGGACCCGACCCGCCGCCCTTCACCTGGGACTCCGGCCGAATCAGGCGGCGCCCTGCTGCGTGGCGAGAAGCTCGTCCAGCTGCTCGAACTGCTCGGACATCGCATCCGCCGCCCCGGCGCCGGCGTCGAGGGCTTCCTTCGAGGGATAGAGCTCGCGCATGACCAGCAGCGTCTTGCCGCCTTTTTCCTCGAAGGTCACCGTGGTGACGGGTCCACCCTCACCCCCTTCGTCATTGGTCCAGACGAGGCGCGAGTGCGGTGTCACTTCGAGATACCTGCCGAAGAACTCGGCAGGGTTCGAGCCGTCATGCCCGAACACCAAACGGTACCCGCCTCCCACACGAACATCCATCTCGCAGGAACGCAGGAACATGCCCATCGACTTCGGCACCCACCACTGCTTGAACAGCTCAGGCTTGGTCCACGCCTCGAACACGACGCGCGCAGGCGCGTCGAAGCTTCGCGTAACGACCAACTCCCGGTCGGACCTCCGTTCCACCGTCGTGCGTTTGGCCTCACTCGCTCTTCCTGCGTCCATCGACTTCCTCCTTGCGTTTCAATTCCTCGACAACCTTGTCCAGCTCGTCGAAGCGTGCGGCCCAGAGCTGCCGGTATCTCTCGATCCATTCCGCCTCATCCTCCAGGCGGCGCAGGCCCAGCTTGCAGGTCCGCACGCGCCCGACCTTCCGCGTCGTGACGAGTCCCGCCTGCTCCAGGACGCCGACATGCTTCTTCATGCCCGTGAGGGTCATGTGGAATTTCTGGGCCAAGTCCGTGATCGAAGCGTCCGCACGGCCGAGCTGCTCCAGAACGCCGCGCCGGGTGGCGTCCGAAAGCGCGGCGAACGAGGCATCCAGGCGGGTCGCGGAATACTGAACCATTTGGTTCAGTATGTAACACGCGGGTCGGAGGCGTGCAAGTGAGGTGGAGCGCTGCGGGCCCTAGGGCGGCGTGGTCCTGGGCTGAAACCGGAAACGCCGCCCTTATGCTCCAACCGGATCAGGCGGCGCCCTGCCGGCTCTCCATCAAGGCGCGGCGCGCCGACCGGCGCCATTCCACGGCGCCGGCAAGGCCGTGCAGCACCGTCTCCGTGGCCGCCCAGTCGATGCAGCCATCGGTGATGCTCTGGCCGTAGACGAGCTGCTTGCCCGGCACGACATCCTGCCGGCCGGCGACGAGATTGCTCTCGATCATGACGCCGATAATGCGCTCGTCCCCCGCCGCGACCTGTCCCGCCACGTCAGCCGCGACCTTGGGCTGGATCTCCGGCTTCTTGGCTGAGTTGGCATGGCTGACATCGATCATCAGGCGGGGCGCGATACCGATGCGGGCGAGTTCGACCGAGGCGGCCTCGACGCTTGCCGCGTCATAGTTGGGCTGAACGCCGCCACGCAGGATGACATGGCAATCCTCGTTTCCGGTCGTTGCCGCGATGGCGCTGCGTCCGCCCTTGGTCACCGCCATGAAATGATGCGGCTGCGCGGCCGACTTCACCGCCTCGGCGGCGATCCTGAGATTGCCGTCGGTGCCGTTCTTGAAGCCGACCGGACAGGACAGGCCCGAGGCCAGCTCGCGATGGATCTGGCTCTCGGTCGTGCGCGCGCCGATCGCGCCCCAGGCGACGAGGTCGGCGATGTATTGCGGCGTCGTCATGTCGAGGAATTCGGTCGCCGCCGGCAGGCCCAGATTGTTGACGGCCGACAGCACATTGCGGGCCATCCGCAGCCCCTTGTCGATGTTGAAACTGCCGTCGAGGTCGGGGTCGTTGATCAGGCCCTTCCAGCCGACCGTCGTGCGCGGCTTTTCGAAATAGACCCGCATCACGATCTCGAGCCGGTCGGACAGAGCTTCGCGCAGCGCCGCCAGACGGCTGGCATAGTCAACGGCCGCGACCGGATCGTGGATGGAACAAGGGCCGACGATGACAACAAGTCGGTCGTCGGCCCCGGTCAGGATGGAGTGGATGGCGTTGCGCGAGGCGGCAACGGTGCGCGTCGCCGTGAGTGAGCGCGGTATCTCGCGCATCACCTCTTCCGGCGTGCTCAGCAGTCTCAGTTCCTTGACCCGAAGGTCGTCTGTGGTGGTCAACACGGCTTCTGCTCCTGGTTGGGAGACCTGCCGGCTGAAAACAAAAAAGCCGCCAGGTCTGGCGGCTTGTCGGACTGTTTGCTGCAATCTTCAGATCGAGCGCAATCCTCCCGCCGCCAGCGAGCTGCTAAAGTACCAATAGGTGGCGGTCAGGTGGATCATGCGGCTCATATAGTCGAAGCGGCGGGTTTTGTCACGTACCCTGGTAGCAAGCAATTTCAGGTGAGGGCCGAGCCTTTGCGATTTCGTCATTCTAGAGCGAAGCAGGAGCGAAGCTCCGTCGCGGAGACCCTGGGATCTATGCCGCGACCTAGACGGGAGAGTGCTGCGGTGCAGAATCTTGCGCCGTAGCGACGGCCCGGAAGTCGCGGCATGGATCCTCGGGTCTGCGCCGCGTCGCTGCGCTCCTTGCTCCGCCCGTGGATGACGACCTGGTTAACGGTTTCGCTTACGCGGCCGCTATTCCGGCGACGCCCCAGCGATGCTCTGGTCGTAGTCGACCAGCGAGCCGGTCATCACGCCGGATTGCGGGCTGACCATGTAGCTGATCAGCCGGGCAAGCTGGTCCGGCTTCACCAGCTGCCCCATCGGCTGCGCGGCCTCGGCCTTCTCGAGCCAGTCGTCGGGTGCGTCATGCCATTTCTTCTGCACGATATCCTCGCCCTCGGTGTCCATCCAGCCGGGCAGCACGGCGTTGCAGCGGATGCGATTGAAGCGATAGGCGTTGGCGACATTCTTGGTCAGCGTCATCAGAGCGCCCTTGCTGGTCGAATAGGGTGTCAGGAACGACTGGCCGGTATGCGCCGACATCGACAGCACGTTGACGATCGATCCGGGGGCCTTTTTCTCAAGCAGATGCGCCACCACGCCCTGCATCAGGAAGAAGGGTCCTCGCACATTGGTGTCGAAGATAGTGTCGAACAGCTCCTCGCTGGTCTCCACCAGCGAGCCGCGCGCGGATGTGGCGGCGGCGTTGACCAGGGCGTTGATGGTGCCGAAATGCGAAAGCGCGGTGGCGACGGCGCGCTTGCAGTCGGCCACCTTGGAGACATCGGCGCTGATGAAGATCGCGTCGACGCCCGACTTCTTGAGGCTGGCGACTGCCTTGCCGCCCTTTTCCTGCGAGCGGCCGATCAGGGCCAGCGCCCGGCAGCCTTCGTCCGCCAATGCCTCGGCGACCGCGAAGCCTATGCCTTGTGCGCCGCCGGTGACGATGGCGCGCGTTTGTGAATTGCGATCGGCTGATGCGCTCATCGCTCTGCTCCTGTGCTTTAAGTCGTTACTTGTCGAGGCGGACGGTCTGGCCTGATGTCGCCGATTTCAGCGCCGCATCCGCCAGCCGAAGTGCGATGAGTCCGTCCGTCCCGCTCGGTGCCGCCTTCTTGCCCGACGTCGCGGCGGCGATGAAGGACGCAATCTCGATGGCATAGGCGTCGAGGTAGCGGGTCATGAAGAAATCGTGCAGCGGCGGGCGGGTATAGCCCTTTTCATTGGCCAGTTCGATCGACACCGGCCGCTGGTTTTCGGCCGCGACCATGCCTTTCGAGCCATGCACCTCGATGCGCTGGTCGTAGCCATAAGTGGCGCGGCGGGAATTGGAGATGACGGCCTGCTTGCCCGACGCGGTTTCGAGGATGACGCTGACCGAGTCGAAATCGCCGGCCTCGCCGATCTTCTTGTCGACCAGCACCGAGGCATGCGCACTGACCGCCACCGGCTCTTCGCCGAGCAGGAAGCGCGCCATGTCGAAATCATGGATGGTCATGTCGCGAAAGATTCCGCCGGAGCGCGCGATGTAGTCGATCGGCGGTGCGCCCGGATCGCGCGACGTGATGGTCACCATCTCGACCGTGCCGATGGCGCCGTCATCGATTGCCTTGCGCACCGCAGCGAAGTGCGGGTCGAAGCGCCTGTTGAAGCCGACCATCAGCGTCGCCTTGGCCTTCTCGACCACGGCCAGGCACTGCTCGACCCGCTTGACGTCGAGGTCGATCGGTTTCTCGCAGAAGATCGCCTTGCCGGCCTTGGCGAAGCGCTCGATCAGGTCGGCATGGGTGTCGGTCGGCGTGCAGATCACGACCGCGTCGATGTCCCCGGATTTCTCGATGGCATCGATGGTGCGCACCTCGGCGCCGTAGGCCGTGGCGAGTTCGCTCGCCGCCTTCTCGAAAGCGTCGGCAACGGCGACCAGTTTGGCCTGCGGATTGGAGCCGACGGCGCGGGCGTGGACCTTGCCGATGCGGCCGGCACCGAGGAGGGCGAAGCGGAGAGTCATGGAAATTTCCTCTGGGGAATGGTTCGAAGGTTGGCGGGGCGCCGGTCATGCGCGCAGGTGTTTTTCCGGTCAAGACAAGATCGACAGGGAGGCGATGACCGCCGCCTCCGCGCCCGGCCTAGGCCGCGAGTTCGGCCTCTCCGGTCTTGGCGCCGGTGATGTAGGAAACGATATCGTTTCCGTCGGTGTTCTCCTTGCGCAAATTGGCGACGATGCGGCCACGCCGGAAGACGACGATGCGGTCGCAAAGGTCGAACACCTGGCGCATATTGTGGCTGATCAGGATCAGCGGCTCGCCATTGTCCTTCAGCGTGCGGATGATGTTCTCGACCTGCGCGGTCTCCTGCACGCCGAGTGCCGCCGTCGGCTCGTCCATGATGATCAGCTTGGAGGCGAAGGTCGCGGTCCGGGCGATCGCCACGCATTGCCGCTGGCCGCCCGACATATGGCGGATGGTGTTCGACAGGTTGGGGATTTTCACCGCCGTGCGCACCAGCGCCGCTTCGGTCGCCTTGCGCATCCCCCGGCGGTCCAGGATCGAAAACGGTCCCAGATTGAACAGCACTTTTTCTCGGCCAAGGAACAGGTTCGACGGCACGTCGAGGTCGTCGGCCAGCGCCAGGTTCTGGAACACGGTCTCGATGCCGGCCTCGCGCGCCTCGATAGGGCCCGAAAAATTGACTTGCTTGCCGTCGAACCAGATCTGGCCGCTGGTCGGTTGCTCGACGGCGGTGATCTGGCGCACGAAAGTCGACTTGCCGGCGCCATTGTCGCCCATGATGGCGACGTGTTCGCCCTTGCGCAGCTCGAAATTCGCGCCTTCCAGCGCCTGCACGCCGCCATAGCGCTTGGTCAGGTTTTCGGTCTTCAGGACGATGTCTGACATGGTCAAGCCCTCAATGCCCGCAGGCGTTGGCGCCACTGGTCGAGAACGACGGCGCCGACGATGATCACGCCCTTGACCATCTCCTGGTAGTAGGCGTCGAGGCGCAGGAAGGTGAAGCCGGAGATGATGACGCCGAAGATCAGCGCGCCGATCACCGTGCCGATGATCGAGCCGCGGCCGCCCGACAGCGATACGCCGCCGATGACCGCCATGGCGATGGCGTCGAGTTCGTACATCACGCCCATGCCGGCCTGGGCGGTGAGGTTCTTGGAAGACAGCACCACCGCGGCGAGCGACGCGAGTATGCCGGCGATGACGTAGACCAGGATCTTGTGGTTGGCGATCTTGATGCCGGACATGCGCGCGGCATCCTCGTTGGAGCCGATCGCGTAGCAATGCTTGCCGTATCGTGTGTAGGTCATGATCAGCTGGAACAGCACGGCCAGCGACAGGAAGATGATGACGGGCATCAGGCCCTTGCCGATGGCGGCGAAGCTCTCGGTCGGGAACGAGATGGGCTGCCCCTTGGACCACCATTTGGCGATGCCGCGCGCGGTCACCATCATGCCTAGCGTGGCGATGAAGGGCGGAATGCGCGTGTAGGCGATCAGGGCGCCGTTGACCAGGCCTGCCAGCAGCCCGCAGCCGATGGCGACCAGCACCGGCACGATGACCGGCAGGTCGGTCCAGCCCTGAGCCAGGAACATCGCCTTGGGATTGGGGTTGCCGTTGACCGTCGCCACCTGGGCGAAGCTCATGGCGATCATGGCGGTGGCGCCGACGATCGAGCCCGACGACAGGTCGATGCCGCCCGATATGATAACCTGCGTCACGCCGATGGCGATGATGCCGACGATCGATACTTGCAGAATGATGATCTGTAGCCGCGCCTCGTTGAAGAGGCCGCCGACATTGCTGCGGGTGTTGAACAGGAAGCTGTCGCCGAGAAAGACGCGGCCGATCAATTCGAAGATGACGACAAGAATGACGAGCGCCAGGAAGACGTTGAATTCCGCCGGCCATATGCGCTTCTTCGCATCATAGCTGACCCCGCCGACGCCATGAGATGTCTGTGCCACTCGTCTATCCTCCGTCAGCCGCGGTCGCCCCTGGCGCCATGAAAGCGCCGAGAGGAGGAGCGGCGCCCGGTCCTTTGAGCGCCGCCCCGAGGTGAACCGTTCCGCCGCTCAGTTCTTCTTCAGGAACTTGTCGATGTTGGCCGGCGTCACCAGTTGGAAGGGCACGTAGACCTTGTGTTCGACCTTCTCGCCCTTGGACAGTTTCAATGCCGCGTCGAGCGCGCCGGCGCCCTGGCCGGCCGCGTCCTGGAACACGGTGGCGTCGAGGTCGCCTGCCTGCATGGCGGCGAGCGCGTCCTGCGTGGCGTCGACGCCGCCGACGACAACCGTCTTCATGTCGACATTGGCGGCCTTCATTGCCTGGATGGCGCCGATGGCGCTTTCGTCATTGTTGGCGATGACGCCGTCGAACGGCTTGCCGGTCGACAGCCAGTTGGTCATCAGGTTCTGGGCCTCGTCGCGGTTCCAGTTCGACGTCTGCTTGTCGATGATCTTGATGAAGCTGCAATCCGGCGTTGCGATCACCTCCTCGATGTCCTTGGTGCGCTGCACGGCTGCCTGGTTGGAAAGCTCGCCCATGATCACATAGACATTGGCTTCCTTCTTGCCGGCTTCCTTGAACAGGCGGCAGACCTCCTTGGTTTCGAGCGTGCCGGAATCGGCCTCGTTCGAAGCGACGAAGGCCTGGTTGTCAGGCAGCGTGTCGACATTCACCGGTTCACGGTTGACATACACCAGCGGGATCTTTGCGGCGGCCGCGGCATCCGACATCGCCTGCGTGGCCGAGGTGTCGACCGGATTGACGATGATGGCGTCGACCCCTGATGCGGCGAAGTTCTTGATCTGGTCGAGCTGTTTGGCGACGTCGTTCTGCGCGTCCTCGACCTGCAGCTCCACGCCGCTCATGCCCTTGGCCTGCTCGATCATGCCGTTGCGCAGCACGGTCAGGAAATTGTCGTCGAACTTGGCCATCGACACGCCGATCTTGGCGGCCATGGCGGACGAACTCATCAGCGCCGCGAAAGCGACGCCCAAAATCATTTTCTTCATTGTATCTCTCCTCCACTTTGGGTGTCCGGTCGCACCGATCTATCCGGAATCCCCGATCTCCCCGGGGAATCTCTCCCTGATATCATTTCGTTCCAACGCGGTTCACCACTGGCTGGAACGCCGAACTGCCTGCTCGAACCAGGTGTTGTCGGAACGAAAGAACCAAAATGTACAGTCAGTGAAATATTTATTCCATTTCGAATCGGGGCGTCAAGGGAAATTCCGAATCCGGGCGTGCGATTTTCGGCTGTCTCTGATGGATTCTATCATTTCAGGCGGCTGGTTTGCGGCAGACCGGGCTGCCCGAGGGTTTTATCGTTTCATGGAAACGCCCTACCTTCCGTCCTGACGCGACCTGGACGGAAAACCGCTGCGCATTCCTGAAATGGCTTCAGATGTTTTCCGGCAAATAGATCTCGAAGGGGAGGAATGTCTGGCCCGGCGCATTGGCCGCACCGGTTTCGATGGCATGCGCCATCCGATCGACGAGCTCGCGACAGAGCGCGGCAAGGGGCGTCGAGATCACCATCGTCAGGATGTTGTCGGCAAGCGCGGCGCGCGATTCGGCGTTGATCTCGTTGCAGACGACCACCGGCATGCTTGCGGGCTTCGCTGTCCGCAGCGCCGAGACGGCGCCCTCCATGCCGCCGCCGGCGACGTAGCAGCCGACAAGATCCGGATATCGCCCCAGAAGATCGATCGTCGCATCATGGGTCACCTGGTTGGCCTCCAGATTGACCAGCGTCTCCAGCACGTTGAAGTCCGGCGCATGCTCGCGAAAGAAGGAGCGGAAGCCGATCTCACGCAGCTCATGGCCGTGGAAGCGATGGCTGCCGACAAAAAGGGCGACCTTGCCGGGCTTCCTCGCAGCCTTCGAGATCATCCAGGCGGCGGTGCGGCCGACCTTGCGGTTGTCGAGCCCGACATAGCCTTCGCGGATGCCGGCGGCGAAGTCGGACAGCAGGGAGAAGACCGGCTGCCCCCTGGCCTTTAGCGCCTCCACGACCGCCGTCAGCGTCGGATGGTCAGGGCCGACCACGGCGATCGCCCGCGATTTCGCCGCCAGCCTGCGCATCTGGGCGGCGATCTCATCCGGGGCCAGGGAACTGGCGAAATCGATGGTTGCGACGCCACGGAAGCGCTGCGATTGTGCGACCGCGAGTTCGAGTTCCCGCGCGAAATCGCCATAGAAAACGTCATTGCCCCGAAGCAGCAGGAAACCCAGCCGATACTCGGGCAATTCCTGGCGCATACGCTGCTTGATCAGGCCTGCGGCGTGATAGCCGATCTCGGTCGCGGCGTCATAGACGCGGCGCGCCGTTTCCTCGCGCACAGGCAGGCGGCTGTTGAGCACCCGGTCCACCGTGGCGACGCTGACGCCGGAGATGCGCGCCAGATCTGATATGGTCGGCCGTTTCGCTATGTCTGTCCTCATTTGACCGTGCATCTTTCCTACATCTTGATGATAGGAAATGATAGAAACTATCTTTATGATGTTGAGTCTATCATGAGCTAGCGTTATTTTCAGCCTCGAAGTCAGGAAATGTCGGGCATTCGCGTGGCGGATGCCCTTGCCGAGGGAGGCAACCATGCATGCTGCGCCGTCCCGGCGTGACTACAGCCTGATCGGCCGCGACGCCAGGCTGGCCGTCGAGACCGGCCTGTCGGCGGCCGAATGGTATCACACCGACATTCCCCGCAAGCAGATGAAGGAGCTGATGCAGCGCTCCGACGCGCCCGCGCTCCGCGACACGGCGATCTGGATCGCCGCGCTCATCGTCAGCGGCGCCGGCGGTGCCTGGTTCTGGGGCACCTGGTGGTGCGTGCCGTTCTTCTTCGCCTATGGCGTGCTCTACGGCTCGTCCACGGATTCCCGCTGGCACGAATGCGGCCATGGTACGGCCTTCCGCACGCAGTGGATGAATGATTGGGTCTATCAGGTCGCCTGCTTCATGATCATGCGCAACCCGGTGACCTGGCGCTGGAGCCACACGCGCCATCACACCGACACCATCATCGTCGGCCGCGATCCGGAAATCTCGGTCATGCGGCCGCCGGACCTGGTGCGCGCCATCCTCGGCTTTGTCGGTGTGCTCGACGCCTGGCATGCGATGTCAGACATGCTGCGCAACGCCGCCGGCAACATCAGCGCGGCCGAAAAGACCTTTATTCCCGAGCAGGAACAGCCGAAAGCGATCCGCATTGCACGCATCTGGACCGCAATCTATGCCGCTACCATCGCGCTGGCGCTCTATACCGGCTCGTTCCTGCCCTTGATGCTGGTCGGCCTGCCCCGGCTCTACGGCGCCTGGCACCACGTCATGGTCGGCCTGCTGCAGCATGGCGGCCTTGCCGACAACGTCACCGACCATCGGCTGAACAGCCGCACCGTCTACATGAACCCGATCAGCCGTTTCATCTACTGGAACATGAACTACCACGTCGAGCATCATATGTTCCCGATGGTGCCCTACCATGCGCTGCCGAAGCTGCATGAACTGATCAAGCATGATTTGCCGGCGCCGACGCCGTCGATCCTGGCCGGCTATCGCGAGATGCTGCCTGTCTTCTGGCGCCAGTTGCGCAACGACGATTATTTCCTCAAGCGCGAGCTGCCGCCAACGGCCAGGCCGTATCGCGAGGATCTGCACAACGACAATGCTGCCTTCAACGCCGCGGCGGAGTGATATCCGCCCGTGAGGCGCGATCGGGAAATTTCGCGGGAGAAATGTATGAGCGACTGGGTCGAGGCCTGTGCCGTGGGAGACATCGACGAAGAAGATGTGATGCGGTTCGATCACGGCGGCCGCAGCTACGCCATCTATCGCAGCCCCGATGACGAGTATTTCGCCACCGACGGCCTGTGTACGCACGAAAAGGTGCATCTCGCCGACGGGCTTGTCATGGACGAGATCATCGAATGTCCCAAGCACAATGGCCGCTTCAACTACAAGACAGGCCAGGCCAAGGGCGCGCCGGCCTGCGTCAATCTCAGGACCTATCCGGTCAAGGTCGACGCCGGCAGCGTCCTCGTCCAGATCGGATGACCGGTATGACGCGCGGAATGGTCATCATCGGCGCCGGGGAATGCGGCGGCCGGGCAGCGCTTGCATTGCGTGACCTCGGCTATGAGGGACCGGTGACGCTGGTCGGCGACGAGCCGCATCTGCCCTATGAACGGCCGCCTCTGTCCAAGGACGCCATGGCCGGCGGCGTGCCCGAGATCAAGGCGATCGCCAGCGACGAGATCCTCGCCGAAAAGTCCATCCGGCATATCCATTCCATTCAGGCTGCAGCGATCGATCGCGCCGCGCATACTGTGCGCCTGTCGGACGGCTCGGTCCTGCCCTATGACAAGCTGCTGCTGGCGACGGGCTCGACGCCGCGCAAACTGCCGATGTCCGGCCTTGGCGGGCGCTGCGTCTACCTCCGCACCTTCGCCGATGCGCTGGCCATCCGCGCCCATCTCAAGGCGGGCAACCGCATTGCCGTCATCGGCGGTGGCTTCATCGGCCTCGAACTCGCCGCGGTGGCCCGCAAGCTCGGTGCCGCGGTCACCGTCATCGAGGCGCAGCCGCGCATCCTGATGCGCGGCGTACCGGCCGAGATCGCCAAGGTCGTCCATGACACCCACGTCGCCGAAGGCGTCGACATAGCGTGCGGCGAAGGCATTGCCTCGATCGCCGACGACGGCAGGCAGGTGCGCATCGCGCTTGCCGGCGGCCGCGAAATCCTCGCCGATCTCGCCATCATCGGCATTGGCGCCGTGCCGGTGACGGCTCTTGCCGCCGAAGCGGGACTGGCCATCGACAACGGCATATCAGTCGACGCCGAACTGCGCAGCAGCGACCCCGACATCTTCGCTGCCGGCGACTGCTGTTCGTTCCCGCTTGCCGTCTATGGCGGCCGTCGCGTGCGGCTGGAGGCCTGGCGCAACGCCCAGGAACAAGGCGCGCTGGCGGCAAAAAACATGCTCGGCGCCGCCGAGGCACATGCGGCGGTGCCGTGGTTCTGGTCGGATCAATATGGCCTGTCCCTGCAGATCGCGGGGCTTTCCGACGAAGGCCGCAGCACGGTGCGCCGCGATCTCGGCGAGGACGCCTTCATCCTCTTTCATCTTGCCGAGGACGGCAGGCTGGTGGCCGCCAGCGGCATCGGGCCGGGCAATGCGGTCGCCCGCGACATCAGGCTGGCGGAGATGTTGATCGGTAAACGGGCGAGGCCGGCGCCGGAAGCGCTCGGTTCGCAGGCCGTCAAATTGAAGTCGCTGCTGGCGGCCTGAGCTCCGCTTTTATCGGGGGCGCGGCTTTGGCAAATCAACGTCAGCGCGCCGGGTCCGCCCTTAGAAAAGCGCCTTCAGCTCCGGCAGTTTGTCATTGACCAGCCAGCCGTAATAATTCTCCTCCGGCAGCTTCACAGGCTCGCCGGCGGCGCTGCGCTTGTCGTTCTCCGCCTTCAGCGCATAGGCGCGTTGCTCGGGATTGCCGACATTGTAGAGCGTGGCGGTCAGGCCCGGATTGCCCGAAATATCGAAGCCGGCAATGCTCTTGTAGGCGTCGATCGATTTCCGGATCGTCGCGGCGACATAAGGCAGCGTCAGGTCGGGATCCATGATGGTCTTGTAGACCGCATTGGGATCGCCAACGTCGAGCTTCGGCAGGCCCGAAACCTTGTGCACGAGATCGCTCATCTGGAGCGCGGTCAGCGGATTGAGCTGGCCGAGACCAAAGGTCTGGCCGGCATAGTAAGGCTGGAAGAAAGTGGCGCCGAATCGGTCGTTGGGAAAGTCTTCGCCGCCGACGGTCTTGCCGCGGAACGAACGGTTCCACACCTGCTCGCGGCATTCCCACAAATCGTAACTGTCGGACATCCCAGCGCATTTCCTGAATTCCGGCCGCTGCACGAAATCCGTGATGTCCTCGCCGTCATAGGCGAAGGACAGCTTGCTGGAGAGATAGGAGATCGCCTTGACGTAGTAGGTCTGCAGCCGGTCGTAGGCGTCGACATTGTAGGTGTGCTCGCCGACGATGGCGCCGACAATGTGCATTGGATCGATGCCGTAGACGCTTGCTGCCTTCTTGATCTTGCCGCGCAGGTCGGCGTCGTTCTGCAGCAGCGCATAGACCTTGCGGTATTTTGCCTGGAACGTGGTGTTGGTGGCCTGCGTGCGCCGGCTCGAGGCTCCCGGAATGCTGGGCTGCTCGGCATTGCGGTTTCCCGGCGGCACCAGGGTTGCCGCGTCGGCGCCGAACAGCGTTGCCGCCAGCGTCAAGCCGAGAATGACTGGGATGAGTTTTTTCATGCGCCCCGCCGCCTAGAGAATTGCCGCGCAAACTAGGTAAAGCTCCTGGTCGAGTCGAGAGCGGCCCTGCGCTCGGCAGAACGAAAGGTGGCCGAATGATACCATCCGGCCACACATGATCCATTCGCCCGACAGGCGCCGGAACGATCCGGCGCGCGCCTGCTCAAAGAATGAAGCGCGACAGATCGGTGTTCCTCGACAAGTCGCCGACATGTTTCTCCACATAGGCGGCGTCGATGGTCACCGCAGTGCCGTTGCGGTCCGGCGCGTCGTAGGAGATCTCGTCCAGCACGCGCTCCATCACCGTCTGCAAACGCCTCGCGCCGATGTTCTCGACGCTGGCGTTGAGGTCGACGGCGATGCCGGCCAGCGAATCGATGGCGTCGTCGGTGAAGTTCAGGTCGACGCCTTCGGTCTTCATCAGCGCGATATACTGCTTGATGAGGCTCGCTTCCGTCTCGGTCAGGATGCGGACGAAGTCCTCTTTCTCCAGCGCGCGCAATTCGACGCGGATCGGCAGGCGGCCCTGCAGCTCTGGCAAAAGGTCGGACGGCTTCGAGACGTGGAACGCACCCGATGCGATGAACAGGATGTGATCCGTCTTCAACGGCCCATATTTGGTCGCCACCGTGGTGCCTTCGACCAGCGGCAGCAAGTCGCGCTGCACGCCTTCGCGCGAAGGGCCGCCGGAGATGTCCGACCGGGCCGCAATCTTGTCGATCTCGTCGAGGAAGACGATGCCGTCATTTTCCGCGGCGTCCAGCGCCCGGCGAACCACCTCGTCCTGGTCGAGCAGCTTGTCGGACTCGTCGTTGACCAGCAGGTCGTAGGATTCCTTCACCGTCGTCTTGCGCAATTTGGTCTTCTTGCCGCCCATTGCCTTGGACAGCATGTCGTTGATATTGAGCACGCCGATATTGGCGCCCGGCATGCCGGGAATCTCGAAGCCGGGCATGCCGCCATTGCCGGTGTCGGACACTTCGATCTCGATCTCCTTGTCGTCGAGTTCGCCCTCGCGCAGCTTCTTGCGGAAAGAATCGCGCGTCGCAGGGCTGGCAGTCTTGCCGACCAGCGCCTCCAGCACGCGTTCCTCGGCGTTGACATGGGCGCGCGCCTTGACGTCCTCACGCATCTTCTCGCGCACCAGGCCGATGGCGACCTCGACGAGGTCGCGCACGATCTGCTCGACATCGCGGCCGACATAGCCGACCTCGGTGAATTTGGTTGCCTCGACCTTGACGAAGGGCGCACCGGCCAGCCGCGCCAGGCGGCGCGAGATTTCGGTCTTGCCGACGCCGGTCGGCCCGATCATGAGAATGTTCTTCGGCATCACCTCTTCGCGCATCTGGCCTTCCAGCTGCTGGCGGCGCCAGCGGTTGCGCAAGGCGATGGCCACGGCACGCTTGGCGTCTTTCTGGCCAATGATGAAGCGGTCGAGTTCCGAAACGATTTCGCGGGGAGAAAATGTGCTCATATCACTAAATTCCACTTTGCCACTGCTTGATGGCCTCGAACGGATGCAGCAGCATGATCACGTTGAGTGTCAGATTGTCCCGGATAAGGTAGCCCGTACCCAGTTCGAAAAGGATGGCGAGGCTGACGATCACCCATATAGGTAGCCTTCGCGCCATCACAAATCCCAGCACCATGGCCAGCGTGTCCGACACCGAATTGATGATGCTGTCGCCGTAATAGTCGAGCGAGATGGTGCCGGCGCGGTAGCGCTCTATGATGAACGGGCTGTTCTCGATCAGCTCCCAGCCGCCTTCTATGAAGACGGCGAAAGCCAGCCGCAAGCCAACCGGCGAACGCGGAAACAGGAACCTGGCCAGCGCATAGAACAGGAAGCCGTGGATGATGTGCGAGAACGTGTACCAGTCCGATATATGCTGGGAATTCTCGGAACTGTTCACCACGCCGTGCCAGAGCTTGACATAGCCGCAGGTGCAGATCGGCGGATGCCCCATGCCATAGAGGGCTCCGGCCTGGAAAATGACTAGGGCGAGCACGAGCAGAAGCCCCATCCGCCAGCTGTCTTCATAGGCCGAGAGCGTGCTGTCCTCGCCAACTGCGTTCATCCGTTAATTCCCCGCTTCCCCGTTGTCCGCTTGCGTGTCGTGCGCATCGATTGCCATCAGCAAGACGTCGCCATATCTGGATTGCCGGCGATCAATTGCGCGGAATCCCGCCTTTTCATAGGCGCGGATGGCGCGGCCATTGGATGGGTCGGGATCGATGATGACGCGCGGCACGCCTTCCTCGAACAACTGCTCGACGAACTGGCGCACCATCGCCGAGCCATGGCCGATGCCGACCAGTTCCGGCCGGCCGATCGACAGGTCGATGCCGAGCGTCCCGAACGGCTGGTCGGCATAAGGGTGGTCTTCTTCCAGGTGTGGATCGTAGCTTTGCAGGTAAGCGATAGGCGTGCCGTCGAGTTCCACGATCAGCGGCTCGACGGAAATTGAATCGATATGATCGCGAATCTCGGCGATTTCCGTCTCTGGATCGTCCCACCATTGAGCGACATGCGGTTCGGCGAGCCAGCCGGCGATCATCGGCAGGTCCTTCTGGGTCACCGGCCGAAAATCGTAGCTATGTTCGTGTCTTTCCATGATCTTCTCCGAAGCCGGCCTCCATTTTTCGCTTGCGCGGTCTTTCGGATCGGGATCATGGACGCCGGCCTGTTTCAGGCGGCATCGAGTGTTTCGACGACGAAATTGTTGTTGGTGTAGACGCAGATGTCGGAGGCGATCTGCATCGCCTTGCGCGCGATCTCCTCGGCATCCTTGTCTGTGTCCATCAAGGCGCGGGCCGCAGCCAGCGCATAGTTGCCGCCTGAACCGATGGCCATGACGCCATGCTCGGGCTCGAGCACGTCGCCGGTGCCGGTCAGCGCCAGCGAGACCGACTTGTCGGCCACCAGCATCATCGCTTCCAGCCGGCGCAGATAGCGGTCGGTGCGCCAGTCCTTGGCGAGTTCGACGCAGGCGCGCGTCAACTGGTCGGGATATTGTTCGAGCTTGGCTTCGAGCCGCTCCAGAAGCGTGAAGGCGTCCGCCGTGGCACCGGCGAAACCGGCGATCACGTTGCCATCCTTGCCGATGCGGCGCACCTTTCTCGCGTTGCCCTTCATGATGGTCTGGCCAAGGCTGACCTGGCCATCGCCGGCGATCACCACCTTGTTGCCCTTGCGCACCGTCACGATAGTCGTGGCGTGCATGGTCAGTTCATTGGACATTTGCTGCTCCGATTCGCGCCATCCCTCAAAAGGCGATTGGCGCAGTACGAGTGACTTTGATCGGCCCATATGTATGCATGGGGGCGGTGATTGCAAACGCTCGATACCGACCCGGATGGCAACTGGCAATCGCCGGATCATGCTGCTAGAAGGCTTTCGTTTTCAAGCAGGCGAACGCCTGAAGCGCTTAAACTCACGGACAAGGACAAGGCCATGTCGCCCCGTTCCGCCGAAATCAGCCGCAAGACCAGGGAAACCGACATTGCCGTGTCGGTCCATGTCGACGGCTCCGGCAAATCGGACATCGTGACCGGCGTCGGCTTCTTCGATCATATGCTCGACCAGCTTGCGCGCCATTCGCTGATCGACATGACCGTTCGGGCCACGGGCGACCTGCACATAGACGACCACCACACGGTCGAGGACACCGGCATCGCGCTCGGCCAGGCGCTGGCCAAGGCGCTGGGCGAGCGGCGCGGCATCATGCGCTATGCCTCGATCGATCTTGCCATGGACGAGACGCTGACGCGCGCGGCAATCGATGTCTCCGGCCGTCCCTTCCTGGTGTGGAACGTTTCGTTTTCCTCGCCCAAGATCGGCACCTTCGACACCGAACTCGTGCGCGAGTTCTTCCAGGCGCTGGCACAGAACGCCGGCATCACGCTGCATGTCACCAATCACTATGGCGCCAACAACCACCACATTGCCGAAACCTGCTTCAAGGCGGTGGCGCGTGCGCTGCGGACAGCACTGGAGCGCGATCCGCGCCAGCCGGACGCGGTTCCCTCCACCAAGGGATCGTTGAAGGGATAGGTCATGGCCAGCTATGTGGTGATGGAACCGCCGGGCCCTGGCGAAAAGGCAGATGCGACGGCGCTTGTCCGCGACGGCTTCACCTGGCTCGGCCTGCTGGTGCCGCCGCTGTGGTTCGCCTGGCATCGGCTGTGGATCGAAGCGGCACTCACCTTCATTGTCATGGCGGTGCTTTCGATGCTTGGCGAAAGGCTCGGTCTCGGGTTGGCTGGTTCGCTGCTGTCCCTGCTTGTCTCGCTCTATGTCGGCTTGGAAGGGCAGGCGCTGCGCATCGCGGCGCTCCGCCGCCGCGGCTGGCGTGAATGGGGGGTGGTCGAAGCCGGTTGGCTCGACGATGCCGATGCGCGCTTTGCCCTGGAGGCCGAGCGGCATGCGGATGGAGCCGAGCCTGTGCCGCGCATGGTGCCGGACGCCGCCCTGGCGCGCCCGGCGCAGCCGGGCATGGCGTTGGGGCTGACCCACATTCCGGGAAGGCGCTGACATGCGCGTTGCGATCATCGATTACGGCTCGGGCAATTTGCGCTCGGCCACCAAGGCCTTCGAGCGCGCGGCGCGCGAGGCGGGCATCGCCGCCGGCATCGACCTGACCGCCGACGCCGAGCGGGTGCGCACGGCCGACCGCATCGTGCTGCCCGGCGTCGGCGCCTATGCCGATTGCGCGGCCGGCCTGCGTGCCGTCCCCGGCATGTGGGAAGCTGTCGAGGAAGTCGCCATCGCCAAGGGGCGTCCTTTCCTCGGCATCTGCGTCGGCATGCAGCTGATGTCGCAGCGCGGCCTCGAAAAGACGATCACCGATGGCTTTGGCTGGATATCAGGTGACGTGAAGGAGATCACGCCGGCCGATCCGGCACTCAAGATCCCGCAGATCGGCTGGAACACGATCGAGCTGATGCGCAAGCATCCGCTGTTCTCCGGCGTTCCAACCGGGCCAACCGGCCTGCACGCCTATTTCGTCCATTCCTATCATCTCGATGCGCGCAAGCCCGACGAGGTGCTGGCGATCGCCGACTATGGCGGCCCGGTAACGGCGACCGTCGCCCGCGACAATCTCGTCGGCACGCAGTTCCACCCAGAGAAGAGCCAGGCGCTGGGCCTCGCCCTGATCACCAATTTCCTGCGCTGGAGGCCTTGAGGAGCCATGAGCAAGAAGGGCTATTGGATGGCGATGATCGATGTTCGCGATCCCGATCTGTACAAGCGGTATATCGAGGCGAATGCCGTTGCCTTCGCCAAGTACGGCGCGAAATTCGTCGTGCGGGCGGGACGCCACGAGAGCCCGGAAGGGCCAACCGGCAACCGCCACGTCTTGGTCGAGTTCGAATCCTACGCCAGGGCGGTCGAATGCTATCATTCGCCGGAATATCAGCAGGCCTCGAAATTCCGGCTTGCCGCCTCGACCGGCCATTTTGTCATTGTCGAAGGCGCCTGAGAAAATGATCCTGTTTCCGGCAATCGACCTCAAGGACGGCCAGTGCGTGCGCCTCAGGCACGGCGACATGGCGACCGCGACCATCTACAACGACGACCCGGCCGCCCAGGCAAAGGCATTTGAAGAGCAGGGCTTCGAATGGCTGCATGTCGTCGACCTCAATGGCGCCTTCCAGGGTCAGAGCGTCAACAGCGCCGCGGTCGGCGCCATCCTCAAGGCGACCAAGAACCCGGTGCAGCTCGGCGGCGGCATCCGCACGCTCGAGCAGATCGAGGACTGGCTCGACCGCGGACTGGCCCGTGTCATCCTCGGCACGGTGGCCGTGCGCGATCCGGACCTGGTCAGGCAGGCCTGCAAGGCCTTTCCGGGCAGGGTCGCCGTCGGCATCGACGCCAAGGGCGGCAAGGTGGCGGTCGAGGGCTGGGCCCAGGCGTCGAGCCTTGGCGTCGTCGAACTGGCCAGGAAATTCGAGGGCGCCGGCGTCGCCGCCATCATCTACACCGACATCGACCGCGATGGCGTGCTGACCGGCATCAACTGGGATGCCACGATCAGCCTCGCCGACGCCGTGTCGATCCCGGTCATCGCCTCTGGAGGCCTCGCCTCGATCGCCGACATCGTGCGCATGACCATGCCCGACGCGCAAAAGCTCGAAGGCGCGATCTCCGGCCGCGCCCTTTACGACGGCCGCATCGATCCGGCCGAAGCATTGGCGATCCTGAAAGGCGCGCCCCCGGTGGAGATGCGATCTTGAAAGTCTCGATCATCCTGGCCTCCTATGACAGCGGCCATTATCATGGCGGCATGGGGCAGGGGCCGGACGCGCTGATTGCGGGCGGACTGGTCGAAGCCCTGACCATGGCCGGCCACGATGTCGCGGTCGAGGATATCGGCAGGGTCGGCGAGATTCAGGAACGCGAGATCGCCACCGGCTTCGCCGTCTGCAACGCCGTCTCTGGCGAGGTCCGCATCGCCCGCGACAGGGGACGCTTTCCCATCGTGCTCGCCGGAAACTGCCTGACATCAGCCGGCGCCGTCGCCGGCGAGGGCGCGGACGCGATCATCTGGGCCGACCAGCATGGCGACCTCAACACGCCCGAGACATCCACATATGGCTTTCTCGACGGCATGGCGCTGGCCACCGTGCTTGGCCTGTGCTGGCGCCCGATGGCGGCGGCAATTCCCGGCTTCCAGCCGATCGATCCGTCGCGCTGCGTGCTCGTCAACGCTCGCGATCTCGACCCGGACGAGAAACAGCTTCTGGAGGCATTGCCGGTGATCCGCACGGAATGTCCGGGAGCGGCAGCGGCAACCGAAAAACTCAAGGCCGCCGGCGCTAAACGCGTGCACTTGCATCTCGATCTCGACGTGCACGACCCTGAGGCGCTGCAGGCCAACCGCTATGTAGCGCCGGGCGGGCCGAACCCGGAACAATTGCGCGACGCGACCTGCGCTATGGCGCTTGCGGTGCCGATCGTCGGCATCACCGTTTCCGCCTACGATCCGGCTTTCGATGCGCAGGCCGATGTGCCGCCGCTGGTCGGGCAGCTGCTCAACGATCTCATAGCCACGATAGAAGGCCGCTGATGCTGAAAGCCCGCGTCATCCCCTGTCTCGACGTCAAGGGCGGCCGCGTCGTCAAGGGCGTCAACTTCGTCGATCTCGTCGATGCCGGCGACCCGGTCGAGGCCGCCAAGGCCTATGACGCGGCCGGCGCCGACGAGCTTTGCTTCCTCGACATCACCGCGTCATCGGACAATCGCGAGACCATCTTCGATGTCGTCGCCCGCACGGCCGAGCAATGTTTCATGCCGCTCACCGTCGGCGGCGGCGTACGCCAGGTCGCCGATATCAGGAAATTGCTCCTGGCCGGCGCCGACAAGGTGTCGATCAACACGGCGGCGGTCAAGAACCCGGATTTCGTCGCCGAGGCCGCCGACAAGTTCGGCAACCAGTGCATCGTCGTCGCCATCGACGCCAAGAAAGTGTCGGGCGCCAGCGAGGCCGACCGCTGGGAGATATTCACCCACGGCGGACGGGAAAAAACCGGCATGGATGCGATCGAATTCGCCCGGAAAATGGTCGATCGCGGTGCCGGCGAGATCCTGTTGACCTCGATGGACCGCGACGGCACCAAGGCCGGTTACGACATCGCGCTGACCCGCGCGGTATCGGACGCGGTGCGCGCCCCGGTGATCGCTTCGGGCGGTGTCGGCACGCTCGACCATATGGTCGAAGGCATTCGCGACGGTCATGCAGGTGCCGTGCTGGCGGCCTCCATCTTCCATTTCGGCACCTATACGATCGCCGAGGCCAAGGCCCATATGGCGCAAGCCGGCCTGCCGATGCGGCTGGACTCCTCGGGCGATCGGCCCTAGAGGCTTGCGGCTAAGAAACAGGGCCAAGGCGCCATGACTGAGTTTTCACTCTCCGACCTGGAGACAATCGTCAGCGAACGCGCCCATTCCGGCGATCCGGACTCGTGGACCGCCAAGCTTTACGCGCGCGGCATCGAGAAGGCGGCGCAGAAGCTCGGCGAAGAGGCGGTCGAGACGGTGATTGCCGCCATCAAGAGTGACAAACAGGCGCTCGTTTCGGAAAGTGCCGATCTTATATATCATTGGCTCGTCGTCCTCGGCATTTCGGGTGTGCCGTTGGACGACGTGCTTAGGGAGCTCGAAAGCCGCACCGGGCGTTCGGGTATCGCCGAGAAGGCGTCACGGTCCAAGCGCTGACCGCGAGGAGGGCAGGAATCTCGATGGATCAGCTCGCACCGACCGAGAAATATTCCCCCTTTCGCTTTTTCTCGGCCGAGCAATGGTCGCAATTCCGCGCCGACACGCCGCTGACGCTGAGCGAGGATGAATTCCGCCGCCTGCGTTCGCTGAACGATCCAATCGATCTCGAAGAGGTCAAGCGCATCTATCTGTCGCTGTCGCGGCTTCTGTCGGCGCATGTCGAGGCCAGCCAGCTGCTGTTCCGGCAGCGCCAGGCTTTCTTCAACGCCTCGGACGTGGTCAAGACGCCCTTCATCATCGGCATCGCCGGTTCGGTCGCGGTCGGCAAATCGACCACGGCGCGCGTGCTGAAGGAGCTGCTCGCGCGCTGGCCGTCCAGCCCCAAGGTCGATCTCATCACCACCGACGGTTTCCTGCTGCCCAACGAGGTACTGCGCCGCGAAAACCTGATGGAGCGCAAGGGCTTTCCCGACAGCTACGACGTCGGCGCGCTGCTGCGCTTCCTCTCGGGCATCAAGTCGGCGCTGCCAGATATCCGCGCGCCGGTCTATTCGCACCTCACCTATGACGTCATCCCCGGCGAGTTCGTCACCATCGACCGGCCCGACATCCTGATCTTCGAGGGCATCAATGTGCTGCAGCCGGGCAAGCTGCCGCAGGACGGCAAGATCGTGCCTTTCCTGTCCGACTTCTTCGACTTCGCCATCTACATCGATGCCGACGAGAAGCTGATCCACGAATGGTACATTTCCCGCTTCATGCGGCTGCGCGAGACCGCTTTCCGCAATCCGGAATCGTTCTTCCATCGCTATTCGCAACTGTCGGAGGATTCGGCACGGGCGATTGCCGAAGGCCTGTGGACCAACATCAACCTGAAGAACCTGCGCGAAAACATCCTGCCGACACGCGCCCGCGCCGACTTGATCCTACGCAAAGGCGCCGACCACCTGGTCGAGGAAGTGGCGCTGCGCAAGCTTTAGCTGGCGCGATTAACGGCACTTTAGGCTATCCGAGCTAGTTTCCGATGCAATCTTAATGGGATCGCAAGCAGCTATGCCTCTGTCCCAGTTTCGATCATGACCTTTAATCTTTTGCGGAGGCTCGTCCTTTTAGAGGCAATCATATGAGCTTGTCGGGCGCAAGAACGTTCGATGCGATGGTCGCATCCCAGTACCGTATCGGCAGTCTGCGGCAATTCTCGCTCGTTGGACTGGTCGTCGTGATCTCCTTTTTCATGCCTTGGACAGCGGGTGACAACACCGATGTGAGTTGGATAATCATTATCTGCGAGAAGATTTTTTCTGGTCAGAAACTCTATGTCGACATTTTAGAAACCAACCCGCCTTTTTCGGTCGCTCTGTATATCGGACCAGTGTGGTTGTCCCATAGGTTGGGAATTTCGCCGGAATTGGCGATCGAATATTTCATCTATCTTATCTTCGTCGTTTCGATTTTGTTGTCGGCCCTTGTGATCGAGAAAGGCAGGATCTTTGTCGATCTCAGAACCCAGTGGGTCTATCCCATGCTCGCGGTTCTGCTTCTGATCATGCCAGGGAATATTTTCGGACAACGCGAGCATATCGGTATGATGCTGTTCATGCCGATGCTGTTCCTGATGATGTGGCGTTCCAACGATAGTCCAGGCCAGCATATACCATTTGCACTTGCATTCACCGTTGGGCTGGCGGCAAGCGTGTTGCTGCTCGTTAAGCCCCACTGGGCACTTGGCATCGCACTGCCTTATCTTGTCATCGCCTGGCGAAGGCGGTCGCTTCTGGCCTGCCTGACTGTTGAGAATATCGTCATAGGCGCGATCTGCACGGGGTATCTCGCCAGCGTGCGAATATGGTTCCCAGAATTTCTTGATACATTCTTGCCTTTGCTGATGCGCTACTATGTCAGTCTGCGGGCCAACATAAATATTCTGTTGGCGCTGCCGACCTTTGCGGTGTTCGTCGTTTTTATAGCCTTCCAGATGCGGAAATCTGCTTGGCGAAGTGATGTGGCAATTGCGGTAACAAGTGGCGCAGGCTTCTTTGTCTCAATGGCATATCTTGGCAAATATTGGCCCAATCACCAGTATCCGTATCAGCTTGCGTTGCTGGTCGCGATGCTGTTGGCTGTTGCATCGCGACGGCAAAAAGTGCTCGCGCTTTCAGGAGAAGAAGCGGCCTCGGAGCGCGCCAATGCGAGACTTCATTCTAGCGCCGCCTTTGCTGTGGTTGTCGCTCTCACGGTAACGCACCACCAGTTTTACCAGATGCCGGAAAAGAGCCTGGTCGATGCAATCAGGGCCCGATACTCCTCGCCGTCCATTGTTCAGGTCAGTTCGGATCTTTCCGTCGGGAATCCGCTGGCGAGGATGGTCAATGGCCGTTGGCTTTCAGCCTACGCTCATGATTGGGTTGGCGCCCATGCGCTTTGGGGTTTGATGAAAGGCAACTATCACGGCGAAGACGAACGAATAGCGCGGCACGACCTCGACAACTATACGCTTTATGTCAACTCCTTGATCCGCGACAACAAGCCGGACATCATCCTTGTCGATCGCTTGGACAAGAAGAAATCCGTGTTGTCGTTGGCGGCGAATTATCCTCCAATATGGACTACCTGGATGCGTCAGAACGCTGACTTCCAGGCCTTGATGAGCAATTACGAAGAGATCGCGCTAGGAGACTACATCGAGGTCTATGCGCGGCGCAGCAGTGCTCACTGACCCCTCGTCACCCGCCGCAGCGTCAGATTGATCCTGCCGCCATTTTTCAGCAGCGCCGAGGTCGAGGGGTAGATGCGGTCGACGCCGTGAAAGCAGAGGCGTCCTTCGCCGCCGAGCACGACGACGTCGCCGCTCTTCAGCCGGAACGACCGGGTCGCCCCCTCGCGCGTCGTCTGGCCGACCCTGAACAGGCAGTCGTCGCCCAGCGAGACCGAGACGACGGGTGCTGAGAAATCCTCCTCGTCGCGGTCCTGATGCAGACCCATCTTCGCATCCGGCGCGTAGAAATTGACCAGGCATGCCTGCGGCGGATGCGGGTAGGCCGAGACCTCTCGCCACAACCGCATCAGCACATCCGGGATCGGCGGCCACGGCGTCCCTGTCACGGGGTGCGTCGGCTGGTAGCGATAGCCGCGTTCCTTGTCGGTGACCCAGCCGAGCGGGCCGCAATTGGTCATGCGCACGCTCATTTCCTTGCCGGTGCGCGGCATGGCCGGCACGAATAGCGGCGCCTGCTGGACGATGCCTCTCACATCCTCCACCAGCGCCTCCTGCACGTCGCGGGACAGATAGGCCGGCATGTGGCGGACGCCCTTGGGCAGAACGAGCATGAGGTCGGTCGCTAGCTCCGTTTCGTCGGTTCGAGCATGCCATCTGAAAATGAAAACGGCGACCCGAAAGCCGCCGTTCCCGAAAAATTCGCGTCTCCCTTGATCAGGTGAGGTCTGGAATGCGCAGGACCTGCCCCGGATAGATCTTGTCGGGATGGGTCAGCATCGGCTTGTTGGCCTCGAAGATGACCGTGTTCTTGGCGCCCTTGCCCTTGCCATAGCTTTTCTCGGCGATCTTCCAGAGATTGTCGCCCTTCTGGACGGTGTAGAAGGTCGGTTCCTTGGCCGCGGCCGCCGCCGAACCGGAGGCCGGCGCGACCTGCAACTCGTCCGCCTGCACCTTGGAGACGCCTAGCGTGTTGCCGACGGCGATGACCGCCTTTTCGAAAACCGACTGGTCCTTGACCACGCCCTTCAGCACCGCCGTGTCGCCCTGGACGACGACCTGCACGCCGTCGGTACCGAGCTTGTGCGAATCGAGTTCTTTCTTGAGCGTATCGGCGCTGGGTGCCGCTTCCTCGTCACCGCCTATGCCGAGCTTTTTGCCGACGCTCTTGACGAAATCGAACATACCCATCTCCAGGTCTCCTTGCTGTGGCAATGAGTAAACCTTGCATCTGCAAAGCGAAATTGAAAGCGGGTTCACGCGCGCGATTGGTGTGTTGCTTAATCGTTCTCTACCCGGCCGCGCAGTTTCTTGATGGTGCCGCGTCCGGCCTTGCTCTTCAGCCGCCGTTCGACCGCGCCTTTCGACGGTCTCGTCTTCTTGCGCGGCGGCGGTGGCGGCTCGGCCGCCTTGGCGACCAGCGCCGTCAGCCGCGCCCGTGCATCCGCCCGGTTCTGCTCCTGCGTGCGGAAGCGTCCGGCCTCGATGACGATGACGCCGTCCTTGGTGGCGCGCTGGCCGGCAAGCCTGATCGTGCGTTCGCGCACGCGCTCCGACAGGCCGGGTGCGTTGCGTGCATCGAAGCGCAGCTGCACCGCCGTCGCCACCTTGTTGACGTTCTGCCCGCCGGGGCCGGAGGAGCGGATGAAATCCTCGTGCAGATCACCCGGATGGATCACGGCATCGTCGGCAATGATGATTGTATCGTCGCTCGTCATGCCGCAGTCATGGCGCGGCGCACGAAAAAAGAAAAGGCCCGATCGGGACCGGGCCTTGCGAGGATGGCTGAGCCTGGCGGACGATTATTCCGCCGCTTCCCGCATGTGCGGCGCCGCGCCGAGGACGGAGGCGTCGACATGGCTTTCGAACTTCTCGAAATTGACGGCGAACATGCCGACCAGCCTTGCCGCTTGCCGGTCATAGGCCGATTTGTCGGCCCAGGTCGATCGCGGGTCGAGGATGGCGGCGTCGACGCCCGGCACCGCCACCGGCACCTCGAAACCGAAATTGGCGTCGGTGCGGAAACCGGTCGTCTTCAGAGAGCCGTCGAGTGCCGCGGCAAGCAGCGCGCGCGTCGCCTTGATCGGCATCCGCCTGCCTGTGCCGTAGGCGCCGCCAGTCCAGCCGGTGTTGACCAGCCAGCAATCGGCACCGTGCTGCGCGATCAGCTCGCGCAGCAGATTGCCATATTCCGAGGGATGGCGCGGCATGAACGGCGCGCCGAAACAGGTCGAGAACGTCGCTTCGGGCTCGGTCACGCCCTTCTCCGTTCCGGCCACCTTGGCCGTGTAGCCGGACAGGAAATGATACATCGCCTGCGCCGGGGTCAGTCGTGCGATCGGCGGCATCACGCCGAAAGCGTCGGCGGTCAGCATGATGATGTTCCGGGGATGGTCGGCGCGCCCCGTCTTGCTGGCATTGGGTATGAAGTCGAGCGGATAGGCGCAGCGCGTGTTCTCGGTGAGCCGGCTGTCGTCGAAATCCGGCACGCCATGGGCGTCGAGAACGACGTTCTCCAGCACCGTGCCGAAGCGCTGCGTGGTGGCGAAAATCTCAGGCTCCGCTTCCGCCGACAGCTTGATGGTCTTGGCATAGCAGCCGCCTTCGAAATTGAAGATGCCGTGCGGCCCCCAGCCGTGCTCGTCGTCGCCGATCAGCGTGCGCGACGGATCGGCCGACAGCGTCGTCTTGCCGGTGCCCGACAGGCCGAAGAAAATCGCGGCGTCGCCGCCAGCGCCCTCATTGGCCGAGCAGTGCATCGGCATCACGCCCTTGGCCGGCAGCAGGTAGTTCAGCATTGTGAATACCGATTTCTTCATCTCGCCGGCATAGGAAGTGCCGCCGATCAGGACGATCTTGCGGGTGAGGTCGACGGCGATCACGGTTTCGGTGCGGGTGCCGTGGCGGGCGGGGTCGGCGCGGAAGGAGGGCAGGTCGATGATCGTCATCTCGGGCACGAAATGGTCGAGCTCCGCAGCTTCCGGACGGATCAGCAGGTTGCGGATGAACAGCGAATGCCAGGCAAACTCGGTGATGACCCTGGTGGGCAGCTTCAGCTCATGGTCTGCGCCGCCGACAAGGTCCTGCACGTAGAGATCCTTGTCCGCGGCGTGCGCCCGGAACTCTTCGAGCAGCGTCTCGAACTGGTCCGGCGAGATCGCCTTGTTGTTGTCCCACCAGATGTCATTCTCGGTGGCGCCGTCGCGGACGACGAACTTGTCCTTGGGCGAACGGCCGGTGTGCTGGCCTGTTTCGGCGACCAGCGCGCCATGTGCGGTCAGCCGCGCTTCGCCGCGCCTGATTGATTCCTCGTAGAGGGCGGGCGCCCCGAAATTGTAGCGCACCAGGCCAGAGGTTCTGAGACCGATACGATCGATCGCGCAGGCAGGATTGCGTTTGCCGACTTCCGACATGGGTGACCCTTCTCCGATTTGCCGCATCTTTGCCGGCGCCTTTCCGGCACGCCCACTACGCGAGCTTAGATGGTCAGAACCAGAAAAGCCGAATGATATCAAATCATTAATCGATTTAAATATTTTGAAAGTTGTTTAAATCGTTTATATGTGCAAAAAGTTTCGTGGTTGCCCAAAGGATTGGCGGCGCTGGTTCGTCCAATCCATATCGAGGTGCGATCGTGGCCGCCGGCATGCCGCCCGTGACAGCGGCGAAGGCCTATGCCACATTTTGTACCTAATTTGTCCTGCAAAAGCCCCTTCTCTACCAAAGAAGGGACAGCTCATGAGGGAGCCGCTTGAAATGGCAACAATCGCGCTTGTCGATGACGACCGCAACATTCTGACCTCGGTGTCGATCGCCCTCGAATCGGAAGGCTATCGCGTCGAAACCTACACGGATGGTGCGTCCGCGCTGGAAGGCCTGGCGGCGCGCCCGCCGAATCTCGCCATCCTCGACATCAAGATGCCGCGCATGGACGGCATGGAACTCTTGCGCCGGATGCGCCAGAAATCCGACCTGCCGGTCATCTTCCTGACCTCCAAGGACGACGAGATCGACGAGCTGTTCGGCCTCAAGATGGGCGCCGACGACTTCATCCGCAAACCCTTCTCGCAGCGTTTGCTGGTCGAGCGGGTGCGCGCGGTGTTGCGTCGTGCCAGCGCCCGTGAGGCCGCGGCAAAAGCGCCCAGCCAGCAGGCGCGCTCGCTCGAGCGCGGCCAGCTCGTCATGGACCAGGAACGCCACACCTGCACCTGGAAAGGCGAACCGGTGACGCTCACCGTCACCGAATTCCTGATCCTGCATTCGCTGGCACAGCGCCCCGGCGTCGTAAAAAGTCGTGATGCGCTGATGGATTCGGCTTATGATGAGCAGGTCTATGTTGACGACCGTACCATCGACAGCCACATCAAGCGGCTGCGCAAGAAGTTCAAGGCCGTCGACGACGACTTCGAGATGATCGAAACCCTTTACGGAGTCGGATACCGGTTCCGCGAGGCGTGAATAGGCGGGTAGGCAATAGAGAATAGTCGGTAGTCAGTTTTGAATGGTGCGAGCGGCCACCCGTGCATCGCCGCGATCTCAGCCAACCATTTCTCTATTCGCTACCCGCTACTCACTAATACTAAGCAGGGAACTGCTGTTCGATGGCAGTGGAAGCACAGCGGAGCAGATCGGCGGGCGTTGCAAGGCGGCCGGCGCGCATCATGCCCGCGTTCCTGTCGAAGCTCACCGTGCCCATGCGCCGCTTCCTCGGCCATCACATCTTTTCCAGCCTGACGCGGCGTATCCTCTTCCTCAATCTCGCCGGCCTCGCAGTCCTGGTCACCGGCATTCTCTATCTCAACACCTTCCGCGACGGGCTGATCGACGCCCGCGTCGAAAGCCTGATGACCCAGGGCGAGATCATCGCCGGCGCGATCGCCGCCTCGGCGACGGTCGAGACCGATTCGATCAGCATCGATCCGGAAAAGCTGCTTGAGCTGCAGGCCGGCGAAAGCCTGGGACCGGGCTCCGACCAGCTCGACAATCTAGATTTCCCGATCAATCCCGAGCGCGTCGCCCCGGTGCTGCGCCGGCTGATCTCGCCGACCCGCACCCGCGCCCGCATCTACGACCGCGACGCCAATTTGCTGCTCGATTCGCGCCATCTCTATTCGCGCGGGCAGATCCTTCGGTACGATCTGCCCCCGGTCGACGAGGAAGAGCCCGACCTTGTCGAACGCATCCAGAAGTTCATCTTCGACTTCTTCCGCAACACCGATCTGCCGGTCTATCACGAGCAGCCGGGCGGCAATGGCGCCGCCTTCCCGGAAGTGGTCAAGGCGCTGACCGGCAGCCCGTCGACCATCGTCCGGATCAGCGAACAGGGCGAGCAGATCGTTTCCGTCGCGGTGCCGATCCAGCGCTTCCGCGCCGTTCTCGGCGTGTTGATGCTGTCGACCGAAGGCGGCGACATCGACAAGATCGTCGCCGCCGAACGCAAGGCGATCCTGCGCGTCTTTGGCATCGCGGCGCTCGTCACCGCCATCCTGTCGATGCTTCTGGCCTCCACCATCGCCAATCCGCTGCGCCGGCTGTCGGCGGCGGCCGTGCGGGTACGGCGCGGCGTCAAGAGCCGCGAGGAAATTCCTGATTTCTCCGACCGTCAGGACGAGATCGGCAATTTGTCGATTGCCGTGCGCGACATGACGAACGCGCTCTATGCCCGCATCGAGGCGATCGAGAGCTTCGCCGCCGATGTTTCCCATGAATTGAAGAACCCGCTGACCTCGCTGCGCAGCGCGGTGGAGACCTTGCCGCTGGCCAAGAACGACAATTCGCGCAGCCGGCTGATGGAGATCATCCAGCACGACGTCAGGCGGCTGGACCGCCTCATCACCGACATTTCGGATGCCTCCCGTCTCGACGCCGAGCTGGCGCGGGATGACGCGGGGACCGTGGACCTGAAGAAGTTCATCACCGACCTCGTCGCCGTCTCGCGTGAAACGACGCGCAACAAGAAGGCGGTCGAGATCGAGCTCAGGGTCGCCAAGCTGCCGCAGGGCGTCAAGGGCTATTTCGTCGTAGGCCACGACCTGCGCATCGGCCAGGTCATCACCAACCTGATCGAGAACGCCCGCTCCTTCGTGCCAGAGGAGCGCGGCCACATCATCCTGTCGCTGGCGCGCACCGGCAAGTTCAACATCCTCACCGTCGATGACAATGGTCCCGGCATCCGCGCCGACAACATCGACCGCATCTTCGAACGTTTCTACACCGACCGGCCCGCCGGCGAGGCGTTCGGCCAGAATTCAGGCCTTGGCCTGTCGATATCCAGGCAGATCGTCGAGGCCCATGGCGGCACGCTGACCGCCGAGAACATCCCCGGCACCAAGCCAGGCGAGATCAAGGGCGCCCGCTTCGTGGTTACGCTGCCGGCCGAAGTATGATCCCGAAAAGTGGGAACCGGTTTTCGGATCAGATCATGCCTCATGCAAAAATGATCCCGGATATCGCGGCCTTACGGCCGTCATCCTCGGGCTTGTCCCGTGGATCCGCCGCACAGCGTGGCTATGGTGCGAACACTATTGGAAGACCTGCAGATCCTCGGGATGACGGCGTTGGATCAGGATTTCCGAAATACACAAGCGGGCACGCTCATGCAGCCTGAAAACATCCACGCAACGGCCATCCTGATCGGCGAGCGCGGCGTTCTCGTCAGCGGCGCATCCGGTTCGGGCAAGACGACGCTGGCGCTGGCGCTCATTGACCATTGCCACCCGCGAGGCTTGTTCTCACGGCTCGTCGGCGACGACCAGCTTTTCGTCATGGCACATGCGGGACGGCTGGTGTGCCGCGCGCCCGCCGCGATCGAGGGCCTGGTCGAGGTGCCCGGGCTCGGTCCGCGATCCGTGCCGTTTGAAGCGGGTGCCGTCATCGATCTGCATGTCAGGCTTTTGCCGGCCGGCGAAGTGGCACGCTTTCAGGAGGATGCCGACGACACCATCGCCGGCTGCCTGGTGCCGCGGATTGACGTTGCGGAACGCAATATTGCCGCTGCCTTGCCCGCCGTGATGGCGCATCTGTCGATCGCGCCTTTTCTATGATGCGACCGGGTTTTTTGCTGCAATGCGTCAAAATGGCATGGGCCGGCGCAATTTTGGGCTTGTCAACGAGCCGCACGTCGACAAGATAGCGCTCCCGCCGCCTGGAATGGCTGGCGAGCATAAAATGCGCCTGTGAAGCGGCGATGACGGGAGCCACCAAAGAATGATCGGACTCGTGCTTGTAACGCACGGTCAACTGGCCACCGAGTTCCGACATGCCGTGGAACATGTCGTCGGGCCACAAGACAATTTCGAAACCGTGGCGATCGGGGCTGACGACGATATGGAGCAGCGCCGGCGCGACATCGTCGACGCCGTTGCCCGTGTCGACACCGGGGCGGGCGTGATCGTGTTGACCGACATGTTCGGCGGCACGCCTTCGAACCTTGCCATTTCCGTGATGGAGTCCGGCCGCACCGAGGTGATCGCCGGCATGAATTTGCCGATGCTGATCAAGCTCTCCTCGATCCGCAAGAGCGACAACATGGCAGCGGCCCTCGACGAGGCGCAGGCGGCGGGGCGCAAATACATCAATGTCGCCAGCCAGCTCCTGAGCAGCAAATGAGCACGATGTCGTCGGAAAAGGACCAGATCGTCCGCGAATTTCCGATCGTCAACCAGCGCGGCCTGCACGCGCGCGCCTCGGCCAAGTTCGTACAGCTCGCCAGCGGCTACAACGCGTCGGTCCATGTCGAGAAGGACGGCGTCAAGGTCGGCGGCACCTCGATCATGGGTCTGATGATGCTGGCTGCAAGTCCGGGTTATTCGATTCGCGTCACCGCCAGCGGTCCCGAAGCGCTTGAGGTCATGAATGCGCTGGAGCAGCTGGTGGCGTCCCGCTTCGGCGAGGAATGCTGATCCCTTACCTTCGCATGAAAGACATGCAGGGATAAAGATTTCTTTATATCCCATTGTCGTCTTGACGCCGATCTGCTAGTCAGGCGGGCAATTCGCGCCCTTCGACGCGCCTGCCGGCGCGGGCGCATCCGCAAACAATTCAATAGCGTAACAATTCGCATCGGAGCACTGCCATGACGGGTAGCAAGGACTATGTGGTCGCCGACATCTCGCTTGCCGGCTGGGGCCGCAAGGAAATCGAGATCGCCGAAACCGAAATGCCGGGCCTGATGGCCTGCCGCGAGGAATTCGGCTCCAAGAAGCCGCTCAAGGGCGCGCGCATCACCGGCTCGCTGCACATGACCATCCAGACCGCGGTGTTGATCGAGACGCTGAAGGCGCTCGGTGCCGATATACGCTGGGCTTCCTGCAACATCTTCTCGACCCAGGACCATGCGGCTGCTGCCATCGCCGAGGCCGGCATCCCGGTCTTCGCCGTCAAGGGCGAGACGCTTGAGCAGTACTGGGACTACACCGACAGGATTTTCCAGTGGGCCGACGGCGGCACCTCCAACATGATCCTCGATGATGGCGGCGACGCCACCATGTACATCCTGATCGGCGCGCGCGCCGAGGCCGGCGAGGACGTGCTGTCCAATCCGCACAGCGAGGAGGAGGAATATTTCTATGCGCAGGTCAAGAAGCGCATGAAGGCTTCGCCCGGCTTCTTCACCAAGCAGAAGGAAGCGATCCGGGGCGTCACCGAAGAGACGACCACCGGCGTCAACAGGCTCTACCAGCTGCAGAAGAAGGGCTTGCTGCCTTTCCCGGCCATCAATGTCAACGACTCCGTCACCAAGTCGAAATTCGACAACAAATATGGCTGTAAGGAATCGCTGGTCGACGGCATCCGCCGCGGCACCGACACCATGATGGCCGGCAAGGTCGCCGTCGTCTGCGGCTATGGCGACGTCGGCAAGGGCTCGTCCGCCTCGCTGAAGGGCGCCGGCGCCCGCGTCAAGGTCACCGAGGTCGATCCGATCTGCGCCCTGCAGGCGGCGATGGACGGCTTCGAGGTCGTCACGCTCGAAGATGCCGCACCCACCGCCGACATCGTCATCACCACCACCGGCAACAAGGATGTCGTCACCCTCGACCACATGCGTTCGATGAAGGACATGGTGATCGTCGGCAACATCGGTCACTTCGACAACGAGATCCAGGTGGCATCGCTGCGCAACCTGAAATGGACCAACGTCAAGCCTCAGGTCGACATGATCACCTTCCCCGATGGCAAGCGCATGATCTTGCTGTCGGAAGGCCGCCTGCTCAACCTCGGCAACGCCACCGGCCATCCAAGCTTCGTCATGTCGGCGTCCTTCACCAACCAGGTGCTGGCGCAGATCGAGCTGTTCACCAAGGGCGAGCAGTACCAGAACCAGGTCTACGTGCTGCCCAAGCATCTCGACGAGAAGGTCGCGCGCCTGCATCTCGACAAGCTCGGCGCTCGCCTGACCGAACTGTCGGGCGAACAGGCAGCCTATATCGGCGTGACCCCGCAGGGTCCGTTCAAGCCGGAACACTACCGCTATTAACCAAAGCTGAATTTACTACCAGATATTGACGCCGGGCGATTGACTTTTCGCCCGGCTTTATTTTTGCGCCGAATGATTCTTCACGCCGATTCCAGCAGGCGCTATTGTTGTGATTCGCGGTCCGGGGACGAGGACCGGCGTACGCATCAGGGCGGTCTTGCATTCAGGCGGCGAAGAGGACCAAGACATGCCGGGGGATAACCCGCTTTGCGCGGGACGGGCCGTTTCCGGCGGCCATGACGATTCGAGGACTACCGGCTCCGCCACGCGAGGCGGGCGCCCTTCATGGCGCGCGCGCGCCGGACTGTTCCTTGCCGGCTCCGCACTTGGCTGGCCTTTGGCCGGCACGGGGGCCCACGCCCAGGCTGCTGGTGCGGAGGCCGCCGGCCTATCGGTGAGCACGGTCGAGGTCGTGCAGCTTGCCGTCTTTGTCGGAGTGATGGGAGCGGCATTCCTGTCGGCCATCGTTCTGATCCGGGAGAGAGCGCGCACCTCGGCCGAAAATGTCGAGCTCAGGAGCCGCATCGCGGACATCAACGCGGCGCTGCGCCGTTCGGAGGCGCTGCTCAACTTGCGCGACCAGCGTGTCGTCGTCTGGGCCTCGGAGAACAAGAAACCCGAGCTCATCGGCACGCTGCCGGTCGAAAGCGGCGCGCCCGAGGAGCGGGCCGCCTTCCTTGCCTTCGGCCGCTGGCTGATGCCGCGCTCGGCTGCGGCACTCGAGCATGCCGTCGCGGGGCTGCGCGAAAGAGCCGTGTCCTTCGACCTCGTCATCGAAACGCAGACCGGCGCTCCGCTGGAAGTGCATGGCCGCAAGAGCGCGGCGCATGTGCTGGTGCGGTTCGTTTCTCTTTCCGAGACGCAACGCAGCCAAGCCCGGCTGAAGATCGAAAACCAGCGGCTGGCCGCCGACCATGATACGATGATCGGCCTGCTCGAGGCGCTGAAGATGCCGGCATGGCTGCGCGGCGAGGACGGCCGCCTGAGATGGGTGAACCGGGCCTATGCCGAAGCGGTCGAGGCCGAAAGCGCGGAGATGGCCGTCCGCGACGCCAAGGAATTCCTCGGCGGCCAGGCGCGCGACGCGATCGCTGCCCAGCACAAGTCGCACCCGGTCTTCGAACAGACGCTTTCCACGGTGATCGAAGGCGACCGCCGCGTTTTCGCGGTGACCGATTTCGCCGGCGCCGACGGTTCGGCCGGGCTTGCCTGCGACACCAGCGCCATCGAAACGATCCGCAGCGAATATGAGCGCACCGTGCGCAGCCACGCCGACACGCTCGACCAGCTCAACACGGCGGTCGCGATCTTCGACACCGACGAGAAGCTGCGCTTCTTCAACCAGGCTTTCCAGAAGCTCTGGGGCCTCGATGCAGGCTTCCTGCACAGCGCGCCCGATAACGCTTTGCTGCTGGATCGGCTGCGCAGCGAGGGCAAGATCGCCGAGCAGCCGGAGTGGCGTCGCTGGAAGGAAGGCCTGCTCGGCGCCTACCGCGCGGTGGAATCGCAGGAGCATTGGTGGCACCTGCCCGACGGCAAGACCATCCGCGTCGTCGCCAACCCGCAGCCCAAGGGCGGCGTCACCTGGGTGTTCGAGAACCTGACCGAGAAGATGGACCTCGAAAGCCGCTACCGCACCGCGGTGCGGGTCCAGGGCGAAACACTCGACAACCTCGCCGAAGGCGTGGCGGTGTTCGGTCCCGACGGCAGGCTGCGTCTGTCGAACCCGGCATTTGCTACTTTGTGGGGCCTGGACGCCGAAACCGCCCGGCCCAATGTCCATGTTTCCGCAATCCGTGAGCTTTGCGACCTGCAAGCGATCGACAGCCCGTGGGGCGGCTTCGTCGCCGCCATCACCGGCTTCGACGACGAGCGCCGCGACCGCCACGGTCAGACCGAGCTCAACAACGGCACCGTGCTGCGCTACGCCGTGATCCCCCTGCCCAACGGGCAGGTGATGATGACCTTCGTCGACGTTACCGACAGCGTCCGTGTCGAACGCGCGCTCAAGGACAAGAACGAGGCGCTGGAGAAATCCGACCAGCTCAAGAACGAATTCGTCCAGCACGTGTCCTACGAACTGCGCTCGCCGCTGACCAACATCATCGGCTTCACCGAACTGCTGTCGCTGCCGGTCACCGGTCCGCTGACGCAGAAGCAGCGCGAATATGTCGAGCATGTCGGCTCGTCGTCCTCGGTGCTTTTGACCATCGTCAACGACATACTCGACCTTGCCACGGTCGATGCCGGCATCATGCAGCTCGACATTTCCGAGGTCCATGTCGACCGCACGATCGCCGCCGCCGCCGAGCTGGTTGCCGACCGGCTGGAAGAGCATTCAATCAGGCTCGAGGTCGATGCCGCGGCGGCGCCGAAGACCTTCCACGGCGACGAAATCCGCATCCGCCAGATCCTCTACAACCTGCTCAGCAACGCCGCCAACTACGCGCCGGAGGCCAGCGCCATCCGGCTCGCCTGCCGTCAGTTGGCGGACGGTGTGGAATTCTCGGTCCATGACGATGGACCCGGCATGCCGCCCGACGTGCTTGACTCGGTGTTCCGCCGCTTCGAGCCGCGCGCCAATGGCGGCCGCCGGCGCGGCGCCGGGCTCGGACTGTCGATCGTCAAGAGCTTCGTCGAGCTGCATGGCGGCAGCGTCCGCATCGAAACCGGCAAGGACAAGGGCACGACCGTCATCTGCACCTTTCCCGACATGCCGGGCATCCGCGCCGCGGCCGAGTAGCGCACTCGATGGCCGCATTGATGCTCGAGCGTTTACTCGCCGACGAAACACAGACAGCGCGGCTGGGTGAGGATCTGGCGCTGGCGTTGCGCGCCGGCGACGTCCTGGCGCTGAAGGGCGATCTCGGCGCGGGCAAATCGACGCTGGCGCGGGCGCTGATCAGGGCCTTGGCCGACGATGCCGGTCTCGACGTGCCGAGTCCTACCTTCACCCTTGTGCAAAGCTACGATACGCGCATCCCGGTCCATCATTTCGACCTCTACCGCCTGTCCTCGGCAGCCGAGCTCGATGAACTGGGCTTCGACGAGGCGTTGGCGCAAGGCGCGGCCCTTGTCGAATGGCCGGAACGGGCCGAGGGTTATTTGCCTGGGACCGCCGTGCTGATCGAACTCGTCCAGCATGGCGATGGCCGATTGGCGAGACTGTCCGGGCAAGGCGCTGCCTACGATCGGGTGGCGCGGTCGCTCGCCATGCGTGATTTCCTCGAAGGCGCTGGATGGGGCGAGGCCAGCCGCCGCCATTTCATCGGCGATGCCTCTGCCCGCTCCTACGAAATTGTCTCGCTTCCAGGCCATGCCGCGAGGGTGCTGATGAACTCGCCGCGGCTGGTGCTGGGCCCGCCGGTGCGCGACGGCAAGCCCTATGGCGTCATCGCCCACACCGCCCAGTCGGTGTCAGCCTTCGCCGCCATCGACCGCGCGCTGCTCGCCGCCGGGGTCAGCGTTCCCGAAATCCATGCGCAGGATCTCGACCAGGGATTCCTGCTGCTCGAACATCTGGGCTCCGAAGGTTTCCTGGACGGGCATGGCAGGCCGGTCGCCGGGCGCTATGAGGCGGCGGCCGAACTGCTCGCCATGATGCATGGCAAGACCTGGCCCCACCGGATGGAGGCCGCGCCCGGCGTGTTTCACGATGTGCCGCCCTTCGACCGCGACGCCATGCTGATCGAGGCGGACCTGCTGGTCGATTGGTACGTGCCGATGCTGACGGGCGCTCCGGCGGGCGATGCCTTGCGCGTCGGCTACCACAAGGAGTGGAACGCGGTTCTCGACCGGCTCGCTGACAGCCAATACACGCTGATGCTGCGTGACTTTCATTCGCCGAACATCATCTGGCGCGCTGAGCGCTCCGGCCATGACCGGCTCGGTATCGTCGATATCCAGGACGCGTTGATCGGCCCCGCCGCTTACGACGTCGCCTCGCTGGCCATGGACGCGCGCGTCACCATCCCGCCAGGCATCGAGAAACGCACGCTCGATGCCTATGTCGCCGCCCGCCGCGCGGCCGGCCCATTTGACGAGGCGGCATTCCTCGAGGCCTATGCGATCATGGCGGCGCAGCGCAATTCCAAGATCCTCGGCATCTTCGTCCGGCTCGAAAAACGCGACGGCAAGCCCTATTATCTGAAGCACTTGCCGCGTATCCGCGACTATCTGCGCCGGGCGCTGTCTCATCCTGCCTTGGCCGGCCTTCGCGAGTTCTATACCGCTCACGGTCTGCTGGAGGAGCAAACGCCGTGACATCGATACCGGACGCAGCGAGCGTGCCCAAAACTGCGATAGTGCTTGCCGCAGGGCTCGGCAAGCGCATGCGGCCGATCACCGACACGATCCCCAAGCCGCTGGTCAGGATCGCCGGCAAGACGCTGCTCGACTGGGGCCTCGACAGTCTCGCCGCGGCCGGCATCGGCAAGGCCGTCGTCAACGTGCACTATCTTCCCGAACAGATCGTCGCCCATCTCGGCGCGCGCCATGCGCCGCGGATCGTCATTTCGGACGAGAGCGAGCGGTTGCTCGATTCCGCCGGCGGCATCGTCAAGGCGCTGCCGGAGCTCGGCCAACAGCCCTTCTACATCCTCAACGCCGACACCTTCTGGATCGACCAAGGAACGCCCAATCTCAACCGTCTCGCCCTTGCATGGGACGCCGCGAAAATGGATATTCTGCTGATGCTGGCGGATCTCCATCAGGCGACCGGACACTGCGGCAGCACCGATTTCCTGGTGGCGCCGGACGGCACCCTGCGGCGTTCCAAGGGCGATCCGGCGGGCCTGATCTATGCCGGGGCGGCGATCGTCCATCCGCGCATCTTCAAGGGTGCCCTGCCGGAACCTCATTCGCTTAACGCCTACTTCGACAAGGCGATCGCCGCCGGCCGGCTGTCCGGCATGCCGATGTATGGCCATTGGATCACCGTCGGCACGCCTGACGCTATTGCCAGCGCGGAAGCGGCGGTCGCCGACGCGCTAGCCGAGTTGCAATGAGCGGCCCGGGCCGCGTTTTCTCCATTCCGCCCGGTGCGCCGTTTCTGCCGACGCTTGCCGAGGCGCTGCTGGCCGGGCGTCTTGTTCCGGGCTTTCGCTTCGATGGCGACCCGCTCGCTTTGGCCGATGTCATCATCTATGTGCCGACGCGCCGCGCCGCGCGCGCCTTGCGTGGCGTCTTCGTCGACAGCCTGTCGGCGAGGGGCGGCGGCGGTTCGGCGATTCTGCCAGTCATCCGGCCGCTCGGCGAGTTCGATGAGGACGAGGCCGCGTTCGAGACGGAAGCGTCGGCCGCCATCGACCTCGCGCCGCCGATCGCGGCAACCGAACGCCTGTTGCTGCTGGCGCCGCTGGTGCGTGCCTGGAAACGCCGGCTGCCGGCGCATGTGGCGGCGCTTTTCGACGAGGAGATCGTCATTCCGGCCTCCGCCGCCGATGCGATCTGGCTGGCGCGCGATCTCGCCCGGCTTATGGATGAGATCGAGACGGAAGGCACGGACTGGACGCGGCTCGCCGATCTGGTGAGCGGCAATCTCGCGGGATGGTGGCAGGTCACGCTCGATTTCCTCGGCATCGTCACCGAAGCCTGGCCGAAATTCCTTGGGGAACGGAACCTCTCCAACCCGGCCGCGCATCGCAGCGCCCTGATCCGGCTGGAAGCGGCGCGGCTGCGGCGCAATCCGCCCGCCGGGCCGGTTATCGCCGCCGGTTCCACTGGCTCCATCCCCGCCACGGCAGAGCTGCTGGCCGCAATCGCCCGCTTGGCGGGAGGAGCCATCGTGCTGCCAGGCCTCGACCGGACGATGGATGAGCCGTCTTTCCAGGCCATCACGGCGCCGGGCGCACGTCCGGCCGTGCTCGGCCATCCGCAATACGGCCTCGCCAAGCTGATCGGCACCATCGGTGTGCTGCGCGGCGATGTCGAGGAGATCGGCGCGGCCGGACATGAACTCGCGCTTCGCGCCGCCCTCGTCGGCGAAGCGCTGCGGCCGGCCGAGACCACCGAATTGTGGGCCGAGACGCGCAGCGGCTTTTCCCCCTCCGACATCGAGCAGGCGTTCTCCGGCGTGAGCCTGCTGGAGGCAGCCAGCGAACGCGATGAAGCCGTGGGGATCGCCGTCGCGCTCAAGCGCGCAGTCGAGCAGCCCGGCCAAAGAGCGGCCCTCGTTACCGGTGACCGTGCGCTGGCGCGCCGCGTCTCGGTCGAGCTCGCTCGCTTCGGCGTCGTCGCCGACGATTCCGGCGGTGTGCCGCTTTCCAACACGCCCGCCGCCGGCCTGCTTGGGCTGGCGTTGCAGGCGGTGTTCCGCCCCGGTGACCCGGTCGGCCTGCTGTCGTTGCTCAAGCATCCCCTGCTTGCCCTTGGCCTGGACCGGACGAGCGTTCGCCATGCGGCGGAACTGATCGAGCTGGTGGCGCTGCGCGGCGGCACCGGCCGCCCCGACATCGCGTCGCTGCCGGACCTGTTCGAAGCCCGCCTGGTTGACCTCGGCGCCGACAGCAGGCGGCCTTTCTGGTTTGCCCGGCTGACCGTGCGCGCCATCGAAGGCGCGCGGAATTTGCTCGGACGTCTCAACGAAGCGCTGGCGCCGCTTGCCGCCTTTCGCGGCCAGGCCGACGCCGGTCTTGTCGCGCTGGTCGGGGCCAGCGTCGTGGTGTTGGAAAATCTCGGCCGTGCGGCCGATGGCGGTCTTGGCGCGCTCTATGCCGGCGATGCCGGCGAGAAGCTCGCCGACCTGTTGCGTGGACTGGTCGCGGCGCCCGTGCCGCTGTCGTTTGCCGCCGACGAATGGCCAGACGTCATGGCGGCGCTGATCGCGCCCGAGACGGTCAAGCCGGCGCAAGGCACAGACAGGAACATCGCCATCTGGGGGGCGCTGGAAGCCCGCTTGCAGAATGTCGACACGCTGGTCATCGGCGGCATGAACGAAGGCGTGTGGCCGCGCAAACCCGAAAGCGATCGCTTCATGTCGCGGCTGATGAAGACCGGCATCGACCTGGAGCCGCCCGAACGGCGCATTGGGCTTGCCGCACATGATTTCCAGATGGCCATGGGGGCGGCGAAGGTGGTGCTATCGCGCTCCGCACGCGCCGGCGACGCGCCCGCCGTGCCCTCGCGCTGGCTGCAGCGCATTCTCACTTATATCGGGAAGGACCAGGCAGCCAGGCTTGCCGAACGTGGCGACGAACTCATCGCCTGGGCGCGCGCGCTCGATTCCGGCCCGCGGCGGGACTTCGCGCCGCGCCCGCAGCCGAAGCCGCCGGTCGCGCTGCGTCCAACCCATTTCTCGGTCACCGAGATCGAGACGCTGCGTCGCGATCCCTACGCCATCTATGCCAGGCGCATCCTCGGCCTGCTGCCGCTCGACCCGGTCATCCGCGACCCGGGTGCGGCCGAGCGCGGCACGCTGTTCCACGCCATCCTGCATCTGTTCTCGGGCAGCGTGGCCGATCCGCGTGCTCCCGATGCGCTGGCCGGCCTGCTCGCCGCCGGCCGGACCTGCTTCGCCGAGGCAGCACTTCCCACCGATGTCGAGGCGGTCTGGTGGCCGCGTTTCGAAAAACTCGCCGCCAGCATCATCGAATGGGAACGCGGCCGCGCTGGGGCCGTGGCCCGGCGCCACGCCGAGGCGCGAGCGGGCAAGACCATGGTCGGCCAATCCGGGATCACCCTGTCGGGCTATGCCGACCGGGTCGATCTTCTCCATGGCGGCATGGCCGACATATTGGACTACAAGACCGGCTCCTCGCCTTCCAAGGCCCAGGCGCACACGCTGCTGTCGCCGCAACTGGCGCTGGAGGGCGCGTTGCTCAGGCGCGGCGCTTTCCAGGAACTCGGCGCGCGCGAGCCCTCGCAATTGGCTTTCGTCAGGCTGAAGCCGAATGGCGAGGTTTTCGAGGAATCGATCCTCGAATACAACCGGCAGCCACGCACCGCCACGGACCTCGCCGAGGAGGCCTGGGCGCGGCTGGAGAAATTGCTCATCCACTATGCCGATCCGGCGGCCGGCTATCTGTCGCGGGCACTGCCGTTCCGCGAAGGCGAGACCGACGGCGACTACGACCATCTCGCCCGCGTGCTCGAATGGTCGGCGGGCGGCGATGCGGACGATGAGGGAGGGGAGGCATGAAGAAAGCCTATCCCATCCCCGGCGAAACCGCCGCTAGGCAGGCCAGCGCCTCGGATCCGAGGAATTCCGCCTGGGTGTCGGCCAATGCCGGGTCCGGCAAGACCCATGTGCTGGCCCAGCGCGTCATCCGGCTCCTGCTTCGCGGCACCGATCCGTCGAAGATACTGTGCCTGACCTATACGCGCGCCGCCGCCGCCAACATGTCGAACCGGGTTTTCTCGACATTGTCGGAATGGACCGCGCTCGGCGATGCCGAATTGGCGGTGAGGGTCGAGGCGCTCGATGGCCGCCGGCCCGACCGCGAAACCATGCGCCGCGCCCGCCGCCTGTTTGCCGAGGCGCTGGAAACGCCCGGCGGCCTGAAGATCCAGACCATTCATGCCTTCTGCGAATCGGTGCTGCACCAGTTCCCGCTGGAAGCCAACATCCCCGCGCATTTCGAGATGCTCGACCCGCAGATGGAGGCATCGTTGTTCGCCGCCGCGCGCCGTGAAATGATTTCGGGCAGCGCGGCGGATCGGCCGGACCTCGCCGAAGCTTTCGCCGCCGTGCTCGAGCGCGGTGGCGAGGCCGGGCTCGACGCTTTGCTGGGTGAGATCGTCCGCAAGCGCGACGAACTGGGCGCCTTCATCGGTGAAATCGATCGAGGCGGCCCGAACTTCCAGACGCTGTTCGACGAATTCCAATTCCGCCCCGGCCAGACCGCCGAAGGCATAGCGACCGCCATCTGGCCGCTGCCCGGCTTCCTGCCGGATTATTTTGCCGGCTTCGCCCAGGCGGCGGAGGCCGCCGACGCCAGGACGGTGCTCAACAACATCTTGCCTCATGCGCGCCTGGCTTTCGCGGAAACCGACCCCGTGCGCCGCCTGCAGCTGCTTTCGCGGGCTTTCCTGAAGGCCGACGGCGACGTCTACGATCCAGCCAATGCATTCAAAAAGGCGCTGCTCGACCGGCTGCCGGACCTGGCGGAGCGCTATCTCTCGGCGACCACCGCAATCGTCGAGACGGTCGACCGGCTCGCCCTGTTCCGAATGCTGGAGGGCACGCGCGCCGCGCTGACGCTGGCCGACTGGCTGGTCGCCCGCTACGAGCAGTTGAAGCGTGGCCGCGGGTTCCTCGACTTCAACGACCTGATCACCCGCACCGTCAGTCTCCTGGCCAGGCCCGATGCCGGCCCGTGGGTGCAATACAAGCTCGACCAGGGCATCGACCACATCCTGCTCGACGAGGCGCAGGACACCAGCCCCGACCAGTGGGAGGTGGTGAAGCGGCTGGCCGAGGAATTCTTCGCCGGCATCGGCGCCCGCGACACCGCGCATCGGACGATCTTCGCTGTCGGTGACGAAAAACAGTCGATCTATTCCTTCCAGGGAGCGGCGCCGGATTCCTTCGCCGACAGCAGGCTCCTGTTCGCAAGCAAGGTGCGCGACGCCGATGCGCCCTTCGCCGATCTGAAGCTCACCTGGTCGTTCCGCTCGACCGACGATGTTCTGGCCGCTGTCGACCGTGTCTTCGCCGATCCGGTCGTGCGGCGCGGCATCAGCCATGACCCCGACCCGCTGAGCCACAAGGCGATACGCACCGATGCACCGGGCTATGTCGAGGTCTGGCCATCCATCGGCGCCGATGTCGTCGACGAGCCGGACGACTGGACCCAGGCAGTCGACCATGCCCGCGCGCCGGCGGTTCGGGTTGCCGAAAACGTCGCCGCCACCATTGCCGGCTGGATCGGCAATGGCGAGGTCATCGAAGGCCGCGGCAAGAGGCTGCGCCCTGGCGACGTGCTGGTGCTGGTGCGCAAGCGCGATCGCTTCGTTCATGCACTGACGCGTGCCCTGAAACGTCGTGACATCCCGGTCGCCGGCGCGGACCGGTTGAGCCTGCCCGGCCACATCGCGGTCAAGGACCTGATCGCGCTCGGCCATTTCCTGATCCAGCCGCAGGACGATCTGTCGCTCGCCGCCGTGCTGCGGAGCCCGATCTTCGATCTGTCGGAAGAGATGCTTTTCACACTGGCCGCGCAAAGACCATCCGGCCTGTCGCTGGCCGAGTCCCTGCGCCAGCATGCCAGCCAAAGCGAAGCGCTCGCGGCGGTCGCCGCTCAACTCGACATCTGGGCCAACGAGGCCGTCTTCAAGCCGGTGTTCGAATTCTATGCCGGCCTGCTGGCACGCGGTGGCGTGCGCCGCAAGATGGTTGCGCGGCTCGGGCCGGAAGCCGGGGACATTCTCGACGAATTCCTGAGTTTCTGCCTTGCCGAGGAGCGGACCGGCTTGCCCGGGCTGGAAGCCTTCCTGTCGACGCTGGAGAGCGCCGGCCCAGAAATCAAGCGCGAGATGGACCAGACCCGCGACGAGGTCCGCGTCATGACCGTGCATGCAGCCAAGGGGCTCGAGGCGCCTGTCGTCTTCCTGGTCGATGGCGGTTCGGCTCCGTTCAGCGATCAGCATCTGCCGCGCCTGATGCCGTTCGAGGGTTCGGGGCTGAACTGGAGCGGCAAGGGCTTTCTCTGGCGTTCGACCAGCGACGTCGCCAACGGGATTTCGAAGGCTGCCGCGGCCAGGGCGCGCGATCTCGCCGATGACGAGTACCGGCGGCTGCTCTATGTCGGCATGACCCGGGCCGAGGACAGGCTGATCGTCTGCGGTTATCATGGCAAGCGCGCGCCGAACACCGGCACCTGGCATTCGCTCGTCAGCCGTGCCCTGGTCGGGGCGCCGGAGAGTGCCGAGTATCCGCATCCGGCCGGCGGCGGCGTCTCAGTGCATCGCTTCCAGGTGACCGGATTGCCGCCGTTTGCACCGGTCGCCGAGAGCGAAGCCAGGCAGACGCGGGACTTCGGGCCGCCGCCCGAAATCTTGTTCAAGCCGCTGCCGCCATACGAGGACCTGCCGCGCCCGCTGTCGCCATCCGGAGCCTCCGCCCTGATCGACGAGGGCAAGGAAAGCGTCATCGACACCGGCTCGCCAGTGCTGGATGGCGACGCCGAACCCGGCTTCGCCGTCATGCGAGGCCTGGCGCTGCACAAACTGCTGCAGATGCTGCCCGGCGTGGCGCAAGACGAACGCCAGGGCGCAGCCGAACGTTATCTCGCCCGCGCCGGCGCGCAATGGCCGGCCGGCGAGTGCGAAAAGGCGGTCGCCTCGGTGATGGCGATCCTTGCCGATCCGCGTTTCGCGCCGCTTTTCGGACCCTCTTCGCGCGCCGAAGTGGCGGTCATGGGCAGCCTCGACGTCAAGGGCACGAAACGCTCGATTTCCGGCAAGATCGACAGGTTGGCGGTGACGCCGGACCGCGTATCCATCATCGATTATAAGACCAATCGGCCGGCGCCCGCCTCGCTGGGCGAGGTTCCGCCCGCCTATCTGCTGCAGCTCGCGCTCTATCGCGCCTTGCTGCGGCCGCTCTATCCCGGCCGCGAAGTCACGGCGGCCTTGCTGTTCACGGAGGCGCCGCGGCTGATCGAACTGCCGGCTCGGGCCATGGATGACGCCCTTGCCCGACTCACGCGAGCGTGACACAAGAACTGCTTGAAGAAGGGCGCGGCAACCACCACATTTGGTGCGACGAAAAATTTCGAAAGGATTTCCGCATGGCTACCGTCAAGGTCGACAAGAACAATTTCCAGACCGCTGTGCTCGACGCCAAGGAGCCGGTCGTGGTGGATTTCTGGGCGGAATGGTGCGGTCCCTGCAAGATGATCGCGCCGGCGCTGGAAGACATCGCCAATGAGCTCGGCAGCAAGGTGAAGATCGCCAAGCTCAACATCGACGAGAATCCCGAACTGGCAGCGGAATTCGGCGTGCGCTCGATCCCGACGCTGATGATCTTCAAGGGCGGCGAAAGAGCCGATGTGAAGGTTGGCGCCGCGCCCAAGACCGCGCTGTCGCACTGGATCAACGGTAATCTCGCCTGATCAATCCGAAATTCCTGACATCAAGTCCGGCCGATCGCGCCGGGCTTTTTGTTGGCGTCATTGGTCGCCCGCTCTGGCCCTGACGTCCGGGGCCTCCATGTCTTCTGCTGGCAGCAGATGCAGGGAGAGGAAAAATGACCGGATCCGCCAAGGCCACCGTCTTCATCGACAATGAGCGCGTCATCGTCACGGAATACCGCTTTCAGCCGGGCGACAACACCGGCTGGCACCGCCATGGCCACGACTATGTTGTCGTGCCGCTGATGGACGGCAAGGTAAAGCTTCTGACCAAGGACGGCGAATCCTTCGCCGAAATGAAGAAAGGCGCGCCCTATTTCCGCAGGGAAGGCGTCGAGCACGACGTCATCAGCGCCAATGACGGCGAATATGCCTTCATTGAGATCGAGCTGAAATAGCGGCGTTCGCCTCGAATACCGCAGCGGAAATCGGTATATATGTCTTCCAACAACGGAGTTTGAGATGGCCGAACCTCAGCTCTCGGTCCGTAGCGCAAAAGCACGCGACCTGGCTCATAGACTTGCTCGTCGCGAAAATCGCTCGATAGCAGATGTCGTCGAGCGAGCGCTTGAATCCTACGAGATTCGTGAAGCAGGTCGCGAACCCGCGCCCACATTCTATGCCCACCTGGCGCAAGCAGTGGCACCGACATCGATCTGGAGAAAATCGTCCGAGAAGGCCGTCAGGCTCATACAGGACCTGAAGTTTGATTTTCGCCGTACCAACGACCTGGCACCACCGGCCTGATATGATCTCGCGTTGGGACTTCTGAGCGGCGGCTTGGACCGGTTAGTTAGGCGCAGATACTGGATGCGTCACGTCGGCGGCGTGCCGTTCTCCGCCAACACCGCGCCAGCCAGATAGAGCGAGCCGCCGATCAGGATTCGCGGCGGCGGGCCGTCCCAGGTGTCGCGCAGCAACATCAGCGCGCTGGCGACGGAACTCACCGGCTCGGCCGTAAGCCCGGCCTCCGTGGCGCGGGCCGCCAGTTCGTCGTTCGGCACGCTGGCGTCGCTCAGGCTCACCGGCACGGTATAGACGTGCCGGGCGAGGCCATTGAAGGCGCGGAAATAGCCGCTCTGGTCCTTGGTGTTGATCATGCCGGAGATGAGAAAAAGCGGCCTGGGGTTCTTCTCTTCCTGTTCGGCCAGCGCCTCGGCGACGACCACGCCGGCGCCCGGATTGTGGCCGCCGTCGAGCCAGATGTCGGCGCCCTTCGGCGCCAGTTCCGTCAGCCTGCCTTGCGACAGCTTCTGCATCCGCCCCGGCCAGGCGACAGTGGTCATCGCCTTCTCGGCGGCACGGTGGCTGATCTCGAAGCCGGCTGCCTTGACGGCGGCGATCGCGGCGGCCGCGTTGGCGAACTGGTGGCGCCCGGGCAGCCGCGGCGGCGGCAGATCCATCAAGCCATCATCGTCCTGATAGACCATGCGGCCGTTCTCCTCGAAGGCGAGGAAATCCTGTCCATAGACCAGGGTCGGGCAGCCGAGCCGCTCGGCGGTTTCGATCAGCACCTGCTGCGCCGCCTCGGTTTCCTGCGCCCCGATGACCACCGGGCAGCCGCGCTTGATGATGCCGGCCTTCTCGGCGGCGATCAGTTCGACGCGGTCGCCGAGATAGGCTTCGTGGTCCATCGACACCGGCATGATCACCGAGACAGCCGGCCTGGCGATGACATTGGTGGCGTCGAAGCGGCCGCCGAGACCGACCTCGACGATGGCGGCATCGGCCGGATGCTCCGAAAACAGGATGAAGGTGACGGCGGTGAGGATCTCGAAAACGGTGATCTTCTCGCCGCCATTGGCCTTGGCGACGCGGGCGATGGCCTCGGCGAAGATATCGTCCTCGACCAGCCTGCCGCCGCCATCGGCCGCCAGTCGGTAGCGCTCGTGCCAGCTGACCAGATGCGGCGAGGTGTGCACGTGCACGAGCCGGCCGGACGCTTCCAGAAGCGCCCGCGAGAAGGCGGCGCAAGAGCCCTTGCCGTTGGTGCCGGCGATATGGATCACCGGCGGCAGCAAGTCCTGAGGATTGCCCAGCCGCTCCAGCAGCCGTGAAATGCGGTCGAGCGAAAGATCGAAGCCTTTCGGGTGAAGCGCCATCAGCGCTTCGATTTCACGGTCGGCGGCAAGCGTGGTCATGTAAGAGTCCTAAGCGCGCGATGGATCGCGCGCAATCGCGGTTCGCGGCAAAGAGTGTCGCGTCAGGCCTGCGGCCGTGCTTCCGTCGCGACCACCGCCGGCGGCAGGATTTCCGGCTCCAGGGGCTTGTGCTCTTCCGGCATCTTGAGCAGCATCTTCAAGAGCCGCGCGATGGTCCGGCGCATCTCCAGTCGCGACACCACCATGTCGACCATGCCGTGCTCCATCAGATATTCGGAGCGCTGGAAGCCGTCCGGCAGTTTTTCCCGGATGGTCTGCTCGATGACGCGCGGTCCGGCGAAGCCGATCAGTGCGCCGGGCTCGGCTATATGCACGTCGCCCAGCATGGCGTAGGAGGCAGTGACGCCGCCGGTCGTCGGATTGGTCAGCACGACGATGTAGGGAAGGCCGGCTTCCTTCAGCCGGTCGACGCCGACCGTGGTGCGCGGCAATTGCATCAGCGACAGGATGCCTTCCTGCATGCGCGCGCCGCCGGAAGCGGCAAACAGGATCAGCGGCCGCTTGCGCTGCACGGCCACCTCGAAGGCATGAACGATGGCGTCGCCCGCGGCCATGCCGAGCGAACCGCCCATGAAGGCAAAATCCTGAACCGTCACCACCACCGGCAGGCCTTCTACGGTGCCCAGCGCGTTGACGATGGCATCTTCCAGGCCGGTCTTGGCCTTGGCGTCCTTCAACCGGTCGGTGTAGCGCTTCTCGTCGCGGAATTTCAGCGGGTCCAGCATGACCTTGGGATTTTCGAGCTGTTCGTACTTGCCGTCGTCGAGGAAGTATTTCAGCCGCTCCTTGGCCGAGATCTTCATGTGATGGCCCGAAGACGGGATGACGAACTGGTTGGATTCCAGATCCTTGTGGAACACCATCTCCCCGGTCTCGGGATCCTTGATCCACAGGTTCTCGGGCATGTCGGTGCGCCGGCCGAGCATCGAATTGATCTTCGGGCGAACGTAGTTGGTGATCCAGTTCATCGCTTCGGCTCCTGTCCTGACGAAGAGTTAGAGCAATTCCAGGAAAAGTGTGAACCGGTTTTCCGTCCGGAATTGCGATAAAACAAAAAGATAGAGCAGTTCGGCGTTTCCGTGAAACGGCAAACCGATCCAGCGCATGCCGCCTGGGATGGCGACGCGCACAAGACCTGAGGTAGGAAAACTATTCGGCGGCAGCAAGGCGGGCCGAGCGCACACCCTGCGCGAGGCCGCTGACCAGCGTGGCGACGGCCTCGGCCGGGTCGGCGGTCTTTTCGCCCTTCGGCCCCAGCACATTCGCGACCGCATTGACGATCGCGGTGCCGACGACGACGCCGTCGGCATTGGCGCCGATGACGCGCGCCTGTTCGGCGGTCTTGACGCCGAAGCCGACACAGACCGGCAGATCGGTATGGCCCTTGATGCGCTTGACGGCCGCAGCGACCTTGCCGGTGTCGGCCAGCGCGGAACCGGTAATGCCGGTCATCGACACGTAATAGACGAAGCCGGACGTGTTCTGCAGCACCTTGGGCAGGCGCTTGTCGTCGGTGGTCGGCGTCGCCAGCCGGATGAAGTTGATGCCGGCTTTCAGCGCCGGGATGCACAGCTCCTCGTCCATCTCAGGCGGCAGGTCGACGACGATCAGCCCGTCGATGCCGCTGGCCAGTGCGTCCTTGAGAAAGCGGTCGACGCCGTAGATGTAGATCGGGTTGTAGTAGCCCATCAGAACGATCGGCGTCTCATTGTCGCCGGTGCGGAAGTCAGCCGCCATCTTGAGCGTCTTGACCAGCGTCTGGCCGCCTCTAAGCGCCCGCAAGCCCGCGGCCTGGATCGCCGGGCCATCGGCCATCGGATCGGAGAACGGCATGCCGAGTTCGATGATGTCCGCGCCGGCCATTGGCAGCGCCTTCATGATCGACAGCGAGGTCTGATAGTCCGGGTCGCCGCCCATGAAATAGGTGACGAGCGCCGGGCGGCCTTCGTTCTTGAGCTTTGCCATGCGGCGATCGATGCGGGTCACCATGATCAGATCTCCATGCCCAGCATCGAAGCCACCGTATGCACGTCCTTGTCGCCGCGGCCGGACAGGTTGACGATGACGATCTGGTCCTTGTCCATGGCGGGCACGATCTTCACCGCATGTGCGATGGCGTGCGCCGATTCCAGCGCCGGGATGATGCCTTCGACGCGCGTGGTCAGCTTGAAGGCCTCCAGCGCCTCGTCGTCGAGGATCGGCACATATTCGACGCGGCCAGAATCGCGCAGCCAGGAATGCTCCGGGCCGACGCCGGGATAATCGAGGCCGGCCGAGATCGAATGGCCGTCCATGATCTGGCCGTCGGCATTTTGCAGGAGATAGGTGCGGTTGCCATGCAGCACGCCCGGCGCGCCGGCGTTCATCGAGGCGCAGTGCTCGATGCCGTCGAGGCCACGCCCCCCAGCCTCGATGCCGATGATACGGACATCCTTGTCGTCGAGGAACGGATGGAACAGGCCGATGGCGTTGGAGCCGCCGCCGACGGCGGCGACGATGGTGTCGGGCAGCCGGCCCTCCTGTTCGAGAATCTGCGCGCGCGCCTCCGAACCGATCACCGACTGGAAGTCGCGCACCAACTCCGGATAGGGGTGCGGGCCGGCCGCGGTGCCGATCAGGTAATAAGTATCCTCGACATTGGTCACCCAGTCGCGCAGCGCCTCGTTCATGGCGTCCTTCAGCGTGCCGTGGCCAGCGGTCACCGGCCGCACTTCGGCGCCGAGCAGCTTCATTCGGAACACGTTGGGGCTTTGGCGGGCAACGTCGGTGGCACCCATGTAGACGACGCAGGGAAAGCCGAAACGGGCAGCGACCGTGGCTGAGGCCACGCCATGCTGGCCGGCGCCGGTCTCGGCGATGATGCGCGTCTTGCCCATGCGCTTGGCCAGCAGGATCTGGCCGAGGCAATTGTTGATCTTGTGCGAACCGGTATGGTTCAGGTCCTCGCGCTTGAAATAAACCTTTGCGCCGCCCCCGATGCCCTTCGCCAAGGAAACCTCACGAAGATGCCTGGTCAGTCCTTCGGCGAAATAAAGCTTCGACGGCCGCCCCGCATAATGGGTCGAAAGATCGGTGAGCTCGGCCCTGAAATCCGGATCGTCCTTGACCTCGTTCCAGTGCCGTTCGAGGTCGAGGATCAGCGGCATCAGCGTTTCGGCCACGAAACGACCGCCGAAAATGCCAAACATGCCCTGTTCGTCGGGTCCGGTGCGGAAGGAATTGGGTGTCGCCGGCTTGTTCATCGCCGATCTCCTGGCATCTCGATTTTCTTGAGCATGTCCTGTCGAAAACCGGTTTCCACTTTTCCGGGACATGCTCGGGTTTGAGGCGGTCAGGCGGCGCGGTCGTCTCGCACTGCCTTGACGGCCCGGAAAAACTGCTCGATCAGCGCCGGATCCTTGACGCCCGGCGCGCTTTCCACGCCTGAGGAAATATCTATTCCGGGCGGGCTGGCAAGCCGAAGGGCATCGCCGATATTGGCGGCGTTGAGCCCACCGGAAAGCATGTAATCGAGCCCGGCGTCAAGGCCGGTCAGGATGCGCCAGTCGAACGCAACGCCATTGCCGCCCGGCAACTCGGAGCCCTTCGGCGGCTTGGCGTCGAACAGGAACCGGTCCGCGACCCCGACGAACGGTTTGATGCGCTCGAGATCGGCGGCTTCGCTGAGCGGCAGCGCCTTCATGACCGGCAGGTCATAGCGGGCTTTCAGTTCGGCCACCCGTTCGGGCGTTTCCGAGCCGTGCAGCTGCAGCATGTCCGGGCGCATGCTGTCGATGATGTCGTCCAGGAAGGTGTCGTTGGCGTCGACGGTAACGGCAACCGCTAAAGCCTTGCCGCGCGCCGCTTCGCGCAACCGCCCGGCTGCAGCCGGTTCGATGTAACGCGGGCTCTTGGCAAAGAAAATGAAGCCGACATGGCTGGCGCCGCCGGCCAGCGCCGCGGCCATTGCCTGGTCGGTCTTCAAGCCGCAGATTTTGACGTCGAGTGCCATGGCGCGGGAATTGACATGAAATCGAGGCAGAGTCGAGAAAAAGCATGTTGTTTGCCGGCAGGGCCAAAGGCGCTACCTATCATGGGAAAGCATGCAAGGCGGGAGAACATCATGACTGACAGAACCGTTGCCGAACTCAGGCAGAAGATCGCGCAGGCGCGCGAGGTGATCGCGCATTTGATGGACAAGGCCGCCTTCAACGGCGCCGAGGCGCATCGGGCGCTCGATTATTTCGACACCGACGCCTTCGATCGGAATTTTTTACCGTGGCCGCATCATAGCGAAGAGGGGCTGCGGCCTGAAGAGTTGAACGCCGCGAATGACGATTGAGTTCGTGCGCCCAGTAAGAACGTAGACGCTGGCGGGACCGGAGGTGTGAAGCATCACCGCGGAAAAGCTTATTTTCTGGCGCCGTACGACGCTTCATTGCGCTACTCGAAAACGATCGCCTGCAAGGCCCCGCCATTGCGCTTCAGCCAGTCCTTGCAGCGGTCGGTGTCGGGGCAGAGCTTTTCGCACAATTTCCAGAATTTCGGGCCGTGGTTCATCTCTTTCAGATGCGCTACTTCATGCGCGACGAGGTAGTTGATGACGGGCGGCGGCGCCATCATGATGCGCCAGGAAAAGGACAAATTGCCTTCGGAGGTGCACGAGCCCCAGCGGCTGGACGTATCCTTGTAGCGGATCGCCTTGGCGCGCTTGCCAAGCGCTTCGGTGTGCCTGGCCACCAGCTTCTCGATCTCCTTCTTGGCCTCGCGCTTCAAAAAATCGGCGATGCGGCGCGGCAGGTGGATGCGCTCGCCATGCACGATCAGCAGCGGGCCGCGTTCGTCGCGCGACACGGTGACGGTGCCGCGCCTTGACGGCTCATGCACGATGCGGTGCGGCACGCCGCGGATTGGTATCTTGATGCCTGGCCGTACCTGCGGCCGTGTCGGCACCTTGGCCAGCCGCTGCTCCAGCCAGTCCTGATGACGATCGAGGAACCGCTCCACCTCGCCGCGGCGCAGGCCCGGCGGCACGGTGATACGCAGGCCCTGGCCGCTGGAATCGATGCGCAGCGTCAGACGCCGCGCCCTGGCGCTCTCGACGATCTTGAGCGGCAGCGTGCGGCCGGCAACGCAGTATTCTCGCTCCACGACAGGCGTGGGCTTGGGCTTCGTCAGATTGCGGAAGAATCCGAGGGTCATGGCCGGACGATACGCGATTCGAGAAAAACGAATAGAACAAAAAAGAAACGGCGCCGCTCGCGCGACGCCGTTTTTTCACGATCGGGCCTGTCGCTCGGCCTCAGTCGTCAAGCAGGTTCGAGCCTTTGCCACGCTTGGTGGAGGTCGTGCCTGTGCTCGGGTCGCTCTTTGCCGGAGCGGTCGACTTGTTGCGGTTCGCCATGAAGCGATCGAACTCGTCCTGGTCCTTGGCGCGACGCAATTCGCGGGCGTAGTCGTCGAACTCGGTCAACATATCGTCGAGCTTGCGGCGTTCCTCGGCCAGGCGTTCAAGCTCCTTTTCGCGCCAGTCGTCAAACGCGACGTTGCCGGTCCGGGCGGAGCCGTGGCCCCAGCGCGCGGCTTTGTCGGAACCGCGGCGGCAGCCGGCGAAGATGCCGTCGGTCGCGCGGTTGACGTCACGCTTGAAGCCCTCGAGCCGGTCGCCCCAGATGATGTAGGCGAGCATGGCGAAGCCGAGCGGCCAGAACACCATGAAGCCGATCACCATCAACGCGATGGTTGCCGGCGTCCAGGCCGGGCGGATCAATGCAGATGTGTTCATTTTCTCCCATTCCTTCGGTTGGAGACAGCCAGGACCGGCTGCGTGGAATCGAAATGGGAAGGCAAAAACGGCGATTCAAGACAATGTCGGCTAAAACCGGACAAGCTGCTGAAATGATTATCGCTTTTTGAGCATATCGAGGAAAAGCACGACCAGCCCGGCAATCAGTCCCCAGAATGCGGCGCCGACGCCGAACAAGGTCAGCCCGGAGGCGATGACGACAAAAGTGACGGTGGCGGCCATGCGCTCGCTTTCGTCCTTGAGCGCGATCGCCAGCGCGTTGGCCAGCGAGGCCATCAGCGCAAGACCCGCAACCAGCACGATCAGGCTCTGCGGCAGGACGGCGAAGATCGCCACCAGAGAAGCGCCGAAAATCGCGAAGATCAGGTAGGCAAGGGCATAGAACGGCCCTGTCTTCCAGCGCTCGGTGGGGTCTGGATGAACGTCGGGCCCGGTGCAGATAGCCGCCGAAATTGCCGCCAGATTGGTGGTCGAGCCGCCGAACGGCGCCGAAAGCAGCGAAAACAGGCCGGTGATGCCGATCAGCGGACCGGGTTCCGGGTGGTAGCCGGCGGCGCGCAGCACGGCGAGGCCCGACAGGTTCTGCGAAGCCATGGTGACCAGGTAGAGCGGTACTGCCAGGCCGATTATCGCCTTGGCGGTGAACACAGGCGCGATCAGAGTGAGCGTCGACAGTTCAGGAGTGGGCAAACCGCCGACGCGGCCGGTGAGAAACGCGGCGAGACCGCCGCCGACCAGCACTGCCAGCACCGACAGCGCCGGATTGAACAGGCGGATGACGAAGAAGGCGGCGATCAACGGCAGGATCAGCCAGGGATCGGCGGGAACAGTTTTGACCGCATTAAGCGCGAAGGTGACGACAATGCCGGCCAGCATTCCTGAAGCGACCGAGGGCGGTATCCCCGAGATCAGTTTCGTCAGCGGCCGGAACAGCCCGGTGGCGACCAAAAGAATGCCGGTAACGATGAAGGCGGCGACGGCCTCGCCGATCGAAAAACCGCTCGACGCCGCCATCAGCGCCAGGCCCGGCGTCGACCAGGCGGTGATGACCGGCATTTTCGTTCGCCAGGACAGCCACAGGCTTTCGACCGCCATGGCCAGGCAGATCGTGGTCACCCAACTCGCGGTCTGAATTTGCGTGGCCTCGACCGCGTGGGCGGCGGCAATGACGATGGCCAGCGTGCCGCCGAAGCCGACGATGGCCGCGACGAAGGCTGAGATCGGGATGGAAAGGCGCATCGTCACTTGCCCCGCGCAGCCATGTCGCCGACCGCCCGCACCAGCATGTCGAGATCCTGCGGCCGCGACAGCCGGTGGTCGCCGTCCGGGATCAGCGACAGCGTGACATCGTCGGCCGGCAGCAGGCTGACCAGCTTCAGCGCATGGCTCGACGGCACGTCCCGATCGGCCAGGCCCTGCAAGACGTGTACGGGGCAGTGCGTGTCGAGCGGGCCTGTCATGACCAGGTTGTCGCGCCCATCCTCGATCAGCGCGCGCGTGTAGATGTAGGGCTCGGTGGAATAGTCCGACGGCTCCTCGAAGAAGCCTTTTTTGGCAAGGTCGCGCTTCTGCGCTTTGGTCAGCACCGGTTCGACCAGTTCTGCGGTAAAATCCGGCGCCGGCGCCAGAAGCACCAGACCGACGACGCTTGCGTCGCCTGCCTTGCGCAATTCCTGCACCATGCGCAGGGCGATCCAGGCGCCCATCGACGAGCCGACCAGGATCTGGCTGCCGCTGGTGAAATGCCGGAACACGGCCAGGCTTTGCGAAAGCCATTTTGAGATCGTGCCGTCGGCAAAGGCGCCGCCGGATTCGCCGTGGCCGGAATAATCGTGGCGCAGGAAGGCACGTCCTTCTTTTGCCGCCCAGTCCGAAAGCGTTTCGGCCTTGGTGCCCAGCATGTCGGATTTGTAGCCGCCGAGCCAGACGATGCCAGGCGTCGCGCCCGCAATATGGCGCACCGCGATGCTCAATCCGTCGACATCCAGAAAGGTTGGCGGTGTGGCAGTCATGGCTTTTTTCCTCGCGCCGTCTTTCAGCGCAGGTCTTGTGACACAGCCGGTGGTGTGGCGAAAAGTGCTCGTGATCTTTCTTTGTTTGGTGCAGGCAGCGATCAGGTGATTTTCTGTCAATGCTGTGCTATTGACTCCGCCCGCGCGCTCACCACATTGGCGCGTCCACATATCAACACCTGCAAATCCAGAACGAAACGGCCAAGGAGACCACGACCATTCGCAGACCTTTCAAAGCAGCGGCGCCGACCAAGGATGGGCCGCGCTCCAATCGTGACATCCGGGTTCCCCGGGTCCAGCTTATCGACGCCGAAGGCCAGAACCGTGGCGATGTTTCCATCAACGACGCATTGCTGCTCGCCGAAGAGGCAGGGCTCGATCTCGTCGAGATATCGCCCAACGCGCAGCCGCCCGTCGTAAAAATCCTCGATCTCGGCAAGTTGAAATACGCCAACCAGAAGAAGGCGGCCGAGGCGCGCAAGAACCAGAAGGTCATCGAGATCAAGGAGATCAAGATGCGCCCGAACATCGACAGCCACGACTACGAGACCAAGATGAAGGCGGTGCGCCGCTTCTTCGAGGAAGGCGACAAGGTCAAGCTGACATTGCGCTTCCGTGGCCGCGAGATGGCGCATATGGAGCTTGGCATGCAGCTTCTGAACAAGGTGCGTGAGGAAGTGGCTACCATCGCCAAGGTCGAGGCGGAGCCGAAGCTCGAAGGCCGCCAGATGATGATGGTGCTGGCGCCGCGCTAGATCACGATAAGGTTAGCGCGACCGACGCGCTCCAATTCCGCCTGAATTGTGCTACAGGGCGTCCCGGCGATCGGCGGGACGCCCATTTCTCGGCCATAGCTGCGGTCGCCGGCTAAGTTCTCGACGATCGGATTCCTCCCTTGGACAAAAAACTCAAATACGGGCTGGGTAGCTACCAGCGCACGCGCAGGCTGGTGCTTGCCGTGCTCGTGGTGGTGCTGTTCGCAGCCCTGCTGTTCGGGCAATCGAGCTTTCCGCCTGATACGGCGATGCATGAAACGATCGAGATGTTCGGCGTGCTGCTGATTTTCCTGGGTATCTGCGGCCGCCTTTGGTCGACGCTCTACATAGGTGGGCGCAAATCTTCCGAAGTTGTGACGGGCGGGCCTTATTCGATCACCCGCAACCCGCTCTATGTGTTCTCGACTGTGGCCGCGGCCGGCGTCGGCGCGCAGATCGGCTCGTTCTCCGGCATCATTCTGTTCGCTGTCCTGTGTGCGGGCGCCTTCCATATCGTCATCCTGCGCGAGGAGAAATTCCTCAAGGAAGCGCTCGGCGAGCCCTATCAGGCCTATCTGGCAAGAGTGCCGCGCTTCTTTCCGAAGCTTTCCCTCTACCAGGAAGGCGACACCGGCAGCTTCAAGCCGCGCCTGCTGTTGACCACGCTTCTCGACGGCCTGGTGTTCCTCATCGCGCTGCCGGCCTTCGAACTGATCGACGGCGCCCAGCAGTCGGGTATGTTGCCGGTGTTGTTTACGCTCCCCTGATGAAGGACCGGGCGCCGCATCCGGGCGTTCGGGGAAACGCGCGGCGCGGTGGGTGTTGCACAGTCGCCTGCTTTGACGTATAGGACCGCCGTTCCAAGAAAACCGCCCGGCAGGGCATGCCGTGGCGGTTTCATTTGCTTTTCGGGCTTTGGTCGGCCCGAAGCGAACAAGAAGCGCGATGGTGCGCCACAATACGGAGTAGCAAAATGCCCAAGATGAAGACCAAATCGGCCGCCAAGAAGCGGTTCAAGATCACCGGTACGGGTAAAGTCCTGTCGGCTGCGGCCGGCAAGCGTCACGGCATGATCAAGCGTTCCAACAAGTTCATTCGAAATGCCCGCGGCACGATGGTTCTGGCTGAACCGGATGGCAAGAAGGTCATCAAGAATTTTCTGCCGAACGGCCTCTGAGCATTCGGCCGGACACGAATTTGTTTTACGCAATTCCGAACGGAAGACCGCAAGGCACTTTTCCTGGAATTGCTTTTAAGGAGATCATGACATGGCACGCGTAAAAAGAGGCGTCACCTCGCACGCCAAGCACAAGAAGGTCCTGAAAGCCGCGAAAGGCTTCTACGGCCGCCGCAAGAACACCATCCGCATCGCCAAGCAGGCGGTGGAAAAGTCGCTGCAATACGCCTATCGCGACCGCAAGAACCGCAAGCGCTCGTTCCGCGCGCTGTGGATCCAGCGCATCAACGCCGCGACGCACGAGCACGGCCTGACCTATGGCCGTTTCATCGACGGCCTCAACAAGGCTGGCATCGAGATCGATCGCAAGATCCTGTCGGATATGGCCATCCACGAGCCGCAGGCTTTCGCCGCGCTCGTGGCCAAGGCCAAGGTTGCTCTTGAGTACCTCAAGAACACCACCCCGAATGCTTTTGAAAGCGCTGTCGCCTAAGACCAGCGCTTCCCAAGCATTCGAAATTCTGATTTGGGGAACCCGCGCTGGCACGGCTGGCGCGGGTTTTTCTTATGCCTGATGTAACCAAATTGGTGACACGCCCGGTGATGGTGGGTTGCCCGATCGAGAGAGTTTCGCCGTGAACGCCACCGCTGGAAATCTTGAAAGCCTGGAAGCTTCGCTGCTCGCCGACATAGCGTCGGCTGCTGACGAGGCCGCGATAGAAGCCGTGCGCGTGGCAGCCCTTGGCAAGAAGGGGTCGATCTCGGAAATGCTGAAGACGCTCGGCTCGATGAGCGCTGAGGAGCGCCAGGTCAAAGGCCCCGCCATCAACGGCCTCAAGAACCGCGTCACCGATGCGCTCACCGCGCGCAAGGCGGAACTCAGGGATGTTGCCATCACTGCCCGCCTCGCCGCGGAGAAGGTCGACGTGACGCTGCCGGTGCGGCAGTCGCCGGCCGAGCGCGGCCGCATTCATCCGATCAGCCAGGTCATCGACGAGATCGCGGCGATCTTCGGCGATCTCGGCTTCGCCATCGCCGAAGGGCCCGACATCGAGACCGACTATTACAATTTCACCGCGCTGAATTTCCCGGAAGGCCATCCGGCGCGCGAGATGCATGACACCTTCTTCTTCCAGCCGGACGAGAAGGGCGAGCGCAAGCTTCTGCGCACCCACACCTCGCCGGTGCAGATCCGCACCATGGAGAAGCAGAAGCCGCCGATCCGCATCGTCATTCCGGGCAAGACCTACCGGCAGGATTCCGACGCCACCCACTCACCGATGTTCCATCAGGTCGAAGGGCTGGTGATCGACAAATCGGCCAACGTCGCCAACATGAAGTGGGTGCTGGAAGAGTTCTGCAAGGCCTTTTTCGAGGTGCCGTCGGTCAAGATGCGCTTCCGGCCGTCCTTCTTCCCGTTCACCGAGCCAAGCCTCGAGGTCGATATCCAGTGCGACCGCTCGCGGCCAGGCGAGGTGCGCTTCGGCGAAGGCTCGGACTGGATGGAGATCCTTGGCTGCGGCATGGTGCACCCCAACGTTCTGCGCGCTGGCGGGCTCGATCCCGATGAATATCAGGGCTTTGCCTGGGGCATGGGCATCGACCGCATCGCCATGCTGAAATACGGCATGCCGGACCTGCGCGCCTTCTTCGACGCCGATGTGCGCTGGCTGTCGCATTACGGCTTCCGGCCGCTCGACATGCCGACGCTGTTCGGAGGCCTGAGCGCATGACAGCGCCCCACGCCGGCGGCTGCCGCTGCGGCGCCGTGCGGTTCGAGGCGTCAGTCGAACCGCACCACGTCAGTTATTGTCATTGCGGCGATTGCCGGCGGGCGACCGGCGCGCCGGTGTCGGCCTTTGTCGGCTTCCCTGCCGGCCAGGTCGCGTTCACCGGCAAGGCGCTGAAGATGTTCGAGAACGGGCCGGTGACGCGCTCGTTCTGCGGCGTCTGCGGCTCACCCATCGCCTATGTCGACGAGCGGCTGGAGGACGACATCTATTTCATGCTCGGCGCCATGGACATTCCGGCCGATTTCAAGCCGACGCTGCATGCCTATCTCAGCGAGCAGCTTCCCTTCCTGCACATGTCCGACGACCTGCCGAGACATCTGAAAACAAGCGTCAAAAGACCAGACGGAACAGCATCATGAAATTCACCCTCTCCTGGCTCAAGGATCATCTCGAGACCGACGCCTCGCTCGGCGAGATCGTCGAGCGGCTGACCTCGATCGGCCTCGAGGTCGAGCATGTCGACGACAAGGCGAGCCTGAAGCCCTTCGTCATCGCCAGGGTGCTGACGGCGGTGCAGCATCCCGACGCCGACCGGCTGCGGGTGCTGACCGTCGACACCGGCGACGGCAAGCCGCCGGTGCAGGTCGTCTGTGGCGCACCCAATGCGCGGGCGGGCATGATCGGCGCCTTCGCCGCGCCCGGCACTTATGTGCCCGGCATCGATGTGACGCTGACGGTTGGCAAGATCAGGGGCGTCGAAAGCCACGGCATGATGTGTTCCGAGCGCGAGCTGGAACTTTCCGACGAGCACAACGGCATCATCGACCTGCCCGAAGATGCGCCGGTCGGCACCAGCTTCGCCGCTTACGCGCATCTCGACGATCCGGTCATCGAGATCAATCTGACGCCAAACCGGCCTGATGCCACCAGCGTTTACGGCATCGCCCGGGATCTCGCGGCGAGCGGTCTCGGCCGCCTCGTCGGCGGCGCGATCATGCCGCATGTCGGCAATGGAATGTGCCCCGTCAAGGTGACGATCGAAGCGCCGGAACTCTGCCCCGGCTTCGCGCTCAATCTGGTCAGCGGCGTCAAGAACGGCCCGTCCCCGAAATGGCTCCAGCAGCGGCTGATCGCCATTGGGTTGAGGCCCATCAGCGCGCTGGTCGATATCACCAACTACGTCACCTTCGATCGTGGCAGGCCGCTGCATGTCTTCGATGCCGGCAAGGTCGCCGGCAACCTCGTCGTGCGCCGCGCCAGGGATCGCGAAAAGGTACTGGCGCTCGACGGCCGCGAATACACGTTGACGCCGGAGATGTGCGTCATCGCCGATGACAATGGCGTGGAATCGATCGCCGGCATCATGGGCGGCGAGCGTTCCGGCTGCGACGAGAACACGACCGACGTGCTGATCGAATCCGCACTCTGGGACCCGATCACCACGGCCCGCACCGGGCGCGCGCTCGGCATCATCACCGATGCCCGCTATCGTTTCGAGCGCGGGGTCGACCCCGAATTCATGGTGCCGGGCGTTGAGCTTGCGACCCGGCTGGTGCTTGATTTCTGTGGCGGCACGCCGACGGAAATCGAGGTGGCCGGCTATGCCGGCCATCAGCCCAAGATCGTCTCCTTCCCGCTCTCGGAAGTGAAGCGGCTGACCGGCATAGAAGTGCCGAAGGCGGAAAGCCTCGATATTCTCACGCGCCTCGGCTTCAAGCCTGAGGGCTCGGGCGATGTCGTCAATATCGCCGTGCCGTCCTGGCGCCCCGATGTCGACGGCAAGGCCGACCTTGTCGAAGAGGTGATGCGCATCCACGGCGTCGACAACATTGCTTCGCAGCCGCTCGGCGCGCATGACGTGGTCAACGGCAAGATCCTGACGACGCTGCAGATCCGCACCCGCGCGGCCAAGCGGGCGCTGGCCGTGCGCGGCATGATGGAGGCGGTCACCTGGTCGTTCATCCCCGCCAGGCACGCCGAACTGTTCGGCGGCGGGCAGGCTTCGCTCAAGCTCGCCAACCCGATCGCCGCCGACATGTCCGACATGCGGCCCTCGCTGCTGCCCGGCCTGATCGCAGCCGCCCAGCGCAACGCCGACAAGGGCATTGGCGACGTGGCGTTGTTCGAGGTCTCCGGCACCTATGAGGGCGACGGCGCCGACCAGCAACGGCGCGTCGCCGCCGGCGTGCGGCGCGGCACCGCCAAGCTCGACGGTTCCGGCCGCAACTGGGCTGGCAATTCCGGTCCGGTCGGCGTGTTCGACGCCAAGGCTGATGCCATCGCCGCACTCGAAGCCTGCGGCGCGCCGGTCGAGCGGCTGCAGATCGAGGCCGGCGGCCCGTCCTGGTACCATCCTGGTCGTTCCGGAACGATCAAGCTCGGACCGAAGACGGTGCTCGGCACGTTCGGTGAATTTCATCCAAAAACGCTGGAAGGGCTCGACGTCTCCGGCCCGCTCTGCGGCTTCGAAGTGTATGTCGATGCCGTGCCCGAGCCCAAGGCAAAGCCGACGAAAACCAAGCCCAGGCTGGATCTCTCCGCCTTCCAGGCGGTGAAGCGCGACTTCGCTTTCGTCGTCGACAAGGCGGTCGAGGCCGGCACGCTGGTACGCGCGGCGCTCGCCGCAGATAAGAAGCTGGTCACCGGCGTCTCGGTCTTTGATGTTTTCGAAGGCGCGGCGCTCGGCGAGGGCAAGAAGTCCATCGCCATCGAAGTGTCGATCCAGCCGGTCGAGAAGACGCTGACCGACGAGGATTTCGAGGCGTTGGCCAGGCGCATCGTCGAGAATGTCGGCAAGCAGACTGGAGGCGTGCTCAGGGCATAGCCTCTTTCCGGGATTGCGGGAGCACGGCGAATCGCCCTCCAAAGGGCGATGGACCATTTGCACTATTCCGGGCTCCCGTTCGAAGCACAACGCGCTGCGTTTCTCGACATCCTGCTGTCGGATGCGCTCGTGCGCCAGGCGCTGGTATGTGCCCGCACGCTCGATCTTCCGGACTGGCTGGTGGTCTCCGGCGTGCTCTATAACTCGGTCTGGAACCATCTGACGGGGAAGCCGTCGGGTTATGGCATCAAGGATGTCGACCTGTTCTATTTCGACGATAGCGACCTGTCCTACGAGGCCGAGGACGCCGTCATCCGCCGGGCGGCGAAGCATTTCCAGGGGCTGCCCCTGCCGGTCGAGGTGCGCAACCAAGCGCGGGTGCATTTGTGGTACCCGCAGAAGTTCGGGCGGCCCTGTCCGCGCTACACGAGTTCGAGCGAGTCGGTCCGGTTTTTTGCGTCGAAGACACATGCGGTCGGGGTGCGATACGACGCGGATTGTCAACTGGAACTGCTGGCGCCGTTCGGTCTCGACGACGTCTTCTCATTCCGCGTCACGCCGAACCGGGCGATGGACAATCAGCGGACGCATGAGGCGAAGGGCCAGCGGGCGCGGGATTACTGGCCGGAGATTACGGTCGTGCCATGGTAGGAAATGTCCGGCAGGACAGAGGGGGGTGCCTCGCGCGCACATCCGTGATCTTCTGTATCGCGCATCGCCACCCCACCCCTGTCTTCGCTTCGCTGCGACAGCGAGCCGACCTCCGCACAGGGGGGAGGGTGAAAGCTCACCCATTCACCAGCGCCAGCAGCTCCTCTGTGTAGCGCTTGCCCATGACCTTATCAGGCGACAGTGCATCGCCGATGGTCTGTACCTCTGCGGCACTCAGCTCGATATCAGCCGCCGCCGTGTTCTGCTCGAGATGGCGGATTTTTCGGGCGCCCGGGATGGGGACAATGAAATCGCCCTGGTGCAGTACCCAGGCGAGCGCCAGCTGTGCCGAGGTCACTCCCTTTTCGGTCGCCAGTTTTTCCAGCGTGGCCACGACTTTGGCATTGGCTTCCATGGCGTCGGCCTGGAAGCGCGGCAAGGTGCGGCGCCAGTCGTCGTCATCAAGCGTTTCGGGCTTGGCGATCGTGCCGGTCAAGAGGCCACGGCCGAGCGGGCTATAGGGAACGAAACCGATGCCGAGTTCGCGGCAGACGGCGAACACCTCGTCTTCCGGGTCACGGCTCCAGAGCGAATATTCGCTCTGGACGGCCGCGATCGGATGCACGGCATGCGCCCGGCGGATGGTGGCGGCACTCGCTTCCGAAAGGCCGAGCGCGCGCACCTTGCCCTCGCGCACCAGCTCGGCCATGGCGCCGACCGTGTCCTCGATCGGCACGTTCGGGTCGACGCGGTGCTGGTAATAGAGATCGATCACGTCGGTGCCCAGCCGCTTCAGTGACGCCTCTGCGACGGCCTTGACGTGTTCGGGGCGGCTGTCGACGCCCGCCATGCGGTCGGTGCCGGTGCCTTCCTCCAGGATTTTGAAGCCGAACTTGGTTGCGATCGTCACCTGATCGCGCACCGGCTTCAGCGCCTTGCCGAGCAGGATCTCGTTCTCGTAGGGCCCGTAGACCTCCGCCGTGTCGAAGAAATTGACGCCGATCTCGACGGCGCGGCGCAATGTGGCGATCGCCTCGGCTTCTGGCTGGCCCCCATAGCCAAAGCTCATGCCCATGCAGCCGAGGCCGACCGGAAAAACTTCCAATTCAGTACCGAGTTTGCGGGTTTTCATCACGCGTCTCCTTGTTGCGATACTCAGGAGATAGCGCCTTGCCTTATGTTCGATAATCGGCTCATCTGTGCACGGGGCGTTCTCGAAAATAGATCAATGAACCGGGCACATCTTTCACAGCTTGCGGTGCTGGCAACTGTTGCCCAATGCGGCAGCTTTCGCGGCGCGGCCAGGGAACTGGCGATCGCCCCGTCGGCGGTCAGCCATGCCGTGTCCAGCCTTGAGGCGCGGCTTGGCGTGCGGCTGTTGGCACGCAGCACCCGCAGCGTTGCCCCGACCGAAGAGGGCGCGCGGTTGCTGGAACGATTGCGGCCGGCGCTGTCGGAGATCGACCTGGCACTGGAGGCGGCGGTCGAGGCGCGCGACCGGCCGGCCGGCAATCTGCGGGTGAGCGTGCCGCGCACGGCAGCCCATCTGGTGCTGAACCCGCGGCTCGGCGCCTTTGCCGCGGCTTATCCCGATATCGTGCTGGAGATCGTTATCGAGGACCGCTTCACGGACGTGGTGGAAGGCGGTTTCGATGCAGGCGTGCGGCTTGGCGAAAGCCTGCAACGCGACATGATCGCGGTGCGCATCGGGCCCGATATACGCGGCGCCGTGGTGGGCGCGCCCTCCTATTTCGACACCATGCCCAGGCCTCGCCATCCGCGTGACCTGTCCGATCATCGCTGCATCCGCTTCCGCTTCTCCAGCGGCATTCTCTACCGCTGGGAATTCGCCAAGGATGGCGAGGAGATCGAGATTGCCGCGCAAGGACCATTGATTCTCGACGAAGACCATCTGATCGCTCAGGCGGCGGTCGACGGGGCCGGGCTTGCCTTCGTCTTCGAGGATTATGTCCGCGAGCCGCTCCGCGATGGCCGGCTGGTTCGCGTGCTGGAGGATTGGTGTCCGTCCTTCGAGGGTTTCTTCGTCTACTATCCGAGTCGCCGCCAGATGCGGCCTGCGCTCAGGGCCTTCATCGATTTCTTCAGGGTGAGCGGATAGGCTGCCCTCTCCCTTGTGGGAGGGTGGAAGAAAGCCGACGCGACATTCGTTCGCCTTCCATGCGAGCTTCGATCATAAATACCCCGACCCGCTACGGTTGGGCGGCAATCCTGCTTCATTGGCTGATCGGCCTTGCCTTCATCGGCCAGTTCGCGCTCGGTTTCGCGATGGTCCGCATCAGCAGCCAGCGCACGGCTTTCGAGCTCATCCAGCTGCACAAATCGCTGGGCTTCCTGCTGCTCGGCCTGATCATCCTGCGCATCGCCTGGCGGCTCGGCAATGCCGCGCCGGCCTTGCCATCCTCGGTCGGATCCCTGGAGCGCCTGGCGGCGCCGCTCGCTCACCTGGCGCTCTATGCCTTCCAGATCGCTTTGCCTCTGTCCGGCTGGGCGCTGGTTTCGGTCTCGACGCTGGAAATTCCAAGCATGCCGTTCAACCTGTTCGTGATGCCCAACCTGCCGCTCGCGGAATCCGATGCCGCCGAGAGTTTTTGGGCGGCAGCGCACTGGTACCTTGCCTATGCCGGCGCAGCACTTGTGGCGCTGCATGTCACGGCGGCACTGCGCCATCATTTCCGACTGAGGGACAATGTGCTTACACGCATCGTCACGCCTTCCTCAGGCGGGGAATAGAACGGGGTTCGGCCTCGTTTGTAAGCGAGGACGCGAAGAGCGTTGCCTCCGAAGAAGGAAATAATCTCATGTATGCGCGACTCCTCGGATCGGCGGCCCTTGCCGCTTGCCTTGCCGTGCCTGTCTGGGCAGCAGTTGTCCTCGATGATGCCGCCGGCAGTTACACGATCAGCCAGGCTGACTCCTCGATCCGCTTCACCATCGGCAAGGCCGGCGGCGGCGGTTTCGATGGTGCGTTTGCTCACTTCAAGGGCACGATCCGCATCGACAATGACGACGTCAGCCGCTCGAAGGTCAACCTTACCATTTTTCCCGAAAGCGTCGGCACCGGCCAGGGCCGCATCGACGCTTTCCTGCGTTCAGACGCCGTGTTCGATGCGGCCAACAGCCCCGAAATCCAGTTCCGCTCGACCAGCGTGACCCGCACCGGCGATACGACGGCGCTTGTCACCGGCCGGCTGACGGCGCGCGGCAAGACGTTTGCGGAAAAGTTCACCGCCGAGCTCGATGGCCTGAAGTCCGGCACGATCGGGTTCCACGTCACCGGCAAGGTGCTGCGGTCGCGCTACGGAATGGATGTCGGCACGCCGATCTATTCCAACGTCGTCGGTTTCGACATGAGGCTGACGGGGAAGAGGGGTTGAGCCATCGCTCCCCGCTCGTGGGGCGAGGAACTTGGCCCCCGCATTGGCTTTTGCCCCGATTTCAGGCAAACCTCCTCGCCTGTAATCGAGAGGAGAAGCCTGATGTTCCGATGGGGTGTGTTATCGACGGCCAAGATCGGTCGCGAGCAGCTTTTGCCTGCGATCGTGGAGGCGGAAAATGGCGTGCTGTCGGCAATCGCCAGCCGCGATCAGTCGAAGGCCCGTGCGCTGGCCGATCGCTTCGGCGCGCCGCATGCTTTCGGTTCCTATGAGGAGTTGCTCGCCTCGAACGAGGTCGACGGCGTCTATATCCCGCTGCCGACATCGCAGCATGTCGAATGGACGGCCAAGGCCATTCAGGCGGGAAAACATGTGCTGGTCGAAAAGCCGTTGGCGCTCGACGCCAAGGACATTCCGCCGCTGATCAAGCTGCGCGATGCCAGCAAGGTGTTGGTCTGCGAAGCCTTCATGGTCGTCTACCATCCGCAATGGATCAAGGTGCGCGACCTCATCGCCAGCGGCGTCATCGGCCGGCTGCGCCATGTGCAGGGCGCGTTCTCCTATTACAATGTCGATCCCAACAACATGCGCAACCAGCTCGACCTTGGCGGCGGCGCGCTGCCCGACATCGGCGTCTACCCGACCGTGTCGACGCGCTTTTCCACCGGCAAGGAGCCGCTGCGCGTGCAGGCGACGATCGAGCGCGACAAAAAATTCGGCACCGACATCTATTCCTCGATCCGCGCCGATTTCGGCGACTTCGAACTGTCCTTCTATCTCTCGACCCAGATGGCCGCGCGCCAGGTGATGGTGTTCCATGGCGAGAACGGGTTCATCGAGGTGTTTTCGCCGTTCAATGCCGGGCTCTACGATCACCACCGCGTCGAGTTGCACAACCAGAACCACACGGAGGCGCAGGTGTTCCGCTTTCCCGGTACGCAGCAGTACCGGCTCGAGGTCGAGACCTTCGCGCGGGCGGCCCAGGGCGGCAAGGAGCGCGTCTTCACGCTGGAGGAATCCGTGCTCAACCAGAAGGTCATCGACGCCATCTTCCGCGCCGGCGGCAAGGATGGCTGGGAGGCGGTCTGACCATCATTGATATATTCCGGTTCGAGATTCATACGGTAGCCAGCTAACGGGAGGGGAAATTGGCTGACGACGCGGATGTCATCATTGTCGGCGCCGGCCTTGCCGGGCTGGTCGCCGCCGCCGAACTGGCCGAGGCCGGCAAGAAGATCGTCATCGTCGACCAGGAACCGGAGCAGTCGCTGGGCGGCCAGGCCTTCTGGTCGTTCGGCGGTCTGTTCCTCGTCGATTCGCCCGAGCAGCGGCGCATGCGCATCCGCGATTCGCACGAGCTGGCGCTCGAGGACTGGCTGGGCACCGCCGCTTTCGACCGGCCGGAGGATCACTGGCCGCGCAAATGGGCCGAGGCCTATGTCGGCTTCGCCGCCGGCGAGAAGCGCTCCTGGCTGCTGGAGCGCGGGATGAAATTCTTTCCCGTGGTCGGATGGGCCGAGCGCGGCGGCGGCAATGCCATTGGCCATGGCAATTCCGTGCCCCGCTTTCACATCACCTGGGGCACCGGTCCCGGCGTGCTCGAGCCCTTCGTGCTGCGCGTCCGCGAAGCCGAGAAGAAGGGACTGATCCGCTTCAAGTTCCGCCACCGCGTCAACGAATTGATCCGCACCGGCACGAGGATCGACGGGGTGCGCGGCGACATCCTGCAACCAAGCACCGTCGAGCGCGGCCACAAGAGTTCGCGTGAGATATCAGGTGATTTCGAGGTTCATGCGCAGGCCGTGATCGTCGCCTCCGGCGGCATCGGCGGCAACCACCAGCTGGTCCGGGAAAACTGGCCGAAGCGTCTGGGCGCGGCGCCGAAGTGCATGATCACCGGCGTGCCCGACCATGTCGACGGCCGCATGCTGGCGATCACGGAACAGGCCGGCGGCAGCGTCATCAATCGCGACCGCATGTGGCACTATGTCGAGGGCATCAGGAACTGGGCGCCGATCTGGACCGATCATGCCATCCGCATCCTGCCCGGTCCGTCGTCGCTGTGGCTCGACGCCAGGGGCAAGCGCCTGCCGGTGCCGCTTTACCCCGGTTTCGACACGCTCGGCACGCTCAGCCACATCACGAGCACCGGGTTCGATTATTCCTGGTTCATCCTGACCAAAAAAATCATCCAGAAGGAGTTCGCGCTCTCGGGCTCCGAGCAGAACCCGGACCTGACCGGCAAGAGCTGGCGCCAGGTGCTCGGCCGCGCCACGTCGGGCATTCCGGGCCCGGTCAAGGCGTTCATGGAGAAGGGCGAGGATTTCATCATCGAGGCCGAACTGCCCGATCTGGTGGCGCGCATGAACAAGCTGGCCGGCGGCGAACCGCTGCTCGACGTCGCCCATGTCGAGCGCGAGATCCGCGCCCGTGACCGGCAACTCGACAATCCCTTCTCCAAGGACATGCAGGTCACCGCGCTGCGCGGAGCGCGGGCCTATCTCGGCGACCGGCTGATCCGCACGGCCAGGCCGCACAAGATGCTCGATCCCGCGAACGGCCCGCTGATCGCGGTTCGCCTCAACATCCTGACCCGCAAGACGCTGGGTGGCCTGCAGACCGATCTCGAAAGCCGCGTGCTGGGGAGCGATGGCGAGCCGGTTCAGGGCCTCTATGCGGTCGGCGAAGCCGCCGGTTTCGGCGGCGGCGGCGTGCATGGCTATGCGGCGCTCGAAGGCACGTTCCTGGGCGGCTGTATCTTCTCCGGCCGCAGCGCCGGCCGGGCGGCGGCTCGTTCGGTAGGCTGAGCGCCGAACGGCTTGGCAGTCGCTGGGTTGATCATCGTCTGTCGATTGTCATGCGAGGAGGCCCTCACCAGATCCACTCGCTTTTGCCGAGCGCCGACACCGCCTCGACGATGCGGGTAAAGCTGGCGCGGGCGCGGCCGACCGTGTGCCTCGCCCTGAGATAGCCGTGCACAAGCCCTTTTTCCTCGAACCAAGTGGCTCGCCCGCCGCCCGCCACGATGCGGTCGCGATAGGCCTCGCCGTCCGACGACAGCGGATCGCACTCGGCGGTGATCAGCACGGTCGGCGGCAGGTTGGCGAAATCGGCGTCGGCCAGCGGCTGAAGCGTGATGTCGCCGGTCTGATCCACGCCGCCGGTACGGATGTGCTTGTAGAATTCGAGGTCGCGCGTGGTCAGCATAGGCGCTTCGGCATGCTTCAGATAGGAGCCACGCGAACGGTCGCCGCCGAGCCCGGGATAGATCAGCACCTGCCCGATCGGTTTCTTCGCATGGCCGCGCGTCGCATGGCTGACTGCGGCGCAGAGATTGCCACCGGCGCTGTCGCCGCAGAGCAGGATGGGATGATCGCGGGTGGCTGCCGCCCACTCGAAGGCGTTCATCGCATCGTCAAACGCAGCCGGATGCAGATGCTCCGGCGCCAGCCGGTAGTCGACCGAGACGACGTCATAGCCGGTGCGGCCGCAAAGCTCGGCGCAAACGTCGTCATGGCTGTCGAGCCCGCCAAGGATGAACCCGCCGCCGTGGTAATAGAGCACCGTTGCCACTGCCTGCGGGGCGCTGCGATAGATGCGGATCGGGATATTGCACGCCTGTGCGGCAATAGCGGTGGTTTCCGCTGTCACCCCCTCGGGATAGCCGGCAAAGAACTCCCGGCACATGCGGGCGTAGATCTCGCGCTGCTCGGCAATCGTGTAGTCGATCGTATCCGGCGGGTAATAGGAATTGGTCCGCTCGATGAAGGCCCGGGTCTCGGCATCAATGAGTTTGCTGTAGTCGGTCATGGCCGCGCCGACTGTGAACGGCGAGCCCAGGCACCCCCCTCTGTCCTGCCGGACATCTCCCCCGCAAGGGGGGAGATTGGCAGTTCAATCGACATCGCCCTTATTGCAGCGTTGACGATTGGCGAAAGCGGAAATGACATCCAATCTCCCCCCTTGCGGGGGAGATGGCCGGCAGGCCAGAGGGGGGTGCCTCGCGCCGTCATCTCTGGCATTGCTTTACTTCCCCTTCCACACCGGTTCCCGCTTCTCCGCAAAAGCCCGGAACCCTTCCATATTGTCCTCGGAACCGTACAGCGCATCGACCGTCGGCAACTGCCGGCGCGTCACCCTGTTCATCGCGTCCTGGAAAGTCAGCGCTTCGGCCACCCGCGCGGTTTCCTTGATCGCGGCGAAGACAAGCGGCGGGCCGCTGGCGAGCAGGCGGGCGATCTCCCAGACGCGGTCCTCCAGCTTCTCCTTCGGCAGCACCTCGTTGACCAGGCCCCAGCGATGCGCCTCGGCAACGTCCATCCAGCGGCCAGTGAGCAAAAGGTCCATGGCGACATGATAGGGAATGCGCTTCGGCAGCTTGATGGTCGCGGCGTCGGCAAGCGTGCCGGCGCGGATCTCGGGCAATGCGAAGGAGGAGTGATCGGAGGCGTAGATGAGATCGCAGGACAGCGCCAGCTCGAAGCCGCCCCCCACCGCCATGCCGTTTACGCACGCGATGACAGGCTTGTTCAAGTCGCGCAGTTCCTGCAGCCCGGCAAAGCCGCCGACGCCATAGTCGCCGTCGACGGCGTCGCCGCCGGCGGCGGCCTTCAGGTCCCAGCCGGCGCAGAAGAACTTGTCGCCGGCGGTCTTGACGATGGCGACGCGCAAGCCGGGGTCGTCGCGAAACGCCTTGAAGGTCTCGCCCATCAGCCGAGAGGTCTTCAGGTCGATGGCGTTGGCCTTGGGCCGATCGAGCGTGACCTCGAGGATCGAGCCTTCACGGCGGGTCGAAACGACGTCAGGCATTCTTGTTCTCTCCCAGCACCAAAAGCGCATCGGCGATCCAGGCGCCCTTGCCCTCGCTGCAGACGATCAGCGGATTGATGTCGAGTTCCTCGATCTCGCCGGCATTCGTCTGCACGAAGGCAGCAATGCCCGCGATGGCGTCGATGGCAGCTTGGACGTCGGCCTTCGGCCGACCGCGATAGCCTTCGAGCAGCGGGAACAGTTTGAGACCGCGAAGTGCTGCCTCGATGTCGTCGCGGGTCGCCGGCAGCATCAAGGTGACGCTGTCGCGCAGCAATTCGACCAGCACGCCGCCGGTGCCCAGCGTCATGACAGCGCCGAACATCGGATCGCGGGTGAAGCCGACGATCAGCTCGGCGACGCCGTCGCGCACCATGCGCTCGACATAAAGGCCGGTGCCGAGCGGCAAAAGGTCGTGCGCGGCGGTGCTGACGGATTCGGCGTCCCTGAGGTTGAGCCTGACAGCGCCGACCTCGGATTTGTGGGTGACACCCAGGGCCTTCAGCGCCACCGGGAAGCCGAGCGCCATGGACGAGATCACCGCCTCGACGGCACTGTCGGCGCGCTCGCCCTTGGGCACCGGCAGCCCGGCCTTGATCAGCCGCGCCTTGGCTTGCGCCTCGTCAGGCGTGACATGCTCGCCGCCGGCAGCGCCGGAAGCGGAGGTGTCGACCGGCTGCGCCTGCGGCTCGCGCCAGGCCCAGCCGATGAAGGCGGCCGCCTGGGCGGCATCCATCGCTTCGGAAATGCCGAACAGCGGCACCATGCCCCGCGCCATCAGCTCGGCGGTGTATTCCTCGGGCAGGTTCTCGGGCAGCGACGAGACGATCGCGCCATGCGCCTTGTTGGTCTTGAGCGCCGATTCGAAGGCGCGCAGCGTCGCCCACCAGTCGGTCACCGAGCAGCGGTCCGGGCGCGGGAAGTCGAGCACCAGCATGTTGAGGTCGAAGCCGCCCGACACCATGGCGGTGAAGGTGGCGGTCATCGCCGGCTCGTTGTTCCAGATGAAGGTGTGGTAGTCCAATGGATTGGCGACCGCGACCAGCGGCCCGAGCGTCGACTTGACGTGGGCACGGTGTTCTTCCGTCAGCACCGGGAAGTTGACCCAGCGGCCTTCGGCGCTGTCGGCCATGACCGAAGCCTCGCCGCCCGAACAGCTCATCGATGACAGGCTGTAGCCGGGCAGCGGACCGGTGACATGCAGCAGCTTCAGCGCCTCGATGAAGGCGGGGATGGAATCGACGCGCGCGATGCCGAGCCGTTTCAGGAAGGCCCCGGACGCTGCGTCCGAGCCGGCGAGCGACGCGGTGTGCGAGACGGTCGCTTGCCTGGCCTGTTCGGAGCGGCCGACCTTCATGGCGATGATCGGCTTTTTCAATTCCCTCGCCCGTGCCGCCAGCCGCTCGAAGCCGGCTACCGAATCGAAAGCCTCGATGTGCAGGCCGAGCGAGGTGACGCGCTCGTCCTCGATCAGGCCGAGCGCCATTTCGGAGAGGCCGGTCTGCGCCTGGTTGCCGGCGGTCATCAGGAAGGCGATCGGCAGGCCGCGCTTCTGCATCGTCATGTTGATGGCGATGTTGGACGACTGGGTAATGATGGCCACCCCTTTGCCGCCGTCGGCCAATCTTATGCCGCCATGCTGGTCGGGCCACAAAAGCGCGCCGTCGGCATAGTTGATCAGGCCGTAACAGTTCGGGCCGATGATCGGCATCTCGCCGGCGGCGGCGACGAGTTCGGCCTGCAGGCGCTCGCCATCCGCGTCATAGGCTTCGGTTTCGAGGAAACCGGCGGCAAAGCAGACGGCCCCGCCGGCGCCGCGTTCGGCCAGGGCCTTGATCACGTCGATGGTCAGGTGTCGGTTGACGCCGACAAAGGCGGCGTCCGGCGCGCCGGGCAGATCGGCGATCGAACGATAGGCCTTGCGGCCGGCGACCTCTTCCTTGCTCGGGTGCACCGGCCAGATCTCGCCGGCAAAGCCCATCTTGATCGACTGTGCCACGACCGCGGCGGCCTGCGCGCCGCCGAACACGGCGATCGATTTAGGGCGCAGAAGGCGTTCAAGTTTGTGCATGGATCAGGCCCCGAACGGGCGCAGCAGCGCCCGCGAAATGATGTGGCGCTGGATTTCCGACGTGCCTTCCCAGATGCGCTCGACGCGCGCATCGCGCCAGATGCGCTCCAGCGGCAGGTCGTCCATCAGCCCCATGCCGCCATGGATCTGGATCGCCTCATCGGCGACGAAGGCGAGCATTTCGGTGGCCTTCAGCTTGGCCATGGCCATGTCCTGGTCGGTGACGGTGCCCTGATCGTACTTCCAGCCGGCTTCGAACACCATCAGGTCGGCGGCCTTGAGCTCCGTCGCCATGTCGGCGAGCTTGAACGACACGCCTTGAAACTTGCCGATCTGCTGGCCGAACTGCTGCCGCTGCGCGGCGTACTCGACCGCGTGACCGAGCGCGCGTTCCGCGCGGCCGAGACAGGTGGCGCCGACCTGCAGGCGGGTGGCGCCGAGCCAGGAATTGGCAACGTCGAAACCCTTGTGGACTTCACCCAACACCTGGCTTGCCGGAAGGCGGCAATCGTCGAATTCGAGGATGGCGTTGGTGTAACCGCGATGCGAGACGTTGCGATAGCCCTCGCGCACAGTGAAACCCTTGGTGCCCTTGTCGACGAAGAAGGCGGTGATCTTCTTGCGTTTGCCGCGCGGCGAATCCTCTTCGCCCGAGGCCATGAAGACGATGGCAAAGTCGGCGAGGTCGGCGTGGGAGATAAAGTGCTTGGTGCCGTTCAATACCCAGTCGTCGCCGTCCTGCACGGCGGTCGCCTTCATGCCGCGCAGATCGGAGCCGGCGCCCGGCTCGGTCATCGCCAAGCAATCCCATTTCTCGCCACGGATGCACGGGAACAGATATTTTTCGCGCTGCTCCGGCGTGCCGGCCAAAAGGATGTTGGAGGGGCGCGCGACGCAGGTCCAGTGCAGCGCGTAGTTGGCGCGGCCGAGTTCCTTCTCGTAGAGCAGCCAGGTCACCGTATCGAGCCCCGCGCCGCCGACATCGGCCGGCATGTTGGCGGCATAGAGACCGGCTTCGATCGCCTTGGCCTTTAGCTCCTCGATCAGTTCGCGGCGCAGCACGCCGGTGCGCTCGACCTCGCGCTCATGGGGGTAAAGCTCATTCTCGACGAAGGCGCGCGTCGTCTCGACAATGAGCTTCTGTTCCTCTGACAGACCGAAATCCATGGTCTCAGCCTTTCTTCTTTTTCTTCGGTTTTTCGGCTTTCTTCACCGGCTTCGATGCCTTCGCCTTCTCGGCCGCCTTGGAGGCGGCCGGCTTTTTCGCCGCCAGCTTGGCCAACTGCTTCGTATAGTCCCTGTGCAGGGCGCCGGCTCCCCAGCCCTTGCCCTTGTTCTGCTTCGAGAGCGCATCCATGATGGCGACCAGATTGTCGTCGCGGATCTTTTCCAGTTCGCGGATCGACAGGCCATGCGCCTGGTCGTCCGACTGCGTGGCGATCAGGTCGACCAGTTCGTCGTTGAACTCCGGTACGTCCATCAGCTTGGTCCACGGCCATTTCAGGCAGGGGCCGAACTGCGCCATGAAGTGGCGCATGCCGGCTTCGCCGCCGGCGACGCGATAGACCTGGAACATGCCCATCTGTGCCCAGCGCAGGCCGAAGCCATAGCGCATGATGTCGTCCAGTTCCTCGACGGTGCAGATGCCGTCCTTGATCAGCCACAGCGCCTCGCGCCAGGCGGCTTCCAGCAGGCGGTCGCCGACGAAGGCTTCAATCTCCTTGCGGATGACGACAGGCTTCATGCCGATCGAGGCATAGATCTCCTTGGCGACCTCGACCGCCTCGGGGAATGTCTGGTCGCCGCCGACGATTTCCACCAGCGGCAGGAGATAGACCGGGTTGAACGGGTGACCGACGACAAGCCGCTCCGGGTGTTTTTTCATCGCCACCTGCATGTCGGTCGGCTTGATGCCTGATGTGGACGAGCCGACGATGGCGTTGGCCGGCGCGTGAGTGTCGATCTCGGACAGGACCTTATGCTTGAGGTCGAGCCGTTCCGGCACGCTCTCCTGGATGAAATCGGCATCGGCCACCGCCTCGGCGATGGTCTTGGCGAAGGTCAGCCTGCCTTCTTTCGGCAGGCCGCCCGGAACCATCTGCTTGTAGGCGCGGCGCGCGCCCTTCATCACTTCTGAGACCTTGCGCGAGGCCTCGGGATCGGGATCGAAGATCGACACGTCGATGCCATTCAAGAGCAGGCGCGCCACCCAGCCTGCGCCGATGACACCGCCGCCGATGGCGGCCGCCTTGTTGATGATGCTCATGGTCAGGCTCCGGTTCTTGTCTTGGCTGTTTCGGGATCGGTGAGCGGCACGCGCTCGCCGGCGCGGATAATGGCGGGGTCGTAGGCCCTGCGGGCAAAGACTTCGAGCGCGAATGGCCTGAAGAACTCGATCGGCAGCGTCTCGTAGTCGGGGTCGAAGCTCGACTGGTCCCAGCGCTCGCAGAACTGGTCGCAATCGTCGAAATAGGCATGACCGGCGAAGCGGTCGCGCGCATGGCGGTTGCCGCCAAGATGATGGGCATAGTAGAGGCGCTGGAAATCGCCGTGCTTCTCCACCACCCAGGTGCATTGTTCGCGCACGAAAGGCTTCAGGATCGACGCGGCGTATTCGTCGTGGTTGTAGGGTGCGTAGATGTCGCCGATGTCGTGCAGCAACGCGCAGGCGATCCAGTCGGTGTCGGCGCCGTCGCGCCAGGCGCGTGTTGCCGCCTGCAGCGAATGGCCGAGCCGGGTGATCTTGTAGCCGGAAAGGCCCTCGTCGAGTTGAACCAGGGCTTCCAGCAACCGATCACCGGTTTTGGCGGCATAATCGATTTCATGGGCGATCAGGAATTCGTAGTCGTCCTTGTCGCCATCCTTCATTGCGGTGAATTTGACGGTGGCCATCTGAAGCTCCCCTCTCTATGCCGCAATCGGCGGCCGCTTGGTGAGGTTGAGCTTCCTGCGCACTTCCTCCGGCCCCAGAATCCTGGCGCCGAGATTGGTGACGATGCTGGCGGCACGTTCGACCAGCTGCGCGTTGGTGGCAAGCACGCCCTTGTCGAGCCAGAGATTGTCTTCGAGACCGACGCGGACATTGCCGCCGGCCAGCACTGCGGCGGCGGCATAGGCCATCTGGTTGCGGCCGATCGAAAAGGCCGACCAGCTCCAGGTCGACGGCACGTTGTTGACCATGGCCATGAAGGTGTTGAGGTCGTCAGGCGCCCCCCATGGCACGCCCATGCAAAGCTGCACAAGCGCATCCGGCTTCAGAACCTGTTCCTCGACCAACTGCTTGGCGAACCACAGATGGCCTGTGTCGAAGGCCTCGATCTCCGGCTTGACGCCGAGCGCGGTCATCATGCCGCCCATGGCACGCAGCATGCCGGGCGTGTTGGTCATGACATAGTCGGCCTCGGCGAAGTTCATGGTGCCGCAGTCGAGCGTGCAGATCTCCGGCAGGCACTGGCGCACATGCTCCATGCGGTTGGTGGCGCCGCCCATGTCGGTGCCCTTTTCATTCAGCGGCAGCGGCGCTTCGGGCGAGCCGAACACCATGTCGCCACCCATACCGGCGGTGAGGTTCAGCACCACGTCGACGTCTGCCTCGCGGATGCGCTCGGTCACCTCGCGGTAGAGATGAACGTCGCGCCTGGGCTTGCCGGTCTCGGGATCGCGCACATGGCAATGCACGATCGCCGCCCCCGCCTTGGCCGCGTCGATGGCCGAATCAGCGATCTCTTTGGGCGAGCGCGGCACATGCGGGCTGCGGTCCTGCGTGCCGCCGGACCCGGTCACGGCACAGGTAATGAAAACCTCACGATTCATCGCAAGCGGCATGGAACTCTCCTCCCAGTCGAAACAGGCGCCAAGCATCGACCGACTTGCCGAAAACTGCTTTGCGTTTTACGAAGCTTCCATGACTAAAGGCGAAAAACTGACGATCTTTCGCGCCGAGCGTCTGCCGCTCAAGGTGACGATGCTGGTGTTTTCCGGCTCGTCCATCATGTGCGTGGCCTCGGCGGTCGACCCGCTGCGCGCCGCCAACCGCATCTCCGGCGAGACATTGTTCGATTTCAAGCTGGTTTCCGTAACCGGCGAGGCGCCGGTCACTACTTGCGGCCTGCCAGTGGCGGTCAGCGGCCGCTTCGACGCGGCCGAACCGACCGACGTTCTTGTCGTCGTCGCCGGTTTCGGCACGCAGAATTATGCGACGTCGGCTCTGCTCTCGGGCCTGCGCCGCGCCGCCCGTTCGGCGCGCGCCTGCGGCGGCGTCGAGGCCGGTACATGGCTGGTCGCGCGGGCCGGCTTGCTCGAAGGCCGCAGCGCCACCACCCACTGGGAAGACATGGAGGATTTCTCGTCGGCCTTTCCGGGCGTCGACGTCCGCCCGGACCGTTACGTCATCGACGGGCCGGTCTTCACCTCCGGTGGCGCCTCGCCCACCTTCGACCTGATGCTGCACCTCGTTCGCACCCGCCTCGGCATGGCCGTGGCGCTCGATGTGGCCAGCGTCTTCATCTACGATCAGGCCCGTGCGGCCACCGACGCTCAGCCCCTGGTCTCGCTTGGCCGGCTAGACGGCTATGATCCGCGCCTGGCGCAAGCCATCCGGCTGATGGAAGCGCATGTGGACCAGCCGTTGACGGTCGCCGCCGTGGCAAAGCGCGCCGGGGTTACGGCACGGACACTGGAGAGCATCTTCCGCAAGTCGATCGGCGAGACGCCCGGCGCCTACTATCTCAGGCTGCGCCTGGGCGCTGCGCGGCGGCTGGTGATCGACACCAGAGTGGCCATGGCCGACATTGCCGGGCGGACCGGATTTTCATCCGCCGCGGCATTTTCGAGGGCGTTTTCAAGAACTTTCGGTGAAGCCCCGGTCAGGCTACGCCGGGGTTGATGTACATGTCGTCCAAAGTGGAAAGCGGTTGATCAGGCAGCGTTCTGCCGGTCGCCGCCACTATCGATCTGCGAGCGCATCTGTCTTGCCAGATGGGTCTCGAAACGGCTGGCAACGGCGCGGTCCCATTCGTTGGAGCGGCGCGCACCATCCTTCGGATGCGGCATTGCCATCAGCCGGTCGATGATCGACCCGGCCTCGCCATTTGAGAGCAGGGCGTCGATTTCACGTTCGTTCTGCATATCGGTTCGCCTCCTTCTTCCTCTCCCGCCACGAGCACCTTCTTATAGGAGATTCGTGACGGCAGTTTGAAGGCAAGAGAGAGGCGATTGAGGGGCGTCAGTGGGCAAAACCTTGTCGTCGATTCCGCACTGGCGCAAAGCCCTTTCACCCGGTCTCGGCGCCACCCTCGTCCGCCCGCCGGCACCTTTTCCGTTCAATGGCGAACAGGGCGGCAGGCAAATAAGCGCGACGCCGGGAACTTCTCCCCGCGAAGCGGCGTGGGTAAGCGGAGCGGCGGCTGAACGAGCCGCCGCCCGCCTTTCATCCCTTACACGTAGCGGTTGACGATGTTTTCCAGCAGTTCCTGGCGGCCGGAGCGCGGCTGCGGTTCGATCTTCTTCTTCACCACGCGCTCGGCGATGTCCTCCAGCGTACGCTTGCCGGCAAGCATCGCTTTGGCCTCGGCGCTGTTCCAGCCCGCGTAGCGCTCGGCGAGCGGAGCCGACAGCGCCTTGTCTTCGACCATCTTGGCGGCCGCTTTCAGGCCGCGCGCGCAGGCATCCATGCCGCCGATATGGCCGATCAGCAGGTCCTGCGAATCTAGCGACTGGCGGCGCAGCTTGGCGTCGAAATTGGTGCCGCCGGTCTTGAAGCCGCCCGCCTGCAGAACCTGGTAGTAGGCCAGTGCCATCTCCGGCACGTTGTTGGGGAACTGGTCGGTGTCCCAGCCCGACTGGTAGTCGTTGCGGTTCATGTCGATCGAGCCGAAGACGCCGAGCGCATTGGCCAACGCCAGCTCGTGCTCGAAGGAATGGCCGGCGAGGATGGCGTGGCCCTGCTCGATGTTGAGCTTGACCTCCTTCTCCAGTCCGAAGCGCTTGAGGAAGCCATAGACGGTCGCGACATCGTAGTCGTACTGGTGTTTTGTGGGTTCCTGCGGCTTCGGCTCGATCAGGATCGTGCCTTTGAAGCCGATTTTGTGCTTGTAGTCGACGACGAGGTTGAGGAAACGGCCGGCCTGCTCCTGCTCGCGGGCAAGGTCGGTGTTGAGCAGCGTCTCATAGCCCTCGCGTCCGCCCCAAAGCACGTAATTCTCGCCCTTCAGCCGCTTGGTGACGTCGATGCAGCTCTTCACCGTCGCCGCCGCATAGGCAAACACATCCGGATCGGGGTTTGTCGCGGCACCCGACATGAAACGGCGGTGCGAGAACAGGTTCGCCGTGCCCCACAAGAGCTTGACGCCAGTCTGCTTCATCTTGGTGGCGAAATAGTCCGCGATCTCGTCGAGGCGCGCGGAACTTTCCGAAAAATCCTTGCCTTCGGGCCGCACGTCGGCATCGTGGAAGCAGAAATAGGGCGCGCCGAGCAGCGAGAACATCTCGAAGGCGACGTCTGCTTTCAGTTTTGCCAGTTCCATCGTGTCGATGCCGCCGGCCTTGGGGAACCACGGCCGATCGAAGGTCTGGCCGCCGAACGGATCGCCGCCCGGCCAGGCGAAGGAATGCCAGTAGGCGACGGCGAAGCGCAGATGGTCTTCCAGCCGCTTGCCGGCCACCAGCTCGTCCGGGTTGTAGAACCGGTAAGCCAGCGGATTGGCCGAATCCGGCCCCTCATATTTGATCTTCTTGATGTCGCCGAAAAAGCCGCTGCTCATGGATTTCCTTCCTCTCCGAAATGGCTCCGCCTGATTACCTCAGGCGTAATTGGTTCCGTTCGTCCGTTGGATGAAAAGGGTCATGTCAAAGCCAACGAAGGAGACAGATCATGACCGATCTCAACAAGATCGCCGAAAGCTACATCACCGCCTGGAACGAGAGCGACGCCGCGCGCCGTCAGGCGCTGCTCAAGGCGACTTTCACCGAAGACGTCAGCTATCGCGATCCCATCATGCAGGGCGACGGCCATGAAGGCGTCGCGGCGCTGATCGACGGCGTGCAGCAGCGCTTTGCCGGCTTCCGCTTCTCGCTGAAAGGCACACCGGACGGGTTTGCCGACAAAATCCGCTTTTCCTGGAACCTCGGCCCGGAGGGCACACCGTCCATCATCGAAGGCACCGATATCGGCGTCATCGAGAACGGCCGCCTGAAGAGCATCACCGGCTTCCTCGACAAGGTGCCGGCGCAGTGAGGCTTCACGGCTAAGGTAGGCGCCAGGCGCACCCCTCTGGCCTGCCGGCCATCTCCCCCTTAAGGGGGGAGATTGGCTGATTGTTATACCTTCGCCAACCTCCGGCCTTGCAAGGCTAGCGTAGCCGCCAAAGCTGCCGATCTTCCCCCTAGAGGGGGAGATGCCCGGCAGGGCAGAGGGGGGCGCGTGGCGCTTGCTCACGCCGTTGCCGCCCTGATCGCCGGATAAAGCCCGCGGTAGCGCTGGTAGGCATCGGCAAATGCACCATCCAAGCCGGCATCCGGTTCGATCGTTGCATCGGTCCTCGGCGCCGTGCAGACATCGAGCGGATCAGCGTCCGTCGCTGCGATCAGGCCGAGCCGGGCGGCGCCGAAGGCGGCGCCGAAGTCGCCGTCGGCGGGAATGTCGACAGGCAACTGAAGCGCGGTGGCGATGGCCTTCAGCCAGTAGCGCGAGCGCGAGCCGCCGCCGATCGCCGTCACACGCATCAAGCTCGTGCCCGCAGTCTTCAACGCCTCGAGGCTGTCGCGAAAGGCGAAGGCCACGCCTTCCAGCACGGCCTGGGTCAGGACGGCGCGGCTCGATTCATGCGCCAGTCCGGTAAAGGAGCCGCGAATGACGGAATCATTGTGTGGCGTGCGCTCGCCCGAGAGATAGGGCAGGAAGGACACGCCGGTCGGCGCCTTCAGCGTATCGCCCAGTTCCGATGTCAACTCGCCTGCGCCCTTGCCGGTAATCTCGGACAGCCAATTGAGCGAATCGGTGGCCGACAGGATGACGCCCATCTGATGCCAGGTGTCAGGCAGCGCATGGCAGAAAGTGTGGACCGCGCTTGCCGGGTTGGGCAGATAGGAGGCATTGGCGGCAAACAGCACGCCTGACGTGCCCAGAGACACGAACGCATGGCCGGCACGGACCGTGCCCATGCCGCAGGCGGAAGCCGCATTGTCGCCGGCGCCGCCGGCAATCGGGATGCCGGCTTCGACCCCCCATTTCGACGCCAGCTCGCCGCGCAGCCCACCGGCCTTCTGCGTACCCTCGACCAGGGATGGCATGTGCTTTTCGTCGAGCGACGTGGCCGCGAGCAGGTCGGCGGACCAGCGCCGCTTCCCAACGTCGAGCCAGGAAGTGCCAGCCGAGTCCGACATTTCCGAAATATGTTCGCCGGTCAGCCACAGCCGCAGGAAATCCTTGGGCAGCAGCACCTTGGCCACTTTGGCGAAAATGGCGGGTTCGTTGTTCTTCACCCAGGCGAGCTTCGGCGCGGTGAAACCGGGAAAGACGATGTTGCCGGTCAGCTCGCGAAACCGCGGATCGGCGTCGAGCGCGGCTGCCTCGGCATGGCTGCGCGTATCGTTCCACAGAATGCAGGGGCGCAGCACCTTGTCAGAGGCATCGAGCAAGGTGGCGCCATGCATCTGACCGGATAGGCCAATGCCTTTCACCGCCGCGAGCTGCCAGGGATGGGAGGCCTTCAGTTCGGCAATCGCGTCTTCGCAGGCGCGTAGCCAGTGGGCTGGATCCTGTTCGGACCAGCCGGGATGTGGCCGCGAAACGTCGAGCGCGCCATGGCCGGAACCGATGACGGTCTGTTCGGCATCGATCAGCAGCGCCTTGACGCCCGACGTGCCAAGGTCGAGGCCGACATACATGTTTTCCTCCCTTGCCATTATTTTTTTCGGAACTCGAAAAAATCTGGCCGAGGCAGTTTTTAAGCCAAGATCCGCCGCGGGTCAATTCTCTGACAATCGGCCGCGCATCACGAAAACAACGCCGACGGCGGGCTGTGTGGCCGCGCCAGCGTACGCGCCGCCACCAACACGCTTTGGAGGGTTGGCGAGACGCACGCCAAGCACCAATTCTGGCTCAATCAAAGCACAGCTCTGTCCGGCCCGTTTTCCAGTTCATCAACCATGACGGGCAGATTAGGCTTTGTAAAACGGAACGAATTGTGTCTTCATTGCGGCGTAGGGTGGGGGCTTGCAATCGCGAATCTTGGAGGGACGCGGTGCGGCGCTTTGAAAACAGGCTTCCGAATGGCGATTCGGAAGACATCGCTAAATTAGTTGTTCTGAAACGGCATATGCCGGTGATGTTTCTTCCTCGAATGCTTGGCGTTTTTGCCGCGACGTCGCTGGCGTTGCTGCCCAATTCCGCCGCCTTCGCCGCATGCCTGCTCGTTCCGACCGCCGGAAACGACACCTTCATCTGCGACAGCGGCGATTCGGGCGGCAGCCTCAACGATCTGAACGGCGACAACACGCTCACCTTTCCCGCCGGCGGCACCGGCCAGGTGAGCGGCAATGTCACCTTCGGCGTTGGTTCGGACCGCATCAACATGCAATCCGGTACCATCACCGGCACGGTCGACCAGGGCGGTGGCGCCGATTTCTTCACCATCGGCGCTGGCACCGTCATCGGCAATGTGCAGCAGGGCTCGGGCATAGACGACTTCAACATAAGCGGCGGCCAGATCGGTTCACTTAACCAGGGTGATGGCCTCGACACCTTCACCATGACGGACGGACGCATCGTCGATTTCTTCGACGACGGCGACCATGCGGTGATGACGGGCGGCCGCATCGGCCGCGTCAACATGAAGCTCGACCAGAACTACTTCAACATGTCCGGCGGCACCATCGACCGCAACCTGGTCACCGGCTTCGACAAGGACACGATCATCCTTTCGGGCGGCACGATCGGCGGCAACATCAGTGTCAGCGGCGGCAATGACAGCGTGACGATTACCGGCGGCACGGTCGGCGGCGACGTGCTGATGAGCTTCGGCGCCGACAGTTTCGTCTGGGACGGCGGCGGCATCATCTATGGCGCCGTCGACCTCGGCGCCGACAACGACACGGCAAAGCTGAGCAACCTGACCAATTCCAATATGGGCGGCGCCGACGCGCTGAATGGTGGCCTCGGCACCGACACGCTGAGTTTCGACAACGTCAAGCTCAAAGGCATCAGCCGGGTGCAGAACTGGGAGAGCATCGACGCCACCAACGACACCGAACTCACGCTGGACGGCAATCTGGTGCTGGGAGACAGCGGCACCGGCACGGGCTCGCTCAGCGTCGATGCGGCAAGCACGCTCTATGGCGGCGGCTTCAACGCGTCGATACAGGCCTTTACGGCGGGCCAGCTTGCGGACGTCGTCAATGCCGGCCGCATCGACCTGACCAATGGCAGTACAGGCGCGACGGATCGGCTGACGATTTCGGGCAATTACACCGGGCTTGGCGGCCTGCTGCTCATCCAGACGGAACTCGGCGATGATTCCTCGGCCTCGGACAGGCTGGTGCTGTCGGGCGGCACGGCTTCCGGCTCGACCGGCATCGGGGTGGTCAATGTCGGCGGCACGGGTGCCGAGACGACGCAGGACGGCATCATGGTCGTCCAGGCGGTCAATGGCGCCACCTCCAGCGCCAGCGCCTTCGCGCTCGACGCGCCGGTCGCGGCGGGCGCCTTCGAATATTATCTGTTCAAGGGTGGCGTCACCGCAGGCAGCGCGGAGAACTGGTATCTGCGCTCGTCGTTGATAACGCCGACATCGCCGGCCGCAGCGCCGCCGGGGATCGGACCGACGGCGGCGCCCGAGCCCGAACCTCCGGCAACCGAGCCGCCGCCGCCGCCTTCCCAACTGCCGCACGTGCCCGTGCCGTCCGAAGGCGACGTCAACAATCCGCCGGTCGATCCGACGCCGCCGGTGCAGGCCGGCGATCCGGAGCTCCAGCCCCCGCCACCCCCGCCGGCGGCACCGGCG
>NZ_VFWW01000018.1:0-93358 GCF_006442955.1 Mesorhizobium sp. B1-1-1
CAATCCAGCCAGCATCTTGAATCACAAACATCCGGTTTTGGGAATCCTACGATTCTCCCAAAATAGGAAATGCTCTATGGCCGTCCGGTGTGCGCATCATGGCAATCTCGACATGCTGATCGCCCAGTCCGGTGACACGTCCGGCCCATTCTCCTTCGATCGTGGCCCGTCCTTCGAGCTCGAGGCCGAGTTCGCGAAAGAAATCAACCGCCTCTCCGAGGTCTTCGACGACGATTCCTACGTTGTCCATTCGCTTGAGCGCCATGTTTCCAATCTCCAAGGTGTCGTTCGAATCTACAAGGCGTCGCCTGGTCCAACAATGTATGCTCGAGGTGCTCCGCCTGGAGCCAGGTTGATCACGCCACGAAGGCAGAGCCGCCATTTTGCGCGACGCTGCCGAGGTATTTTGCCGGGGGCTTGCCAAGCGCCTTCTTGAACATGGTGATGAAGGCGGTGACGGAATCATAGCCGAGATCGCCGGAGACCTGCTGCACGCTCGCACCGGAGGCCAGTTCTCGAATTGCGACGATCAGATGCAACTGCTGGCGCCAGCGTCCGAAGCTTAGGCCAGTCTCCTTCACGACGAGACGGGCGAGACTGCTCTCGCTGAGCGCAACCCGGCTGGCCCATTGCGACAATGTGCTGCGGTCGGCGGGATCCTGCGCCAACGCTTCGGCGATCCGCCTCAATCGCGGCTCGGATGAGATCGGCAGATGCAGCCGCTGGACAGGCATGCGCGGCAGCTCGGCAAGCAGCGTCATGATCAAAAGCGCATCCCTCGCCTCATCATCCCCCACGCCATCGGACAGTTCGATGATCAGTTCGCGCAGCAGCGGCGAGACCGAAAGGGTGCAGCACCGGTCCGGCAATTCGGCGGCTCCCGGCTCGATGTAGACGAAGAAGATCCGGGCGTTGGCGGTCGCGATATTGCTGTGCTCCATGTCGCCGGGAATCCACACCCCGCAATGCGGCGGCACCATCCACAGGCCGCTCGGGACGCGGCATGTGACGCCACCGCCGAGCGCGAAGACGAGTTGGCCTTTGCGATGCCGATGGGAGGGGACTTCGGCCCTGGTTTCGGTAACGTCGACGCGCACGGCGATTGCCGGTGCGAGGACGTCATCCACATTGAAATCGAGCCATGGGTAACGAAGAGGTTGTCTCATGATTGACGGCTTTTAGCGATTAAACGCCACGATAGCTAAATTCTTCAAGCTGGGAAGTCGATAGGTTCCAGCTTGCCCATGCACCCGGTTGATCAGGATGCCACCGCGCTTTGCATCCACAAACCAGCAGGAAGGTACGTCTCATGCTCGCCCTAGTCATGTCTTCCGACAGCCCCGCCGGACTGACGCTTGCCGAGGTCGAGGACCCACGGCCTCTCGCAAACGAGGCGCTTGTCTCGGTCCACACAACCTCGTTGAATCGCGGCGAATTGCGCCTGCTCACCATACGCCCGGACGGCTGGATACCCGGCCAGGACCTCGTCGGGATCGTCGAACGGCCAGCGGCCGACGGCTCCGGGCCAGCCGTGGGCGCCCGGGTCGCGGCTCTGGTCGACCAGGCGGGCTGGGCCGAACGCGTCGCGGTTTCGACTGACCGCCTCGCCGTCCTGCCGGATGACGTCAGCTTCGTTTCCGCGGCCACGCTTCCGGTCGCGGGCACCACCGCGCTCAGGACTTTGCGCCATGGCGGCGACCTTGCCGGCCAACGGGTCCTGATCACCGGCGCAAGTGGAGCGGTCGGCCGTTTCCAGATCCAGATCGCGCGCGAACAGGGCGCGAGCGTGACCGCGGTCGCGGCCTCCCGGCATGGCGAGGATCTCCGCCGCCTGGGTGCCGGGCAAGTCGTCGAGGCGATCGAACTGGCTGAGGGGCCGTTCTCGCTGATCACCGAATCGGTCGGCGGCCAAAGCCTTGCCCACGCGATCGAACGCGTCGCGCCCGGCGGGACGATCGTCATGTTCGGCTCAAGCAGTGGCGAACTCACGCCAATTGGGTTCCGCCAGTTCGTTCCGGGTCACGAGGGGGCGAGGCTTCAGACTTTCGCCTACTACACGTCTGGCGCGGGCATTGGCTCGGACATCGCCGCGCTGCTCGCTCTCGTTGCGGCCGGCCGGCTGGAAACCCGCGTCGCCCTGACCATGCCATGGACCGACATCGCCCAAGCCCTGGATGCGCTGCGACAGCGCAGCTTCAGCGGCAAGGCTGTTCTCACCATGACCGGATGAACGATCCCTAGCCTGAGGTCAGCCCATCACACGTGCTGGCCGCCATTGATGTGGATTTCCGAGCCGGTCACATAAGACGCCTGCCCGGAGCACAGGAAGAAGATGATGTCGGCGACCTCGGCCGTGGTACCCAGCCGCCTGAGCGGAATGGTCTCGACGATCTTGTCCGTGCCCGGCGACAGGATCGCCGTGTCGATTTCGCCCGGCGCAATGGCGTTGACGCGGATCCCGTGCGGCCCGAAATCATGCGCCATCTCGCGCGTCAGCGAGCCGAGCGCCGCCTTCGATGTCGCATAGGCGGTGCCGGCGAAGGGATGCACCCGGGTGCCGGCGATCGAGGTGACGTTGACGATCGACCCTTTCGCCGATGCCAGTTCCTTGAACAGCCCGCGCGCCAGCATGATCGGCGCGAAGAAATTGACCTGGAACACGTCGCGCCAGACATGCATCGGCGTGTCGATGGAGTTCATGCGGCTGTTGCCGTCCTTGAGCTTTGGCGAAATGCCGGCATTGTTGACCAGCGCGTGCAGCTGGCCGCCATGCGCCTCGAGCCGGTGGCGGATTTCGGAGACGGCGATGCCGACATCCTCCTGGTCGGCGAGATCGACCTTGATGTGGTCCTCGGGCCCGGCCGGCCACGGGCAATCCTCGGCAAATGCCTGGCGCGAGCAGGTGATGACGCGCCAGCCCTCGCGCGAGAAACGCTTGACCGTGGCATGGCCGATGCCACGGCTGGCGCCGGTCAGCACAATGGTCTTCCTGGTGTCGATCTCTGCCATGTCGGGAGGTGTAGCCGAACGGTGTGGCGCTGGCGAGAGGCGAGTTGCCGCTAGCCTCCGCCGAGAATGTCGAGGATCGAGGTCTGCCGCTTCTTGAGCGGACCGCCGACGCTGCCCGGCGGCACCGGATGTCCGACCGACGCGGTGGTTCCGGAATCGCCCGGCATATCGAAACCGTCGGCGTCGACGGTCTGGGCCGGGCGGGGCGCGCGAACCGGCGCTGGCTGCGCCGCGACGGCAGCGGGCGCCGACTGGCCGACAGGCGCTTGCGGCTTCGGAGCCGGCTGCGTCGCATCGGCCGATGGGATTTCGTCCGGCACGATCCTATCGGCCGGCGTCGACTTCCAGGTACCAGGCAGCGGCCGCACGGGCACGCCCTCATGCGCGGCGACCATGAACTCGTGCCAGGCCTGCGCCGGCAGCGCGCCGCCGGTGACCTTCTTCATCGGGCTGCCGTCGTCATTGCCGAACCATACGCCGGTGGTGAGATTGGCGGTGTAGCCCACGAACCAGGCGTCGCGCGAATTCTGGCTGGTGCCGGTCTTGCCGGCCGACGGCCAGGTGAAGGCCGCCTTCCTGGCCGTGCCGATCTCCACCGTCCCGGTCATCATCGAGTTCATCATGCCGACGATCTCGGGCTTCACCACGCGTGGCGCGCTGCCGCTGCCGGCGTCGTACAGCACCTTGCCCTCGGCTGATGTCACGCGGCGGATGAAATGAATATCCGGCTTGTAGCCGCCATTGGCGAAAGGCACATAGGCCGAGGTCAGCTCCAGCGGCGTCACTTCCGACGTGCCGAGCGCGATCGAGGTGTTGGCCTGCAAATCGGACTGGATGCCCATGCGATGCGCCGCCTCGACCACTGCGTCCGGCCCCACTTCCATGGTCAGCTGGGCCGCCACCGAGTTCAGCGACTTCGCCAAGGCGGTTGCCAGCGTCACCTTCCCGAAATACTTGCCGCCGTAATTGTCGGGTGTCCATTTGCCGATCTTGATCGGCGCATCGTTGCGCACGCTGTCGGGCGTGCGGCCGGCCTCGAGGGCGGCCATGTAGACGAACGGCTTGAACGCCGAACCGGGCTGCCGGCGCGCTTCCGAGGCGCGGTCGAACTGGCTGGTCGAATAATCGTAGCCGCCGACCATGGCACGCACCGCGCCCGAATCGTCGATCGACACCAGCGCGCCCTGGGTGACGTTGAGCTTCTTGCCGCTTTCGTCGATCAGCCGGCGGATCGATTGTTCCGCGAGCTTCTGCAGGTTCAGGTCGACGGTGGAATCGATGACGATGTCGCCGCGCACGTCGCCGATCAGATCGGGCAGCTCTTCCATGATGGTGTCGGCGACGTAGTTTTCCGAGCCTGTCCAGTAGGACGGCGCGCGCGTCGCCGGCGCGCTCATCGCCGTGGTCAGCTCCTTGGCGCTGATCTTGCCTTCGTCGCGCATAGCGGCGAGCACCAGCTGCGCGCGGTCCTCGGCGGCCTTGGGATCGCGCGCCGGCGACAGTCGCGACGGCGCCTTCAGGAGACCGGCAAGCAGCGCCGCCTCCGACAAGGTGACGTCGCGCGCGCTCTTGCCGAAATAACGGCGCGAGGCCGCTTCGACGCCATAGGCGCCCGAGCCGAAATAGACCCGGTTGAGGTACATTTCGAGGATCTGGTCCTTGGTGTGCTTGTGCTCCAGCCACAGCGCCAGCAGCACCTCCTGCACCTTGCGCTCCAGCGTGCGGTCCGGCGTCAGGAACAGGTTCTTGGCCAGTTGCTGCGTCAGCGTCGAACCGCCTTGCGAGAAATGCCCGCCGGCGAGGTTGGCGACCATGGCGCGCGACAGGCCGATCGGATCGACGCCGAAATGCGAATAGAAGCGGCGGTCCTCGATGGCGATGACCGCCTCGGGGATGTAGGGCGACATTTCGTGCAGGCCGACCGCCTCGCCGCCGCTCATGCCGCGATTGGCGAGCAGCTGGCCGTCGGCGGAGACGATCTTGATGTTGGGCGCGCGATCGGGGATCGACCAGGTCGTGGCCGCCGGCATCTTGGCGCCGTAGTAGACGACGACTCCGGCCACCGCGATGCCGCCCCAGATGGCCAGCACGAAGCACCAGTAGACCAGCCGGCCGAGCACGCCGAACAGGCCGCGCCGGCTTCGGTCGCGCCTGGCACGCGACGATTTTGCCTTCGGCGGTTTGCGTTTGGCGGAGGCTTTGCGGTTGCTGGGCACGACGCGATCCTCCTCGCTCACCGAAAGACCGGTCTGGGATCTCGCTTGTGGCGGTCCCTCGAAACTGGGTTCGATGCGGCTGTCTCTGCGGTTCGCCATGCGCTGCGCTTGATATCCCGATGCCTATGGCGTTCGGGTTGCAGAGTAGATGCGGCGGTTTAAAGGCGGGTTAAATCCGGCAGGCAGCGATAGTCAGGCGTGGGGAGCAATGCGGAGCCGGCAAGCCCGGGCTCCGTTCAGTTCTGCTGGATCGAGATGCCCTTGTCGTCGATCTTGAGCTCCACGCCTTTCGGCTTGGTCTGTTCGCGGTAGACGTAGACGCCGAGCGCGATGACCACGACGACGAGCGCGCCAATGACGAGATAAAGCGTATTCTGTTTCATGGCGCGCTCCTCGGTGCCCGGCCTCAGGCTCGCTTCAGGACCCTGACCAGGATCAGCAGGATGATGGCGCCGATCGTGGCGTGGATGATCGAGGCGAGGATGCCGCCGCCGATGGACAAGCCGATCCGCGGGAACAGCCAGCCCGCGATGAACGCGCCGATGATGCCGACGATGATGTTGCCGATCAGGCCGAAGCCGAAACCGGAGACGATGAGACCGGCGAGCCAGCCGGCGATGGCACCGATGATGATGAAGACGAGCAGGCTTTCGACGCCCATGGCGATTTCCCTCCGAGCAAGAGGCGAGCGCGGAGCGGAAAGCCCCGAATCGGCCTCGATATCAACGGCTTCAGGCTATGCGAAAGCCGCCGCCCTCGCCAGCGGCCTGCTCATTGGTCGCCGTCGTCGCTCCCGGCGGGCCGCCAGCTCGTCGGCTCGACCTTCTTCTGCGTATCGCTGTCGATGTAGACCCACCAGCCGCCGTCCCGGTATTGCGCGATGGATTCGTTGAGCACGCCGTCGCCGTCCTTCCAGGTCACGGTGACCTTGGAGCCGTCGGTGGGCGCGGTCGATATGGGCTTCCTATCCGCCATGTCATCCCTCTTTTCGAGCCGACGGAACACGACGGCCGGCATCTGGTCCCGGACGGAACATCGGCGGCAGCGCCGCGACGCCGTCAGCTATGAGCGAAAATATCCTCTTCGTCCCAGCCCATGAGGTCAAGCTTGGCGCGTGTCGGCAGGAAGCGGAAACAGGCGTCGGCCTCTTTCGTGCGATCCTCGCGCGCCAGCCGCGCCGCCAGCACGTCGCGCAGCCGGTGCAGATAGAGCACGTCGGATGCGGCGTATTCGAGTTGTTCGGGCGACAGCGTTTCGGCCGCCCAGTCCGACGATTGCTGCGCCTTGGACAGGCCGACGCCCAGAAGCTCGAAGCAGATGTCTTTGAGACCATGCCGGTCGGTGTAGGTGCGGGTCAGCCGCGAGGCGATCTTGGTGCAGAATACCGGCTCGGGCATCACACCGAACGCATGGTAGAGCACGGCAAGGTCGAAGCGCCCATAGTGGAACAGCTTGGTCACGCTGTGGTTTCCCAAGAGCTTGACGAGGTTCGGCGCTTCCTTTTGGCCCGGCGCGATCTGGATGACGTCGGCGCTGCCGTCGCCGGGTGAAATCTGCACCACGCACAACCGGTCGCGATGCGGGTTCAGGCCCAGCGTTTCCGTATCGATGGCAACCGCCCCGACATTGTAGCGGGACAGGTCGGGCAGATCGTTTTTGTGGAAACGGATATCGCTCATCGTCTTCTCCGGGGTCGCGCTTTCGGCATCGCGCATCCATCGAGCGGACGCGCGCGCTCCAGCACGTTGCGCTGGCAACCCGTCCTTGCCGTGATCGGCGGAAAAATCAACATAAACTTGATTTTCCCGCCTTTCGTGAGTTCCCGGCTCAGCGCGTGAGCGCGTCCAGAATGCGCGCCCAGGAGCGCTGGCCCTTGTGGAAGGAACTCAACTCGTACTTTTCATTGGGCGAGTGGATGCGGTCGTCGTCGAGGCCGAAACCGACCAGCAGCGACTCCATGCCGAGATAGGTCTGGAAGTCGCCGACCACGGGGATCGAGCCGCCGCCGCCGATCGTCACCGCCGGCTTCGGCCATTCGTCCGACAGCGCCGTCTTGGCCTTGGCCAGGAACGGCGAGTCGTAGGAAAGCTGGATCGCCGGCGAGCCACCATGCGGGTGGAACTCCACCGAACAGTCGGCCGGAATGCGCTCCCTGACGAATTGCTGGAAGGCGGCGCGGATCTTCTTGGGATCCTGCTTGTGGACGAGGCGGAAAGATACTTTCGCCGAGGCCTGCGCCGCAATCACTGTTTTGAAGCCCTTGCCGGTATAGCCGCCGGTGATGCCGTTGAACTCGGCCGTCGGCCGTGCCCAGGTGAGTTCCAGCAGCGAGCGGCCCTTTTCGCCCGACGGAATCGACAGGCCGACGGGGCCAAGGAACGTCTCGGCCGTTTCGCCCAGCGTTTCCCATGATTTCAGGATCTGCGACGGCGTTTCCTCGACGCCGTCATAGAAGCCCGGGATGGTGATATGGCCGTCCTTGTCGTGAATGTCGGCCAGCACCTTTGCCAGGATGCGGATCGGGTTGGCAGCGGCGCCGCCATAGAGACCCGAATGCAGGTCGCGGTCGGCGGCCTTCACGATGATCTCCTCGCCAACCAGCCCGCGCAGCCCCACGCAGATCGACGGCGTGTCGCGGTCCCACATGCTGGTATCGCAGACCAGCGCGAAATCAGCCTTGAGTTCATCGGCATTGGCTTCGAGGAAGGGCTTCAGCGACGGCGAGCCCGACTCCTCCTCGCCCTCGAACAGGATGGTGATGCGGCACGGCAGATTGCCATGCACCTGCTTCCAGGCCCGGCAAGCCTCGACGAAGGTCATCAACTGACCCTTGTCGTCGGCCGAGCCGCGCCCGGTGATCACCTTGTGGCCGGGCTCGATCTCCTTGACCGCCGGCGCGAACGGGTCGTTTTCCCAAAGCTCGATCGGATCGACCGGCTGTACGTCATAGTGGCCATAGAACAGCACATGCGGTGAACCGGCCGGCCCATCATGATGCGCAACCACCATCGGGTGGCCGGGCGTGTCGCGCACGCTGGCGTCGAAGCCGATCACCTTGAGTTCTTCCACCAGCCATTCAGCCGCCTTGCGGCAATCGGCGGCATAGGCCGGATCGGTGGAGATTGACCTGATCCGGAGCAGACCGAAGAGGCGCTCCAGGCTGTGGTCGAGATTCTTGTCGAGACGGTCGAGAACGGAGGAAATTGACATTGGCGAGCCTTTCGATTCAGTGCCGGAACCGTAAAGGCAGAGCGGGCAAACGAAAAGCCCGGGACCATTGGACCACGGGCTCAAGCGCGTATTCGAAACAAAAAAGACCGCCGTGGTGGAGGGGGAACCACGGCGGCCCTTCTACTCGAAACGATGCGGCAGCCCGGAGAGGGGGGATAGGCTGCCGCAGGTGTCCGGGATAGGCGGGGGACGGGCCTTGCTCCGGACGTCGGCGAAAATTGCCGATGCCATTTATCTGTGTCCTCGAACGTGGCGATTCAAGGGCACGAATATTACACTTTTGTAACATGGCCGTGAGCGGCCGTTGGACGGACGGAGCCAGGCAGTCCCGCGGGCGAAAATAATGCCGATTTCACCTCTTTCCAACCAACCTGTCGCCTGCCTGTCAGGGTGTTGCTGGAAGCGGTGCCTTTGGCATGGACCAAGCCGCCGCGCCGCGCTATCCCTGCCCGCATGAAAAAAGGCGATCATCTCTTTCTTGTCGACGGCTCCGGCTACATCTTCCGTGCCTATCACGCGCTGCCGCCGCTGACCCGCAAGTCCGACGGCCTGCCGGTCGGCGCCGTGTCCGGCTTCTGCAACATGTTGTGGAAGCTGATGCAGGATGCGCGCAACACCGATGTCGGCATCGTGCCGACGCATTTCGCGGTCATTTTCGACTATTCGTCGAAAACCTTCCGCAACGACCTCTATCCCGAATACAAGGCCAACCGTTCGGCGCCGCCGGAAGACCTGATCCCGCAATTCGGCCTCATCCGTCAGGCGACCAGGGCGTTCAACCTGCCCTGCCTTGAGATGGAAGGGTTCGAGGCCGACGACCTCATCGCCACCTATTGCCGTCTGGCCTGCGAGGCCGGCGGCGACACCACCATCATCTCCTCCGACAAGGACCTGATGCAGTTGGTCGGCCCGACGGTGAGCATGTACGATCCGATGAAGGATCGCCAGATCGGCATTCCCGAGGTCAGCGAGAAATGGGGCGTGCCGCCGGAGAAGATGATCGACCTGCAGGCATTGACCGGCGATTCCGTCGACAATGTTCCCGGCGTGCCGGGCATCGGACCGAAGACTGCGGCGCAATTGCTCGAACAGTTCGGTGACCTAGACGGACTGCTTGAGCGCGCCGGCGAGATCAAGCAGGAGAAACGACGCGAATCCATCATCGCCAATGCCGACAAGGCGCGCATCTCGCGCCAGCTGGTGACGTTGAAGAACGATGTGCCGGTGGCCGAGGGGCTGGACGAATTCGTCCTGCACGCGCCGGACGGGCCGAAGCTGATCGGCTTCCTCAAGACCATGGAATTCTCTTCGCTGACCCGCCGCGTGGCGGAAACCACGGGAACCGAGGCAAGCGACGTCCAGGCGATCGCTGTGACGGTCGAACGCGCCGACTCCGCGCATGGGCCGGATGTCGGCGCCGGCGCGCCGGTCGCGCCCAGCGCCGAGGCGAAGCAGGACGGCGAGACGGCCCTAGCCGCAGCCGGCGGCACGAAGGAGGGCAACACCCCTTCGCTTCTGTCGGCGCTTCGCCTGGAGGCCGCCACCGCCCGCAAGATCGACATTTCGGCCTATCAATGCATCCGCGATGTCGCCAGCCTGAAGGCCTGGGTCGCCGAGGCGCTGGAGACCGGCATCGTCGCCTTCGATGCCCGCGCGACGTCGCCCGATCCGATGCAGGCCGAACTGATCGGCTTGTCGCTGGCGACGGCGCCAGGTCGCGCCGCCTATGTGCCGTTCGCCCACAGGAGCGGAAATGGCGACCTGCTCGGCGGTGGTCCGATCGACAACCAGATCCCGCTGCGCGAGGCGCTGGCCGTGCTGAAACCGCTGCTCGAGGACAAGTCTGTCCTCAAGATCGCGCAGAACCTGAAATACGATCTCGTCATCATGAGCCGCTACGGTATCGACGTAGGCCCCTTCGACGATACCATGCTGATCTCCTACGTGCTCGATGCCGGCACCTCGCATGGCCACGGCATGGACGCGCTTGCCGAGAAATGGCTGGGCCATAGTCCGCTTCAGCTCAAGGACGTGACCGGCTCCGGGAAAAATTCCGTCGGCTTCGACCAGGTCGACGTCGACAAGGCGACCGCCCACGCGGCCGAGGACGCCGATGTGACGCTCAGGCTCTGGCTGGTGCTGAAGCCGCGGCTCGCCGCCAAGGGCCTGGTGTCGGTCTATGAACGGCTGGAACGGCCGCTGGTGCCGGTGCTGGCGCGCATGGAACAGCGCGGCATCTCGGTCGACCGGCAGATCCTGTCGCGGCTGTCGGGCGAACTGGCGCAGGGCGCAGCCCGGCTCGAGGAAGAAATCTACCAGCTCGTCGGCGAGCGCATCAACATCGGCTCGCCCAAGCAGCTCGGCGACATCCTGTTCGGCCGCATGGGTCTGCCCGGCGGCTCCAAGACCAAGACCGGCCAATGGTCGACCTCGGCGCAGCTTCTGGAAGACCTCGCCGCCGAAGGCCACGAACTGCCGCGCAAGATCGTCGACTGGCGCCAGCTGACCAAGCTGAAATCGACCTACACCGATGCGCTGCCCGGCTTCGTCAACCCGGACACCAAGCGCGTCCACACCTCTTACGCGCTCGCCGCGACGACGACGGGGCGGCTGTCATCCTCCGACCCGAACCTGCAGAATATCCCGGTGCGCACCGCCGAGGGGCGCAGGATCAGAACGGCCTTCATCGCCGACAAGGGCAACCGCCTGGTTTCGGCCGACTACAGCCAGATCGAATTGCGCGTGCTCGCCCATGTCGCCGAGATCCCGCAATTGCGGCAGGCCTTCGCCGACGGCGCCGACATCCACGCCATCACGGCCTCGGAAATGTTCAACGTGCCCGTGGAGGGCATGCCTTCGGAAGTGCGCCGCCGCGCCAAGGCGATCAATTTCGGCATCATCTACGGCATCTCGGCTTTCGGCCTTGCCAACCAGCTGTCGATCCCGCGCGAGGAGGCCAGCAACTACATCAAAAAATATTTCGAGCGCTTCCCCGGCATCCGCGACTATATCGAAGAGACCAAGGCCTATGCCCGCGAGCACGGTTTCGTCGAAACCATCTTCGGCCGCCGCATCCACTACCCCGAGATCCGGTCTTCCAATCCCTCGATCCGCGCCTTCAACGAGCGCGCCTCGATCAACGCGCGCCTGCAAGGCACCGCCGCCGACATCATCCGCCGCGCCATGGTGCGCATGGACGAGGCGCTGGAGAAGGCCAGGCTTTCGGCCCGCATGCTCTTGCAGGTGCATGACGAGCTGATCTTCGAGACGATCGAGGCGGAAGTGGAGGCGACGATCCCCGTCGTGCGCCATGTCATGGAGAACGCGGCCATGCCGGCGGTGTCGATGTCGGTGCCGCTGCATGTGGACGCTCGAGCGGCGAACAATTGGGACGAGGCGCACTAGCGCCAGGCCGGCATCACCTGAATATCGATACACCTTAGACTAGGCAGCTTGCGCCCGGCACTTGGCACATGTCCCGCGGAACTCGATCACCGCCTTCTTGGCGGCAAAGCCGGTGGAGCGCACCCATTCGTCCAGCCGGTGGCCGACATCATGGTCGGACATTTCGCTCACCTGGCCACATGTGTCGCAGATGGCGAAAGCGGTCATGGAATGGCTGTGATCGTGCGGTTCGACGCAGGCGACGAAGGAATTGAGGCTTTCCAGCCGATGCACGAAGCCGGACTTCACCAGCGTGTCGAGCGCGCGGTAGACCTGCAGCGGCGCGCGGAAACCCCGCTCGCGCAGCTGGTCAAGCAAGGTGTAGGCGCTGAGCGGCCCGCTGGCGGCCTCGAGTTTCTCGAGCACGCACAGCTGGTTCTTCGTCAGCACATCCCTTGCCGCCATGATCCTGTTTCCGACCTGCCTTGTGTCACATACAGGCCGTTTCCATATGCAAACGGCCCGTCCCATTCAGATAGCGACGAACCGCTGTCTTTGCTACTCCTCTGTTGAAACGCGCTGGCGCGGCATTCCGCAAACGATACCGGCGGGAGGGCTCCCACCGTTGTCGTTTGCCGGCTCCGATGCCTACTTCCTCGGCGGGCCATTGCGCTCGGCCGAGGCTGCCCACAGATTGATGTCGGACTCGCGCGCATAATTGTCGATCTCGGCAAGCTCGGCGTCGCTGAAGTCGGGCGCCTCCAGCGCGCCGACACAGTCCTCCACCTGCTCCGGCCGGCTGGCGCCGATCAGCGCCGATGTCACCTTGCCCTTGCGCAGCACCCACGCCAGCGCCATCTGCGCCAACGTCTGGCCGCGGCGGCCCGCGATCGCGTTCAATGCCTGTATGTTGGCGATGGTCTTGTCGTTGATGAAGGCCGGCCGCAGCGACTTGCCCTGGGAGGCACGGCTGCCCTCGGGGATGCCGCCGAGATATTTGTCGGTCAGCATGCCCTGTGCCAGCGGCGAGAACACGATGGAGCCGACGCCCAGCCCATCGAGCGTATCGAGCAGGCCATCGTCCTCGACCCAGCGGTTCAGCATCGAATAACTCGGCTGATGGATTACGCAAGGCGTGCCGAGCCGCTTCAGTATATCGGCCGCCTCGCGCGTGCGCTGCGAATTGTAGGATGAGATGCCGACATAGAGTGCCTTGCCCGCGCGCACCGCATGGTCGAGCGCGCCCATCGTTTCCTCCAGCGGCGTATCCGGATCGAAGCGGTGCGAATAGAAGATGTCGACATAGTCGAGCCCCATCCGCTTCAGGCTCTGGTCGAGGCTGGCCAGCAAATATTTGCGTCCGCCCCATTGACCGTAGGGCCCCGCCCACATCTCGTAGCCGGCCTTGGTCGAGATGATGAGTTCGTCGCGGTAGGCGGCGAAGTCGGTGCGCAGTATCTCACCGAACGCAATCTCGGCCGAGCCGGGCGGCGGCCCGTAATTGTTGGCGAGGTCGAAATGCGTGATGCCGAGGTCGAAGGCCTTGCGCACGATCGCCTGCTTGGTCCCGTGCGGCGTGTCGTTGCCGAAATTGTGCCACAGCCCCAGCGAGATCGCCGGCAGCTTCAGGCCGGACCGCCCGCAGCGGTTATAGACCATTTTTTCATAGCGGTTTTCGGCGGCGACATAGGGCATGGGGAAAATCCTCGAAGCTGGATGGATTGGGCACTGTCATCGGAACGCGACGCGCAGGCCCTGCGCCCCAACCCTTACCCTCTCCCCGCGAAAACGGGGAGAGGGTTCATCAAAATTATCGATAATCCGCGCTCTAGCTCTTCTTCGCCATCAGCGCCTTGGCTTCCTTGATGCCGAGCGCGGCTGGACGTTCGCAGGTGGTCTGCATGGCGACGAACTTGCCGGTTTCCCCCGAGCGCAGGATTCCCGTCATGACGTCGACGGCGTGCAGCGCCAGCTCCATCGAGCAGCGGTGCGGCCTGCCCTCGGAGATCGCAATCGCCATGTCGGCGAGACCGGCGGTGCGATAATTGGCCATCATGCCCTGTGAATGCATCTCATTGGGCACGCCGAACGGATGCTGCCATTTCGGCAGCTTCTTGACCGGCTTGGCCGCTTCAGTGAAGCGCACGTCGCCGCCGAAGAAGTTCGGATCCGGCACGAACACACTTCCCATCTCGCCATAGAGCTCCATCGGCGCATGGCCATGGCTCCAAACGTCCCAGCTGGTGTTGAGCGTGATCACGGCTCCATTCTCGAACTCCAGCAGGCCGTGGATGGTGGTCGGCGTGTTGACCGGGATCCTTTCGCCCGCGCGCGGCTTCGAACTGATCGTGCGTTCCTTGGCCGGGGTTGTGGCGAAGGCCGCCACCTGCTTCACCGGTCCGATCAGCTGGATCAGATTGGTGATGTAGTACGGCCCGATGTCGAGCACGGGGCCGGCGCCCGGCTGGAAGAAGAAGTCCGGATTGGGGTGCCAGTGCTCCATGCCGTGCCCCATGACATGGCAGGTGCCGCTGGTGATCCTGCCGAGCTTGCCGGTATCGATCAGGTTGCGCACCAACTGATGCGCGCCGCCGAAGAAGGTGTCGGGTGCCGAGCCGATGCGAAGTCCCTTCTTCTCCGCCCGCTTCTTCAAGTCGAGCCCCTCCTTGACCGAAAGCACGAAGGGCTTTTCCGAATAGACATGCTTGCCCGCGTCGAGCACCTGTTTCGACACTTCGTAGTGCACGGCCGGAATGGTCAGGTTGACGATGATGTCGATGTCGTCGGCCTTGAGCAGGTCCTCGACCGTCTCGGCGCGCAGCTTGAACTCCTTCGCCCGCGCTTTCGCGGCGTCCATGTTGATATCGGCGCAAGCCCGCATCTTGATGCCGCGAAACAGCGGCGCCAGCGAGAAATATGCCTTCGAGATGTTGCCGCAGCCGATGACGCCGACGCCAAGTTTGTTTGCCATGATGCTTGTTCCTAATAGGCCTTTACGGTTGCGATCGAACGGCGGGCGAAGCGCTCGATGTCATTGGGATTGTCCTGTTCCATGACGAAGTATTTGGCCGCGCTCTTGGCCCGCAGCGCCTCGATCAGGCCGGCCCAGTCGATCGTGCCGTGGCCGACATCCGACCAGCCGTCCTCGTCCAGCCCCTCGCCCGGCCTTGCCATGTCCTTGACGTGGACGGCAACGATGCGCTTGCCGTGCTGTTCGATCCAGGGCAGCGGATCGGCGCCGCCGCGCACCACCCAGGCGACATCCATCTCCCAGCCGATGTCGGGCGCGGAAGCCAGGATGTGAGCCTGTGGCAGCGAGCCGTCGGCGAGCTTCTTGAACTCGAAATCATGATTGTGCCAGGCAAAGCCGTAGCCGGCCTTCTTCGCCGTCTCGCCGACCTTGGCCAGGCGCTCGCCGAAGCCGCGCCAGCCGGCAGCGTCCGAAGGCCTGGACTCAGGCATGAGGTAGGGGCAGATCAAAAGCTTGATGCCGAGCGCTTCAGCTATCCTGCGCACGCCGTCGAAATCCTTCTCCAGTGCGTCGATCGAAAAATGCCCGGTCGGCATGGCAAGGCCGTTTTTATCGAGTTCGGCCCGGAAGGCCTTGGGATCGTCATAGACGCCGCCGAAGCCTTCGACCTCTGTGTAGCCGAGCTTGCCGAGCATCTCGAGCACGCTTTCCCAGGGCTGAAAATTGCGTGCGCTGTAAAGTTGGAATGACCAGTTCATCGTCTTTGTCCGTTCTGCTTGGGGGATGGTTATCGGGCTTTAGATGCGGCTGCCGGTTTGGGCATCGAAGAGCGAGGCGCGCATCGGGTCGAAGCCCACCGTCACCGCCTCATCGTTTTTGGGGGTCCGTTCCGAGGTGACCCGGACGCTGAAATTCTGCTTTGCAAGCTTCAGCCACACCAGCGTGTCGGACCCCATCGGTTCGACCACCTCGACATTGGCCGCCGTCGAGAATGGCCAGCCCGTGCCGCTGTTCAGGCTGACATGCTCGGGCCTGATGCCGAACACGGCAGGGCCGGCTTCCGGTTGCTTGTCGAAATGATAGGTGCCGAGTGGAACCTTGAGATTGTCGGCCACGAAAAACCAGTTGCCAGCGTCTTTCTCGAGCCTGCCGTCAATGAAGTTCATCGCCGGCGAACCGAGGAAGCCGGCGACGAAGCGGTTGACCGGTTTGTTATAGATGGTCTGCGGCGCGTCGAGTTGTTGGATGACGCCGCCGCGCATGACCGCGATACGGTCGGCCAGCGTCATCGCCTCGATCTGGTCATGCGTGACGTAGATCATGGTGTTCTGCAATTTGCGGTGCAAAAGCTTGATCTCGACGCGCAGTTCGGAGCGCAGCTTGGCGTCCAGGTTCGACAGTGGCTCGTCGAACAGGAACACGTCGACGTCGCGCACCAGCGCGCGCCCGATCGCCACGCGTTGGCGCTGGCCGCCGGAGAGCGCCGCAGGCTTGCGCTGCAACAGCGGCTCGATCTGCAGGATCTCGGCGGCGCGCGCTATGCGCCTCGCGATCTCGTCCTTGGGCACGCCCGCGACGCGCAGCCCGAAGGACAAGTTCTTCTCCACCGTCATCTGCGGATAGAGTGCGTAGGACTGGAACACCATGCCGATGCCGCGGTCCTTGGGCTCTTCCCAGGTGACGTTCTTGCCCTTGATGAAGATGCGGCCGTCCGAAATGTCGAGCAGTCCGGCGATGCAGTTGAGCAAGGTCGACTTGCCGCAACCCGAGGGTCCGAGCAGCACTATGAACTCGCCCTCGGCGACGTCGAGGTTGAGCGTCTGCAGCACCGAGACCAAGCCGAAGTTCAGCGACAGGTCCTGGATCGAAACGCTGGTGCCGTTTGCCGCCATCGACATCACCCTTTCACCGCGCCGGCGGCAATGCCGCGCACGAACAATTTGCCGGAAATGAAGTAGACGATCAGCGGCACCAGTCCGGTCAGGATGGTGGCGGCCATATTGACGTTGTATTCCTTCACCCCCTGCACCGAGTTGACGATGTTGTTGAGCTGAACCGTCATCGGATAGGTGTCGGGGCGCGTATAGACAACGCCGAACAGGAAGTCGTTCCAGATGCCGGTCACCTGCAGGATGACGGCGACGACGAAGATCGGCAGCGACATCGGCAACATGATGCGCAGGTAAATGCCCCAGAAGCCGGCGCCGTCGACGCGCGCAGCCCTGAACAGTTCCTCCGGCATGGAGGTGAAATAGTTGCGGAACAAGAGCGTCAGGATTGGCATGCCGAAAATGGAATGCACGATCACCAGGCCGCTCAGGCTGCCATAGAGGCCGATCTCGCGCAGGATGATGACGATCGGATAGATCATCACCTGATAGGGGATGAAGGCCCCGACGATCAGGATGACGAAGAACGTGTCGGCGCCCTTGAAGCGCCAGTTGGCGAGCGCGTAGCCGTTCACCGAGGCGATTGCGATCGACAGGATCACCGAGGGGACGGTGATGCGCACCGAGTTCCAGAAACCGCGAGAGAGACCGTCGCAGTTGAGGCCGGTGCAGGCCTGCGACCATGCCTTGACCCACGGCTCGAACGTGATCTCGACCGGCGGCGAGAAGATGTTGCCGAGACGAATTTCCGGCATGCCCTTGAGCGAGGTGACAACCATCACGTAGAGCGGCAGCAGGTAGTAGAGCGCCACCACGATGAGCGTGCCGTACAGGAAGATGTTGCGGCGCGACAACATGTGCCGGGGCTTCGGTCCGCTCGGTCCCGAGGCATCGGCGCGGATGGCGGCTTGGGATGCGGCCAGGGAGACGGCATGATCAGACACGCTTGCGGCCTCCGAATTCGAGATAGGCCCACGGCACGATGACGATCATCACCGACAGGAGCATCATGGTCGAGGCGGCAAAACCCTGGCCGAGGTTCTGGGCGAAGAACATGTAGTCGTAGACATATTTGGCTGGCACTTCAGAGGAAATGCCGGGACCGCCGCTGGTCTGCGCGACGACGAGGTCGTAGACCTTGACGATGCCCGACGCGATGATCACCAGCGTGGTTATGAAGACCGGCCGCATCATCGGGATGATGATGAAGAGATAGGTCTTCCAGGTGGGGATGCCGTCCACCCGCGCGGCCTTCCAGATGTCCTCGTCGATGCCGCGCAGGCCGGCCAGCATCAGGCACATGATCAGCCCGGTGCCTTGCCACAGCGCGGCGATCAATATGCCGTAGATGACGATGCTCGAATTGTAGAGCGGATCGAAATTGAAGCTTGTCCAGCCGAGGTCGCGAACCACTCCTTGAATGCCGAAATCGGGATTGAGCAGCCATTGCCAGACGAGGCCGGTGACGATGAAGGAAAGCGCGAAGGGATAGAGAAAGATGGTGCGGAACGTGTCCTCGAAACGGATCTTCTGGTCGAGCAGTGCCGCAAGCAGGAAGCCGATTACCAGCGAGAAGACGAGCGACAGCACGCCGTAGATCAAGAGATTCTCGATCGAGACGAGCCAGCGCGGCGTCGCCCACAGCCGGTAGTACTGGTCGAGCTCGACGAAATGCAGCCGCGGCAGAAGCTTCGAATTGGTGAAGGAATAAAGCACCGTCCAGGCCGTGCCGCCGACAAACACCACCAGCGCGGTGAGGATCATCGGGATCGAGGCGACCTTCGCATTGAGGTTGCGGAAGAGTTGGCTCGGGCGTTCGCTCTTGCTCATCGGTGCAGCCATGCTGGATCGGGTAAGGGCGACAAGGTCGGCACGCCTCGCTCCCGGCCCTGAGGTGGCCGGGAGCGAGGCGGCTTGTCGGCGGTCAATCGGCCGAGGCGATGATGTCGGCGAAGCGCTTTTGCGCTTCTTCGAGCGTCATGTCGGGCTTGGCGAAGAACTCCGAGAACAGGTCCTCCTTCTGCTTCTGGCTGTCCTGCGAGAGCAGTTGGTCCGTCCAGGGAATGACGGCCCCCTTGGCCAGGATGTCGAGCCCCTTCTTCATGCAATCGTTGGCAGCGTTGAGGTCGACGTCGCCGCGCACCGGCAGCGAGCCTTTCTTGAGATTGAAGGCGACCTGGGTCTTGGGATCGAGCAAGGTCTCGGCCAGCACTTCCTGCGCCTTGGACTTGTCGGCGTCCTTGAGCAGCGGGAAGTAGAAGGCGTCGCCGCCGGTGGCGATGACCTCGTTCAGGCCAAGCCCGGGAAGGCAGGTATAATCCTTGCCGGCTGTCTTGCCGGCGACCTGGAATTCGCCTTGCGCCCAGTCGCCCATGATCTGGCCGCCGGCCTTGCCGGTGATGACCATGTTGGTCGCCTGGTTCCAGTCCTGCACATTGGTGTTCTTGGCCATCTTGCGCGCATCGTCGGCGGCCTTGAAGACCTTGGCGACTTCAGGACCGGCGGCGAACGTCGCATCCTTGTCCTTGTAGACCTTGAGGAAGGTGTCGGTGCCGCCCACCGCGGCGAGCAGCACGTCGAATGCGCCCGACGCCTGCCAGGCCTGCCCGCCGACCGCGAGCGGGACGATGCCGGCCTTTTCCAGCGCCGGGGCGGCGGCGACATATTCGTTCCAGTTCTTCGGCACCGGCACGCCCGCCTTCTCGAAGGCCGCGTTCGACAGCCACAGCCACTGCCAGGAGTGAATATTGACCGGCACGCAATAGATCTTGCCGTCGATGGTGCAACCGTCGAGCAGGCTCTTCGGCCGCACGACCTCGGTCCACTTGCCCTTGATGGCGACATCGGTGAGGTCGCGCATCAGGCCTGCCTGCACCAGCTCTTCCGCCTGCCGGCCGTGATTGAACTGGGTGGCGCCCATCGGGTCGCCGCCGGTGATGCGGCTGATCATGATCGGCCGCGCCGTGCCGCCGGACCCGGCGATGGCGCCGTCGACCCAGTGGTTGCCGGTTGCGTCGAAGGCCTTGGCGAGTTCGGCGACCGCCGCGGCCTCGCCGCCGGATGTCCACCAATGGGTGACTTCCAGATCGGTTGCGGCCGCCGGCCCGGCAAAATTCAACGCCACCGTCGCCGCAAGCGCGGCGGTCAGGAATTTGTATCGCATTTCGGTTTCCTCCCAGAATCTGAAACGTTACAGATTTTCGATACGGCAATTGTAAGACATGCGCAACCCTTCCCTTGAAAGTCAGTTCGATATTTTTCGAGCCGCGAACAAAATCCTTTCGGGATGGAGCCCGTTGTGCAGCGCAATACGCAAAATCCCACATGGCAAGACAGAACGCTCGCAAGAAGCTTGCTCCCAATGCCTTTCCTGCTGATTCCCAACGCTTTTCGGCGGCGAGCCCATGCGGACTTTCGACCTCGGCCACAGCCTGGTCGAACACCGGTCGTGACAATCTGTAACGTTTCAGTATAGGCTTGTTCAGCTAAGGAGACGCGCCATGGGAGCGACGGCGGCATTGCCGGCCTGGCCGGCGGCTGCTAAGCGCCTGACGGGGCGGGACGAATGGACAGACGGCGCACGGACAGCGATGACGAGACGTCGGCCAGGGAGCGGCCGACGCTGAAGACGCTTGCCTTCATGACCGGGCTCGGCGTCACCACCGTGTCGCGGGCGCTGAAGGACGCGCCGGAGATCGGCGCCGAGACCAGGCGCCGCGTCCAGCTCGTGGCCAAGCAGATCGGTTACCGGCCGAACCGCGCCGGCGTGCGCCTGCGAACCGGCAAGACCAACGTCATCAGCCTCGTGCTCAACACCGAGCACGAGATCATGAGCTTTGTCTCAGACATCATCTACGGCGTCACCGAAGTCATCGCCGATACGCCCTACCATCTGATCGTCACGCCCTACTCGCGCTCGCAGGATCCGCTGGATCCGGTGCGTTATCTCGTCGAGACCGGCTCCGCCGATGGCGTCATCATTTCGCGCACGCAGCCCAACGATCCAAGGGCCCGCTACATGCTGGAGCGCGGCATACCTTTTGCAACGCACGGCCGCACCGATATGGGGCTCGTGCACCCCTATCATGATTTCGACAATTACGCCTTCGCGGCCGAGGCGGTGCGCCATCTGGCCGGCTTGGGCCGGCGTCGGCTGGCTCTGGTGACGCCGCCGGTCGGCCTGACCTATCATGGCCACACCGTGAACGGCTTTGCCGACGCGCTGAGCGAAGTCGGCGCCTCGGAGGTGCCGTTCAACACCGTTTCGATCGACCACTCGATCGAGCAGATCAGGATGAGGACCGCGCAGCTGATGCGCCGCGACATCAGGCCGGACGGCATCGTCAGCAGCGCCGCGGCCGCCACGCTTGCCATTGTTGCCGGCATCGAGGACGCCGGGTTGAAACTCGGCCGCGACATCGACGTGGTGTCGAAGCAGTCGTCGGAACTGCTGCATCTGTTCCGCCGGGAACTGCTGATCGTCAACGAGAACTTCCGGCTGGCCGGCTCCGAGCTCGCCCGCGCCGTGCTCGGCTGGATCGGCGGCGCGGCGCCCGGCTCGCTGCAGTCGCTCAGCGCGCCGGGCGAAGTTGTGGCCTATCGCGGCTGATTGAAGCCCCGCCGCCAGAGCAATTCCCGCGTAGCTTTCCTAAGGCATTGCCCAAAAAACAAAGAGATAGAGCGGTACGCCGTTCCGCGAAACGCTGAACCGCTAGCCGGCGGCGCCGCTCCCCCAGGGTCCATGGAAGGCGCCCTTGTCATCGATACGCTCGAAGCCATGCGCACCGAAGAAATCACGCTGTGCCTGGATCAGGTTCGAGGTCCCGCGGCCCTGGCGATAGCTGTCGAAATAGGCAAGGGCCGAAGACAGCGCCGGCACCGGCGAACCGGCTTCTGAAGCCCTGGCCACGACACGCCGCAGTGACGGATGCGCCTCCTGCATCATGGTGATGAAGGCCGGCGCCATCAGGAGATTGGTCGAAGCGCCGCCGCTGCCGAAAGCTTCGGCCATGGTGTCGAGCATCTGCGATCGGATGATGCAGCCGGCACGCCAGATCTTGGCGATGGTCGGCATCGGCAGGTTCCAGTTGAACGCCTTCGAAGCGCCGCTCATCACCGCGAAACCTTGCGCGTAGGCTGATATCTTGCCGGCGAACAGCGCCAGTTCCAAATCCTTGAGCAGGTCTGCCTTGTCGCCCGAAATCCTGGTGACGCCGATGTTGCCATAGGCTTTTTCCGCCGCAAGCCGCTCGTCCTTGATCGACGACAGGACGCGTGCCGCCACCGCCGCCTCGATGGCGGTCGCCGGAATGCCGAGTTGCTGTGCCTCGATGACCGACCATTTGCCGGTGCCCTTCTGGCCGGCGCGGTCGAGGATGATGTCGACCACCGGCTTGCCGGTCTTGGGATCATCTGACGCCAGCACCTTGGCGGTGATCTCGATCAGGTAGGAGTTGAGCCGGCCCTTGTTCCAGCCGGCGAATACGGCGCCGATCTCCTTCGGCCCCATGCCCAGGCCGTCGCGCAGGATGCCGTAGATCTCGCCGATCATCTGCATGTCGGCATATTCGATGCCGTTGTGAATGGTCTTGACGAAATGGCCGGCGCCGTCGGTGCCGAGCCAGGCCGCGCATGGCTCGTCCTTGAACTTGGCGGAGATTGCCGTCAGCACCTTCTCGACGCGCTTCCAGGACTCTTCGGTGCCGCCGACCATGATCGACGGCCCGTGGCGCGCACCCTCCTCGCCGCCGGACACGCCCATGCCGATGAAGGTGAGGCCGGAGCCCGCCAGCTCGGAAAAGCGCCGCATCGTGTCGCGGAAATTGGCGTTGCCGGCATCGATGACGATGTCATTATGGGACAGCACGCCGCGCAATGCGGCGATCTGTTCATCGACCGGCTTGCCGGCCAGCACCATGATGATGATCGGACGCGGCGGCCGGATCGCGGCGGCGAGTTCTTCCAGGCTGTAGCAGGGGACAACCATATCCCTGAGCGCGCCGGCATTCTCGACAAAGGCATCCGTACGCGCCTTGGTGCGATTGAAAACAGCGATGCGGTGCCCGTGCTCGGCGATGTTGAGCGCCAGGTTGGAGCCCATCGTGCCAAGGCCGATCAGGCCGATTTCGGCTTTTTCCATGTTTCTTCCCTGCTTTCGGATCTTGTTTGTTCGAGCCCGCGATTGCCGGGGTTTCGCCAAGATGCATCCTGCCAGGGATGATTGACGGGCCTTCAGGCTCGCGTCAACCGCCTCGCCGAATTGTGTTGGAGAGCCATCACGGCCTGATGTCTACCGGCGCCTCGATCTTCACCATCTCGAAGTCGGAGACCAGTATGTCGATGCGCGCCGTCCACCGGCCAGGGACCGGGATGACGAGATCGTCGACACGCCAGCTGCCGTCGCCGGGCTTTGTCGCGGCCCGCTTCAGCGGCTCGATGCTGGAGTCCGGCTTCGACAGCACAAGCGTCACCTCCTTGGCGTCGAGCGGCCCGAAATCGCCGGTCATGATGATCATCGAGGCGGCGACCGGCCCGGCATGGCCGGGCGTGATGCTGAGGTCGGCCATCGCCTTCAGCGCGTGGATATGAACCGACACCGGCTGCGCCGCGGCAATCGCCAGCGCCCGCGGCGGCGGTGTGAAGCGCCAGCCGGCGGCAACACCGAAGATGGCGAGTACGATCAGTATTTCAACGCCGATCGAACGGGTGAGCCTGCGCCGCACTTCCGTCGCCCCCGCTTCGGCCATTGCCGTCAATCTCCAGCGGTTGACGGCGGCGAGCGTGAACAGGAAGACCAGCAGCGCGAGCTTGACCAGCAGCAGCCGGCCATAGGCGGTGTTGACCAGGGCTGCGGGTGTTTGCACCTGGATGACGGCCAGCACCACGCCGGCGGCGGCAAGCAAGGCCACCACCGGCATGATAGCGGCGGAGAACCGGCGAAGGAACGTGACGGCTTCGGCATCCTGCCGTTTCAGCGCGAGTCCGAGCGGCGCCAGCGCGCCGGCCCAGAAGGCAATGCCCGCGCCATGCAGGAACACCATCGGCCGCGTCAGCCATTGCGGCTCGGCGGCACTTGCGTGGCCGCTGGCGGCGAGCGCGAGGCCCGTTCCGGCCAGGCCGGCGAGCGCGAGGGGCCTGGCGGCCGCGCGCGGTCCGGCCAGCGACAAAAGGCCGAGCCCCAGCGCGATCAACGCGATCAACACCGTCCAGCCGAAGCTGGTGCCGAGACCGGCGGTCCAGATGGCCGGCTGCGCCATATGCGAGAGCGGCGCGCCGAGCGCATCCAGCCCTTGAAAGCCAAGCGACATGGGTGCCGCGACCAGCCCGCACAGGATTGCGGCAGCAACGAAGCGCTGTCCGGCGCGGCCACCCCGCGCCAGCCAGGCGAGAGCGAAGGCGCCGCCGACGCCGAGGAACAGGCCGATATAGAGGCAGACCTTGCCGATCCAGATCGCCGAGCGCAATTGCCAGTCGACGGCTTCGGAAACAGCCGGCGGCTGGCTCGCCGCGCCGATGGAAAACAGCAGAGAGCCGCCGACCGGATGACCGTCGGCGGAAATCACTCGCCAGCTCAGCACATGCGTGCCCGATCCGAGTGCCTGCGGATCGTCGATCACGACGGTCTGGTCGCTGAGGCGGAAGGACGTCAGCGGAACGGGCGTGCCGTCGGGCTTCACCAGCGTCAGCACCAGTGGCGAGACCGGTTCGCTGAAAGTCAGCGCGAATTGCGCCGGGGCCTGCGACAGCACGGCGCCGTCGGCCGGATCGGTCTTGATCAGCGCGGCGTGCGCAAAGGCCTGATTTGTCGTGGCCACGGCAATCAGCATGGCCAAGGTCAGCAGCCCTATGGCAGCTCGGCCGATGAGCTTGCCGGTCGCGCGAACCGTCCTGGAAGGGAATATCACCGTCATGTCATTGCCATGAAATGCGGCGCGCTCCTGACAATGGAGCGCATCGCGAGAGCTTACTTTTTCGGCGTGAGCTCGATGCCGGGCGCGGGGTTCTCCAGGGCGTCTTCGTCCTGCCCGGCCGCCGGGATTTCGATCCAGCGGTCGGCGGCGCCACCGCACTCCTGCACCACCGGGAAATAGAGTTTCTGACCCGCCGGGAGGTCTGCCGTCAGCATCGCACGGAAGACGAACTCGTCGTAGAATTCGTCCGGCAGATTGCCGCCGCTCCAATCGACCTCCTTGACGCCGTCGGCCACCGCCTGGCCGGAGAGCTGGTAGGATTTCTCGTACTTGCCCTTCTTGGTCTGCAGCGTCCAGCCGGGCTTCGGCATCGGCTTCACCGCGATCACCCCTTCCGGGATCTGCACGCGCACGGCGGTCGTCGCCTTGCCGTCACAGCCATGCGGCACCCGCAGGATGGCCTTGTAGGTCGAACCGACCGCCGCTTCCTGTGTTTCGAGCGTGATATGCGCGAAGGCGGCACTGGTTCCCAGCGCCAGAAGCGCGCCGGCCGACAAAAGATACTTGTTCATGATGGTCCCTCTGAATTCAATAGTTGTGGATGGCGCGGTCAATTGGCGTGGTCGTCCATGCCGCCGCCCATGCCTTCGACAGCGAACTCGACGTTCACGGCGCCAGCCTTTTCGAAGGTCAGCGTGGCGGCGAATTCTTCGCCCTGCTTGGGTTGCCGCTTCAGGCCGATGAACATCAGGTGATAGCCGCCGGGCGCCAGCGCCACCTTGCCGCCGGCCGGGATTTCCAGGCCTCCCGTCACCGGCCGCATGGTCATGACGCCGTCCTTGACGCCCATTTCATGCAGCTCTGCTTTTTCGGAGACGTCGGAGGAAATCGACAGCAGCCGGTCGGGTGCATTGCCCTTGTTGGTGATGGTGAAATAGCCGCCGGCCACCTTGGCGCCTGTAGGTGTCGCGCGCGACCAGGGATGCTCGATTTCGAGATCGCCGGCCTTGAATTCATGCGCGCAGACGGCCTGGGCACCGAAGAACAAGAGGACAAACGCCAGCACGGCAAGGCCGACACGTTCATTGAAACGGCGCAGGAACTTGGTGCGGCCGCCCGAAGGAGGCGCCGCGATATGAAAAGCTTGGGACATGGTTTGCTCCATGAATAGGGGATCGCGCCGATGGCCGGTCGCGAAAGATCCGTTCTTTGGATGAAAGCACCGGCGGAAGGTTCCGCCGGGCGTAGAGCAGGCTCAGGCCGACAGCGGCGGCGCGCGCGGGTTCGACGGCGACCGCTGGCGCGCGAAATCGAGATGCGTGGCCGCCGGAAAGATGAAAACGACGGCTTCGAACGAAAGCGAGGCCAGCGCAAGCCCGGCATCGGGTGGCGGCGCAAAGGCCGCTGAAACCATGCTGCAGCCCAGCATGCAGCATGCCGGCAGATGCGACGGATGCGGGCCGCCATCGGGAAGCTGGGCAGTGCCCTCGTGGGTGCAGATGACGTTGCCGAAGGCGTCGATTTGCGAGGCGGCCGGTCCGGTGGCGAAGGCGAATGCGCTCAGCGTCGACTGAAGCAGCAGCAGGTAGGCCGCGACAAGCGCGACCGGAATGCTCCACCGTCTCCCCTTTTTGGTCAAATGACTTGCCTGTTCAAACCATCTGCATCTTCAAGCGATCACCGGAAGATGTCTACCACGGCAGCAAGAGACGGAAAATCGGCAAATCGGTGCTGCGGCAACGCGGCGCGATCAGGGCCTCTGTGGATGCCGGCTCTCGGGGATCGAGGTCAGCAGCGTCTGGCGCGCCGACTTCAAATGCTTGCGGCAGGCGGCATCGACCTTGCCCAGGTCGCGTGATTTGAGCGCCGCGATATAGGCCAGATGCTCGCCGATCGCGATTTCGTTGCGCTCGCGCTCCTGCGCCTTGTTCCACTGGTAGTGGTAATGGAAGATCATGGCGATGACATCATAGAAATCGACGATGAAGCGGTTGTGCGAGGCGCGGTGGATCAGCCGATGGAAGCGCTCGTCGAGCTCCGAGAACTCGTTGAAGCGCGTGGCGATGTCACGGGCGAGGCCGCGGTGTTCCTCTTCGAGATTGTCGAGATCGACCCACACCGCGCTGTCCTGCGGCAGTGCGGTGAACGCCGATGCCGAGCGCAGCTCGAACATCTCGCGGATTTCCGTCAACTCCAGCGCGAAGGCGCGGGTGAAACCCTTCAGCACCCAATGGCTGTTACGGCGCTTCTCGATCAGGCCGAAGCGGGAGAAGCGGATCAGGAACTCGCGCACGCTGGTGGTGCCGACGCCGATCTCGCGCGCCAGTTCGAGCTCGTTGATCTGCATGCCGGCCTCGGCGCCGCCGGCGAGCAGCCTGCGCATGAACGACCGCTCGATGATCTCGGCCAGCGTGTCGGTCTCTTCCTCGGGAAAGAAATCATCGGGGCGCGTTTCACGCAGCACCGTCTTGGCGCGCTTGTTCCAGGCGATCAGTCCGGTTTCTTCCATGCGCCCAAGGATGCTGCGCACCGTGGTGCGGCTGACGCCGAGCAGCGTACCCAGTTCCGGTTCCGAAGGCAGGCTGCGCGTCTCGTCGAGCAGCCTGAGGCACCTGTTATAGGCATCCTTGTAAACGTTGTTGCTCTTCGACATGCCCTGACCCATCGCTGGCCGGCGCTTGCGGCGGCCGGCTTGAAGCGCAATATGATGTTCCTATCGCCTTCGAAAGCGGAATCGCTTTGCCGAGGGGCTCGCTTACCGGTTGCAGCGCCGCTACTCATCCAGCCGCACAGGAACTGCCGGAAAAAACAATTGACGCAAAACTGTTTTTTCACGATAAAAGACATTAACTCTTAACAAGCGCGTGTCAATCCGCGCCTCCCAGGATCACCCCAGGAAACGCCCGTGAACGCCTCCAACTCAATTCTTCTGTCCCCAGCCGACAATGTCGCGGTCGCCAACGGCCGCATCGAGACCGGCACCGCGCTGCCCGGCGGCGCGCTTGCCGCCGCCGTCATCGAGCCCGGCCACAAGGTGGCGATCAAGCCGATTCCCGCCGGGTCCGCCGTGGTCAAATATGCCCAGGCGATCGGCCGCGCCACGCAGGACATCGCGCCCGGCGAGCATGTCCATTCGCACAATCTGGTGTTCGAGGCCGGCCGCCTGCCGGTGGTGCCGCCAAGCGAGGCCGAGCATGCGACCGAGGCCGACCGCGCCCGCACCTTCATGGGTTATCGCCGCGCCGACGGCCGCGCCGGCACGCGCAACTTCATCGGCATCATCGCCAGCGTCAACTGTTCGGCCACCGTCTGCCACGCCATCGCCGACGCAGCCAACCGCACGCTGCTGCCAAAATATCCCGGCATCGACGGCTTCGTCCCGATCGTCCACGGCCAGGGCTGCGGCATGAGCGCCACCGGCGACGGGATGATGGTGCTGCACCGCACATTGGCCGGCTATGCCCGCCATCCCAATTTCGGCGGTGTGCTGATGGTCGGGCTCGGCTGCGAGGTCAACCAGCTCACGCTGTACGGCCAGAAGGGTGCGGCCGCCGGTAAACGCCATTTCAACATCCAGGATGCCGGCGGGTCGCGCAAATCGGTCGAAAAGGCGATGGGCGTGCTGGCCGAGATCGCCGAGGAAGTCGGCCAGCTCAAGCGCGAACCCATCCCGGTCAGCGAGATCGTCGTCGGCCTGCAATGCGGCGGCTCCGATGGCATGTCAGGCATCACAGCCAATCCGGCGCTGGGCGCTGCCGTAGACATCCTGGCCGGCGTCGGCGGCATCGGTATTCTCTCCGAGACGACGGAAATCTACGGCGCCGAACATCTGCTCGCCTATCGCGCCGCGACGCCCGAGATCGCCAAGAAGCTCGACGGCTACGTCAAGTGGTGGGAGGACCACGTCGCCAAGCACGGCGCCTCGATCGACAACAACCCCTCGCCCGGCAACAAGCGCGGCGGCCTCACCACCATCCTGGAGAAATCGCTGGGCGCGGTCGCCAAGGGCGGCCAGACGCCGCTCAACGGCGTCTTCGGCTATGCCGAAAAGGTCACCGGCAGCGGGCTGGTGTTCATGGACACGCCCGGCTACGACCCGGTGTCCGCCACCGGCCAGGTGGCGGGCGGCGCCAACATCATCGTCTTCACCACCGGCCGCGGCTCCTGCTTCGGCTGCCGGCCGACGCCGTCGATCAAGGTCGCCACCAACTCGACCATGTATCATCAGATGGAAGAGGACATGGACGTCAATTGCGGCGTCATCGCCTCCGGCGAGAAGACCATCGCCGGCATGGGCCGCGAGATCTTCGAACTGATCGTCGAGACGGCCTCCGGCCGCAAGACCAAGAGCGAGGATTTCGGCTACGGCGACAACGAGTTCGTGCCCTGGCATCTCGGCGCGACGCTCTAGCTCTTTGAAGTCGCGCAGTCCGGAAAGTGGCCACGAGCTTTCCTGGAATGCTGCGGCTTGAGGTCTTGGAATCTGCCGCGCCGGATAATGGCGGGCAACGGAGGTTGTGCATGGAAAAACGCCGCATCGGCCAGACGGCGCTCGAGGTCACCGAAGTAAGCTTCGGCGGTGCCGCGATCGGCGGGCTCTACCGCGCCTGTTCGCGCGAGGCGGCGATGGAAACGTTGCAAGGCGCGTGGGAGGCGGGCCTGCGCTATTTCGACACCGCGCCCTTCTATGGTTTCGGCCTGTCGGAGCGGCGTTTCGGCGACTTCCTGCGCTATAAGCCGCGCGATTCCTATGTGCTGTCGACCAAGGTCGGGCGCCTGTTCCGGCCCGTTCCGGAGGATCAGGTTCCCGATCACTCCTATGTCGATCCGCTGCCCTTCGCGCTCGACTACGACTATTCCTATGACGGCATCATGCGCTCGGTCGACTTCAGCTATGCGCGGCTTGGTCTAAACAGGATAGACATCCTGTTTGTGCACGACATCGGCGTGTACACGCATGGCGTCGAGAAGACCAAAATGCACTTTCGCCAGTTGATGGACGGTGGGCTCAAGGCGCTCGAAGAACTGAAAAACTCCGGCGTCATTTCCGCCTACGGGCTCGGCGTCAACGAAGTCCGGATATGTCTCGACGTGATGCGTCGCGCGCCGCTCGATTGTATCCTGCTCGCCAGCCGCTATTCCTTGCTCGATCGCAGCGCCGAGGCCGAACTTTTGCCGCTCTGCCGCGCCCGACAGACTTCGCTGGTCATCGGCGGTGTGTTCAACTCCGGCATATTGGCGACCGGACCGGTGCAGGGCGCCCATTTCGACTACAAGCCCGCCAGCGGTGACGTGCTCGACCGCGTCGGCGCGATGGAGCGGATCGCGGCCGAAGGTGGTTACCCGCTCGCCGCCGCCGCGTTCCAGTTCCCTCTCCAGGAATCCTCGGTCGCCACCGTGCTGACCGGCACCGCCAAGCTGGCGAACCTGACCCGCAACCTCGAACTGCTCGATGTCGACGTGCCTCAGGCGGACTACGCCAGGTATCGCCCCTACACCGTGGTGCAGGAATTGGCATGAAGCCGCCGGCCCGCCCGGGTGAAGGTGCGATCGCGGGGCTTCACGATCCCGCGAACCGGAGAAGGAACGGGCATTCTATATTGACTAATTTATGGAATTAATATTCCATAAATTAGTCACGCGAAACGGAAGCGTCGGGCAGCGTGGGGAGAGCAAGGCGCCAGTGCGGTCATGACCGCCATGCCCCGAGGATGGCATAAACACCGCTTGCATCGACCGGATTGATGCACTATCAAAATATTGCAACTGTTTTTTATTGATAAAGTTCTGTTTGGCTACGCCTATCCGAACCGAGCTTCCATATCGTTCACCGGGCGACCTAGGGAGGAATTCCATGAAATTCGTGACCAGCATTCTCAATCGCCGCGCAGTCATGGCGCTGGCGGCCGCGTCGATGCTTGCCGGCGTCATGCACCCGGCGCCGGTTTCGGCGGCGGACGTGACCATTCCGATCATCGTCAAGGACACCACGTCCTTCTACTGGCAGATCGTGCTGGCCGGGGCCCGCAAGGCCGGCAAGGATCTCGGCGTCAACGTGCCGGAGCTCGGCGCCCAGGCAGAAACTGACGTCAACGGCCAGATCTCGATCCTCGAAAACGCCGTTGCCAGCAATCCGGCGGCGATCGTCATCTCGCCGACCGAGTTCAAGGCGCTCGGCAAGCCGATCGACGAAGCCGCAGCCAAGGTCAAGGTTATCGGCATCGATTCCGGCGCCGACTCCAAGGCCTTCACCTCCTTCCTGACCACCGACAACGTCCAGGGCGGCCGCGTTGCCGCTGACGGCCTCGCAGCGGCCATCGGCGAAGCCAATGGCGGCAAGATCGAGGGCGACGTTGCCCTGATCACCAACACGCCTGGCGCCGGCTCGCTCGAACAGCGCAAGCAGGGCTTCATCGAGCAGCTCAAGGCGAAATATCCGGGCCTGAAGCTGGTCGCCGACAAATATGCCGACGGCCAGGCCACCACCGGCCTCAACATCGCCACCGACCTGATCACGGCCAATCCGAACCTCAAGGGAATTTTCGCTTCCAACCTGATCATGGCGCAGGGCGTTGGGCAGGCTGTCGCCGAAAACAGCCTCGGCGGCAAGCTGGCGCTGGTTGGCTTCGACAGCGACGAGAAGCTGATCAAGTTCCTCAACGATGGCGTCATTTCCGCCCTCGTCGTCCAGGATCCCTACCGGATGGGCTATGACGGCATCAAGACCGCACTTGCCGCCTCCAAGGGTGAAAAGGTCGAGACCAATGTCGACACCGGCGCCAACCTGGTCACCAAGGCCAACATGAAGGATCCCAAGATCGACGCGCTGCTCAACCCGAAGCTCAACTGAGTATCGGCACGCGCAACCGTTTCCGGGGCCTCTGCGCCCCGGAAACAACAGGGAGGATTGCCATGACGTCGACCGCGCAGGAACTGCATCCGGCCCCCGTGCTGGAGCCCGGCAGGACGATCCTCGAGCTGCAGGGTCTGGAAAAGCGCTATCCCGGCACGCATGCGCTGAAGCCTGTGACCCTGGCCTTCAAGGCGGGAGAGATCCACGCCATCGTCGGCGAGAACGGTGCCGGCAAATCGACCCTGATCAAGCTCCTGACCGGCGTCATCCCGCGCACCTCCGGAGAGGTTGTGTGGGAAGGCAAGCCGGCTGCCCTGGCGACGCCGCACGAAGCCATGGCGCTCGGCATCAACGCCGTGCACCAGGAAGTCGTGCTCTGCCGTCACCTGACCGTCGCCGCCAACATGTTCCTCGGCGAGGAGAACTCGCGCTTCGGCATCCTCCAGCAGCGAGCCATGGTCAGGGAAGCGCAGAAGATCATCGACGGTCTCGGCTTCGACCTGCCGGCGCATGTCGTGCTCGGCGATCTCACCATCGGCCAGCAGCAGCTGATCGCCGCCGCCCGCGCCACCGTGCGCGGCACCAAATTCCTGATTTTCGACGAGCCCACCGCGTACCTCACCCGCAAGGAGGCCGACCAGCTGTTCACGCTGATCCGCCGCCTGAAGGGTGAAGGCGTCACCATCATCTACATCAGCCATCGCATGGAGGAGGTGTTCGAGCTCGCCGACCGCGTCTCGGTGCTGCGTGACGGCACGCTGGTCGGCACCCGCAACATCGCCGAGACCAATGAGCCGGAGCTGGTCAAGCTGATGATCAACCGCTCGATCGAGCAGATCTATCACAAGGAGCATTTCACGCCGGGCGCCGTCATCGCCGAGGCGCGGAACCTGTCCGGCAAGGGTTTCGAGAATGTCTCTCTGTCGGTGCGCGCGGGCGAGATCGTCGGGCTCTACGGCCTGATCGGAGCCGGCCGCAGCGAATTCGTCACCACCCTCTACGGCCGCCACCGCAAATCGGCCGGCCAGGTGTTGTGGGAAGGCAAGGAGGTGCAGGTCAACTCCGAGCACGACGCCATCAAGCTCGGCATGGCGCTGGCACCGGAAAGCCGCCGCGACCAGGGCCTGTGCCTCAACCTGCCGGTTGCATTGAATCTCAACCTGCCGATCTACAAGCGCATATCGAAAAATCTGCTGATCTCGTCTGCGCAGGAGAAGGCCGAGGCGGACCGGCAGATCGCCGACCTCAGGATCAAGACGCCGACGCGCGGCGCGCTGGCCTCCAGCCTGTCGGGCGGCAACCAGCAGAAGATCGTCATCGGCAAGTGGCTGGCGCACGGCGCCAAACTGTTCATCTTCGACGAGCCGACGGTCGGCGTCGATGTAGGCACCAAGGCCGAGATCTACCGGCTGTTCAGTGTGCTGTTGTCCAAGGGCGCGGGCATCATCCTGATCTCGTCCTATCTGCCTGAGGTCTACGAACTGGCTGACACGCTGCATGTGTTCAGGCGCGGCAAGCTGGTGGCCACGCATGGTTTCCGCACCGCCGATCACGAGGACATTCTGAGCCAGGCCCTGGCCGAGAAACAAGAAAAGACGGGAGGACAGACATGAGCACCGAGGCGATCCCTGCCGAAAAGCCGAAGCGCAACTACAATGCCCTGTTCGGGCTGACGCTGCTTGGCCTGCTGCTTCTGATGTGGGTCATCCTGGCGGTCGCGACGCCGTCCTTCGCCTCGGCGCTCAACATCACCAACCTGCTGCGCCAGGGTTCCCTGATCGCCATCCTGGCCGTCGGCCAGACCTTCGTCATCATCACCGGCGGCATCGACCTTTCCGTCGGCGCCATCGTCGGCTTCGCCACCGTCATCGTCGCGCTGCTGATCAATGCCGGCTGGCCGGTCTGGATCGCGGTTCTGGCGACGCTGCTGGTGGGGGTCGCCATCGGCCTGTTCCACGGTTTCGGCATCGTCAGGATGGGCCTGCCGCCCTTCATCATCACGCTGGCGACCATGACCTCGCTGCGCGGCATCGGTCTCCTGATGACCAATGGCAATTCGATATCGATCAACAGCGACGCGTTCCAGGCGTTTTCGCGCGGCTCGCTGCTGGGGATCCCCTATCTGTTCTGGATGGTAATCGTGGTTGCCCTGCCCTCCTACGTCTTCCTGCACCACACGCGATGGGGACGCTATCTCTTCTCCGTCGGCTCGAACGCGGAAGCCGCGCGCCTCTCCGGCGTCAACGTGCCGCGCACGATCTACATGGCCTATGTGCTGTCCGGCCTGTGCGCGGCCTTCGTCGGCGTGCTGCTCGCGTCCCGCATCGGCATCGGCAATCCGACGCAGGGCGACACCTACGAGCTGCAAGCCATCGCCTCGTCGGTGATCGGCGGCACGTCGTTGTTCGGCGCCATCGGTTCGGTGCACGGGCCGCTGATCGGCTCGTTCATCCTCTCCACCATCAACAACGGCGCCAACCTGCTCAACGTCAACACGTTCTGGCAGCGCGTCATCACCGGCATGTTGATCATCGTCATCGTCTACTTCGACGGCCTGCGCCGCCGAGGTGGCAAGTAAAATCGATCGCCGGCCGGGTCGAAAATCCGCCGACGATTCCATGAACCGACTGGATTGAAGCATGAAAGCCGTTGTCTGCCGTTCGCCCGGCGACCTTGTCGTGGAAGACCGTCCCGCGGCTGGCTCGCCGCCTCCCGGCTGGGCGCTGGTGGCGGTCAGCCATGTCGGCATCTGCGGCACCGACTACCACATCTTCGAGGGCAAGCATCCCTTCCTCGCCTACCCCCGCATCATGGGCCATGAAGTGTCGGGGACCATCGTCGAGGCGGGCGAAGGCGTTGGTCTTGCCACGGGCGAGCCGGTCATCATCAATCCCTATCTGGCGTGCGGCAAATGCATCGCCTGCCGGCACGGTAAACCCAATTGCTGTGTCCGGATCGAAGTGCTCGGCGTGCATCGCGACGGCGCCATGTGCGAACAGATCCTTGTCCCGGAACAAAACCTCTATCCAGCCAACGGCCTGTCGTTGGCCGATGCCGCGGCCGTCGAATTCCTGGCCATCGGCGCCCATGCGGTGCGGCGCTCGCGTGCCGATCCCGGCGCACGGACGCTCGTCATCGGCGCCGGACCGATCGGGCTCGGCACCGCCATCTTCGCCCGCATCGCCGGGCTCGACGTGACGCTGCTCGACATGAGCAGCGAAAGGCTCGGCTTCGCCGCCAATGAACTCGGCTTCAAGACCCTCGACGGGTCGCGCGGCGCGGCATCCGATCTGGTCAGCGAAGCGACATCAGGCGAAGGCTTCGACGTGGTCTTCGACGCCACCGGGAACACCGGCTCGGTGCAGTCGGCCTTCGCTCATGTCGCGCATGGCGGGACATTGGTGCTGGTCAGCGTCGTGAAGGACGACATCGCCTTTTCCGACCCCGAGTTCCACAAGCGCGAGATGACGCTTGTCGGCAGCCGCAATGCCTTGAGGGCCGATTTCGACCACGTCGCCGCTTCGATCCGCGATGGCGCGGTGCCGCTGGCCAAGCTCGTCACCCACCGCACCACGCTTGCCGACACGCCACGTGACCTCGCCCGCTGGGCGCATGAGAAATCCGGCCTGATCAAGGCCGTGATCGAGGTGGGGGCATAAGATGGCAGGCGGTGAACCCGGCCTGAGTTGACGACGCCCCGCGCAGGTCGACCCCCAAACGCCAAGCCGCTGACAACCGAGCTGGTCTGGTACCAGCGTTAGTATAAGGCCGACACGCCCTACAGCGCCGACAGTTTCAGCTCCACCCGCTCCGCCGGGAAGCGCGCCTCGGCGAATTGGATCGGCCGGCCGTCCGGCGTCATGTTGACGGCCACCGTGACCAGCACGATGCCGCCCGGCTGCAGATCGAGGTCGGCGAGGTCGGAAGCATCGGCGTGACGCGCCGACAGCACCGTCGATTGCCTGAGATAATCGTCTATGCCGAAACGCTTGAGCGATGCGGTGATCGACCCGGTCTCGGCCATGGCCACATCGATGCCGGCGAAGCGCCTGGCGTCGAACCAGCCGGAAGCGCGCGACACCGGCTTCCCATCGGCCTCGCCGCGCGTCTCCAGGCGAATCACATCCGATCCCCTGGCAAGGCCCAGGGCTTCGGCGACGCGCCGGCTGGCCGGCTCGACCGATGAGGACAGGAGCACGATATGCCGCTCCGACGCCTGGCCCTGCAAGCCGGTTGAAAATCGCGTGCGCGCGCCGATCGGATAGGACAGCCGCTTGCGCGACAGCACGAAAGTGCCGCGCCCCTGCTCGGCCCGCAGTACCCCGTCTTGCACGAGCGCCGCGATGGCGCTGCGCACCGTGTGACGGTTGACGCCATAGCGCTCGGCCAGCGCCACCTCCGGCGGCAGCGCGGCATTCTCCGCGAAATCGCCGGCAGCGATCGATTGCAGGATTCGGTCGGCGATCTGGCGCCACAACGAGACGCCGCTGCGCCGCTCGATACCGTCAGCCACGTGTTTTCCGTTCACGGTTTCGCCCCTGGCCGGCCCCTGTCACGCACCCGTCATGGACTCGCGTTAGGTAATGGGTATAATTCGTATGGTTGTCTATATCAATAGACAAATTAGAAGCAAGGATGTTGCTCATGCGAGGACAGGAAGCGCGCGACCAGGCCGAACGCAAGGCGGCCATGGCAACCCTGGCGCAGTCCAGCGGCGACGACATCGTTCGCCTCTGGAACGAATCCGGCCTGCCTGCCGAGGCCGAACTGCTGCGCGGTCCCGAGACCGGCCTGGTCACCATGCGCGGCCGCATCGGCGGCGGCGGCGCGCCGTTCAATGTCGGCGAGGCCACCGTGACCCGCGCCACAGTGCGCCTGCCGTCCGGACAGGTCGGCCATTGCTATGCGCTCGGCCGCGACAAGCAGAAGGCGAAGCTGGCGGCCATCGCCGACGCGCTGTGGCAGGACCCCGCCCACCGAGAGGCGGTCGAAACGGGCCTTCTCGCGCCGCTGCGGGCTGCCTTGACCACGGCACGAGAAAGGCGCCGCGCCGAAACGGCGGCAACGAAGGTGGATTTCTTCACCATGGTTCGCGGAGAAGATTGATGGATATCGCAGCGCAATCGATCGAGGGCGGGTTCGCCGATCCGGTGTTCAACGCCCAGACGGTGTTTCGCGCCGTCATGGACGCAATGGCGCGGCCGGGCAGCGTGCAACCCTTGCCGGCCCTGGCCCGCCCGCCGGCGCCGCTTTCGGCGACATCGGGCGCGGTTGCGCTGGCATTGTGCGACAATGACACGCCGCTCTGGCTCGACCCGGCCCTGCATGCCTCGGCAGCGGTCATGTCCTGGCTCGGCTTTCACAGCGGCGCGCCGCTGGCCAACACCCCGGCCGACGCGCATTTCGCCTTTGTGGCCTCGCCGGCCGAGATGATGGCGCTCGACGGTTTCTCGCAAGGCACGCAGGACTATCCCGACCGCTCGACCACATTGATCCTGCAGGTCGGCGATCTCACGTCAGGCACGCCGCTGCTGCTCGAAGGTCCTGGCATCGAGAAGACGGCGACGATCGCGCCGGCCCTCATGCCGCGTCATTTCATCGAGCAGTGGAAGCAGAACATCAACCGCTTTCCGCGCGGCGTCGACATCATCCTGGCGGCACATGACAGCCTCGCCTGCCTGCCGCGTACGACACGCATCAAGACGACGGAGGCCTAGCATGTATGTCGCGGTAAAAGGCGGCGAAGCTGCAATCGCCAACGCCCACAGCCTGCTCGCCGACCGTCGGCGCGGTGACCGCTCGGTACCGGCACTGCGCCTCGACCAGATCGTCGAACAGCTGGCGCTCGGCGTCGACCGGGTGATGAGCGAAGGCTCGCTTTACGATCGCGAACTCGCCGCACTCGCTATCGTGCAGGCGCGCGGCGACATGATCGAGGCGATCTTCCTGGTGCGGGCCTACCGCACCACGCTGCCGCGCTTTGGCTATACAAATGCCATCGACACCGCCACCATGCTGGTCGAACGCCGCGTTTCGGCGACCTACAAGGACCTGCCCGGCGGCCAGTTGCTTGGGCCCACCTTCGACTACACGCACCGGCTGCTCGATCCCGAGCTTGCCGCCGGCGCCGATGTCGCCGCGCCCTTGCGGCGCGAGACGGAAGCGCAGGCAATGCCGCGCGTCTCGGCGATCCTTGCCCGCGAAGGGCTGATCGAGCCGGACGGAGACATGCCTCAGGACCATGTCCCCGGCGACATCACCCGCGAGCCGCTGGAGTTCCCGATGGCTCGCGACATCCGCCTGCAGGCGCTGTCGCGCGGCGACGAGGGGTTCCTGCTGGCGCTCGGCTATTCCACGCAGCGCGGCTATGCCCGCAACCATCCCTTCGTCGGCGAGATCCGCATCGGCGAGGTCGAGCTGGAGCTCGACGTGCCCGAACTGCCTTTCGCCGTGCCGCTCGGCACGGTGCGCGTTACCGAATGCCAGATGGTCAATCAGTTCAAGGGCTCGGCAAAGGCACCACCGCAATTCACCCGCGGCTATGGCCTGGTCTTCGGCCAGAGCGAGCGCAAGGCGATGGCCATGGCACTCTGCGACCGCGCTCTTCGTGCAAGCGAACTCGGCGAGGACATTGTCGCCGCCGCCCAGGACGAGGAATTCGTCATCTCGCACTCCGACAACGTCCAGGCGACCGGCTTCGTCGAACATCTGAAGCTGCCGCATTATGTCGACTTCCAGGCCGAACTCGACCTCGTGCGCCGCATGCGCGCCGAGTACGACGCCCGCGAAAATCCCAGCAAGATTGAAGAGAAGAAAGAGGCCGCGGAATGAGCGCGCAACCGACCGACATCGCCGCCTATAACTTCGCTTATCTCGACGAACAGACCAAGCGGATGATCCGTCGCGCGATCCTCAAGGGCATCGCCATTCCCGGCTATCAGGTGCCGTTCGCCTCGCGCGAAATGCCGATGCCCTATGGCTGGGGCACCGGCGGCGTCCAGGTTACCGCTTCGATCATCGGCCCCGACGATGTGCTGAAGGTCATCGACCAGGGCGCCGACGACACCACCAATGCGGTCTCGATCCGCGCCTTCTTCAAGAAGGTCGCCAATGTCGCGGTGACGACCGACACGGCCAGCGCCAGCATCATCCAGACCCGCCATCGCATTCCCGAACATCCGCTCGCCGCGGGCCAGGTGCTGGTCTACCAGGTGCCGATCCCCGAGCCCCTGCGCTTTCTCGAGCCGCGCGAGACCGAAACGCGCAAGATGCATGCGCTGGAGGAATACGGCCTCATGCATGTGAAGCTCTACGAGGACATCGCCAAGCACGGCCGCATCGCCACCACCTACGCCTATCCGGTGAAGGTCGAGGGCCGCTATGTGATGGACCCGTCGCCGACGCCGAAATTCGACAATCCCAAGATGCACCGCTCGCCGGCTTTGCAGCTGTTCGGCGCCGGCCGCGAGAAGCGCATCTATGCGCTGCCGCCCTTCACTGATGTGGTCAGCCTCGACTTCGAGGATCATCCGTTCGAGGTGCAGACCTTCGACCAGCCCTGCGCGTTGTGCGGCGCCGAGAACGTTTATCTCGACGAGGTCATCCTCGACGACCACGGCGGCCACATGTTCGTCTGCTCCGACACCGACCACTGCGAGAAGCGGCGCAGCACCCCTACCTCCCCCTTGTGGGGAGGTCGCGCCGAAGGTGGGGGTAGCGACCCATCGGCAGCCCCCACCCCGGCGCTGCGCGCCGACCCTCCCCACAAGGGGGAGGGTAAGGAGATACAATGACCGACGAACCCTTGCTGCGCGTTTCGGCGCTCTCGAAATTCTACGGCTCGCGCGTCGGCTGCGACAACGTCACCTTCGATCTGTGGCCGGGCGAAGTCCTGGCTGTCGTGGGCGAATCCGGCTCCGGCAAGACGACATTGCTCAACTGCCTGTCGACGCGGCTGCTGCCCTCATCCGGCACCGCCAGCTACCGCATGCGCGACGGCCAGTTCCGCGAACTCTACCGCATGAGCGAGGCCGAGCGCCGCTTCCTGATGCGCACCGACTGGGGCTTTGTCCACCAGAATCCGGCCGACGGCCTGCGCATGACGGTGTCGGCCGGCGCCAATGTCGGCGAACGCTTGATGGCGGTGGGCGACCGCCACTACGGCAAGATCCGCGCCACCGCCGTCGACTGGCTGTCGCGCGTCGAGATCGAGGAAGACCGCATCGACGACGAGCCGCGCGCCTTTTCCGGCGGCATGCGCCAGCGCCTGCAGATCGCCCGCAACCTCGTCACCGGCCCGCGGCTGGTGTTCATGGATGAACCGACAGGCGGCCTCGACGTCTCGGTGCAGGCGCGCCTGCTCGACCTCTTGCGCGGCCTCGTCACCGATCTCGGCCTCGCCGCCATCGTCGTCACCCATGACCTCGCGGTGGCGCGGCTTTTGTCGCAGCGCATGATGGTGATGAAGGACGGCCGCGTCGTCGAAAGCGGCCTCACCGACCGCGTGCTCGACGACCCGCGCGCGCCGTACACGCAATTACTTGTTTCCTCGATTCTGCAGGTTTGACGATGGCGCCAAGTCACCCCCCTCTGTCCTGCCCGCAAACGAATAACGATTGGAGTACCTTCTGATGCCGACGCCTCTCGTTGTTTCCGACGTCGCCAAGAGCTTCACCATGCATCTGCGCGACGGCATCAAACTGCCTGTCGTCGCCGGTGTCTCCTTCTCGATCCGCGCCGGTGAATGCACCGTGCTCGGCGGCCCGTCCGGGGCCGGCAAGAGCTCGATCCTGAAGATGCTCTACGGCAATTACGCCGTCGACGAAGGCCAGATCATCGTCACGCACGAAGACGGGCTGATCGACCTTGCCAGCGCCAGCCCGCGCACCGTGCTTGCCGTGCGCCGCCAGACCATCGGCTATGTCAGCCAGTTCCTGCGCACCGTGCCCCGCGTATCGGCGCTCGACGTCGTCGCTGAGCCGCTCGTAGAGCGCGGTGAGGATCGCGAAGCAGCAAGAAGCAAGGCGCGCGCCCTGCTGGCGCAGCTTAACCTGCCGGAAAAACTCTGGGCATTGCCGCCGGCGACCTTCTCCGGCGGCGAGCAGCAGCGCGTCAACATCGCGCGCGGCTTCATCACCGGGCACCCGATCCTGCTGCTCGACGAGCCGACAGCTTCGCTCGATGCCAGGAACCGCGAGGTGGTGATCGAACTCATCGCCGCCAAGAAGGCGGCAGGCGTCGCCCTGCTCGGCATCTTCCACGACCATGATGTGCGCGAAGCGGTGGCCGACCGCATCATCGACGTCACCGCCTTCGCCCCGGGAAAGCTCGCCGCATGAGCAGGAAATTGTCGGAGACGCCGCTGGTCCACCCGACGGCGGACGTGGAGAATTCGACGCTTGGCCGGTGGACCGAAATCGCCGACCGCTGTCGGGTTTCGGAAAGCGAACTCGGCGACTATTCCTACATGATGCAGGACTGCGCCGTCTGGTGTGCGACGATCGGCAAATTCTCCAACATCGCGGCAAGCGTGCGCATCAACGCCACCAACCACCCGACCTGGCGACCGACGCTGCACCACTTCACCTACCGCGCATCGGACTATTGGGACGATGCCGAACACGAGAGCGAATTTTTCGCTGAGCGCCGCGCCAGGCGCGTCACAATCGGCCACGACACATGGCTTGGCCATGGCTCGACAGTCCTGCCCGGCATCACCGTCGGCGATGGCGCCGCCGTCGGCGCCGGAGCGGTGGTATCGAAGGATGTCGCTCCCTACACCATCGTCGCCGGCGTGCCGGCAAAGCCGATCCGCGAGCGCTTCGACCGCCGCACCGCCGAGCGCTACCAGGCGCTTGCCTGGTGGGATTGGGACCATGCGAGGCTGCGCGCCGCACTCGACGATTTCCGTCAGCTCGAGGCCGAAGCTTTCCTGGAAAAATACGGTGGATGACGGTGGTGAATGGAATAGGGCTGCTCACTATTCGCATCCCTTACATAGAGTTCGGGCAGGGGGCTGTCTTCTCGAGCCGCCTGCCTTCCGCAGCTTCAGGGACATGGAGCACTTCGAGGAACTGATGGTCCTGGCCTGATCGCGCACGACACGGCTGTGGGTGGTAACAAAACTGACATCAATCCGACACCGCAGGTTCATGGCGCTGCGCTAGCGAGGGTCAACAGGACCTTCAACCGCGACTGGACGGGAACGCACCATGTCAGCCACGCTCGAAATCCGCGGCGTCACCCGACGATTTGGCAAGAACACCGCCGTTAACGATGTCAGCATCTCGATCCCGCAGGGTCAGATGGTCGGCGTCATCGGCCGTTCCGGCGCCGGCAAGTCGACGCTTCTGCGTATGATCAACCGCCTCATCGATCCCAGCCATGGATCGATTTTCTTCGACGGAGCCGAGGTCTCGCAATTGCGCGGTTCGCCGCTCAGGCGCTGGCAGCGCGACTGCGCCATGATCTTCCAGCAATTCAACCTTGTGCCGCGCCTCGACGTGCTGACCAATGTGCTGCTCGGCCGGCTGAACCATCGTCCGACCCTGTCGAACCTTTTCGGCATGTTCTCGCGGACCGAGTGTGCGCAGGCGGTCGCCGCCCTCGAGCGGCTCGATATCGCCCGTACCGCGCTGCAGCCCGCAGGCACCTTGTCGGGCGGCCAGCAGCAGCGTGTCGCCATTGCCCGCGCCATGATGCAGCAGCCCCGGGTGATCCTGGCCGACGAGCCGATCGCTTCGCTCGACCCGCTCAATGCCAAGGTGGTGATGGATTCGCTGCAGGACATCAATTTGCGCGAGGGCATCACCGTGGTCACCAACCTGCACACGCTGGACACCGCCCGCACCTATTGCAACCGCATCATCGGCATGGCCGCGGGCAAGGTCGTGTTCGACGGGCCGCCGGAGGAGCTTAACCGCGAGGCCGTCCGTCTCGTCTATGGCGCCGACAGCAATGGCGGCGAGATATCCGAGGCCATCACCTCGACCAGCGTTGCCTTCAAGCAAAAGATCGCCGCATCCGCCGGACCGCTCGAACCCGCATTCCCGGGTTACTGAGAGCGACCTGGATCGCCAGCCCGCGTCAGGGCACCCGTCAAAATCACCAACGCCGCCGGCGCGGGGCCGGAACCTACAGGAGAGAAATCAGATGTTCAGGAAAATGGTTTTCAGCGCCGTTTCGGTGCTTGCAATGGCCACCGGCGCGGCGCATGCCGCCGATATGAAGGAATTCCGCGTCGGCATCCTCGGCGGCGAGAACGAAACCGACCGGCTGCGCAACTACCAGTGCCTGGCCGATCACCTGAAGGCTGAATTCGGCTTCGAGAAGGTCTCGCTGTTCCCGGCCGCCGACTATGACGGCGTCATCCAGGGCCTGCTCGGCGGCACGCTCGACTTCGCCGAACTCGGCGCTTCCGGCTATGCCAGCGTCGTCCTCAAGGATCCCAAGGCGGTAACCCCGATCCTCACCACCCAGCAGACCGACGGCGCGACCGGCTACTATTCGATCGGCCTGGCGCTGAAGTCCTCCGGCATCACCGACATCAAGTCGGCCAAGGGCAAGAAGCTCGGCTACGCCGATCCGGATTCGACCTCCGGCTACCTGATCCCGCTGACGCAGATTCCGAAGGACACGGGCGCGTCGAACGAGACCTTCTTCGCCTCGACCCAGTTCAATGGCGGCCATGAGAACAATGTGCTCGCCGTGCGAGACGGCAAGGTCGACGTGGCCGTGGACGATTCCTCCGGCATCGGCGACTTCAAGGACGGCTACACCTCCGGCACCTTCCACAAGGAAGTCGCCAAGGGCGCCGTCGACCCCAACGACTTCGTCGAGGTCTGGCGCTCGGGCCTGATCCCGAACGGTCCGCTGGTCGTGCGCACGGCGCTCGGCGACGAGATGACGGCCAAGCTGGCGGCCTTCTTCACCGACCTGCCCAAGAAGGACAAGGCTTGCTTCGAAGGCGTCGAAGGCGGTGATTTTACCGGCTACGTTCCGGTGAAGGCGGATTTCTATAACGTCATCGTCGAAGCCCGTAAGGCAGCCATCGGCGGCTAAAGGCAGAAGTCAGGAAGGGCGGCGTCGAGAAAACGCCGCCCTTCTTGCATCTCCGACCATGACCCTTTCCCTGACAGCTCCTTCCGGCGCCACGCACCAGATGGCCGACGCCTGGCGTCGCCAGACCTCCTTGCGCCGGCTCTACACCGCCATCGGCGTCGGCCTGCTGTTGGTCGCACTCGGCGGCACCATGTGGTTCGCCGACGATGCCAATGCCGGACACTTCTTCGACCGGCTTCCGCACATACTGGATTTCCTGAGCTGGCTCGTTCCCAAGGACTGGAACGATGTCTGGCGGGCGCTGTTCGACATCGCCTCCCCGCATGACACCGGCACGCAGGAATTCAACTTTCCGCTCGGCCGCGCCTATGTCTGGGGCGGCTTCTACATCCCCGAATATTTCGAGCTGATGCTGACCACGCTTAACGTGGCGCTGGTCTCGACATTTATCGGTTTCGTCTTCGCCGTGCCGTTCTCCTTCATCGCGGCGCGCAACCTGACGCCGCATCCGCTGCTGCGGCTTGTCGTCAAGCGCTTCATGGAACTGCTGCGGGCTTTTCCCGAGATCGTCATCGCCGGCCTGTTCGCGGCCATCGTCTCGATAGGTCCGATCGCCGCCATCATCGCCATCGGTCTGCATTCGATCGGCGCGTTGGGCAAGCTGTTCTATGAGATCAACGAGAACATCGACATGCGCGCCGAGGAAGGCCTGCGGGCCGTCGGCGCCAACTGGTTCGAACGGGTACGCTTTGCCGGCCTGCCGCAGGTGCTGCCCAATTTCATGTCCTATACGCTGCTCAGGATCGAGATCAACGTGCGCATCTCCACCATCATGGGCGCGGTCGGCGGCGGCGGCATCGGCGAGGAGCTGAAGCTGTCGATCTCGCGCGGCTTCGGCGCCAAGACGATAGCCTTGGTGCTGCTCCTGTTCACGACCATCTTCATCGTCGACCAGTTCTCCGCCTGGCTGCGCCGCAAGCTGGTCGGCGAACAGGCCTTTGTGATGAGCGCCTGATCATGACCGCCGCCGAAATCCAGTCGATCGAGGAACGCTTCCCGCAAGTGTTCCGCCGGCCGTTCCACAAGCGTTTCGGGCCGCTGCTGCTGCTTGGCGGCATCTTGCTCTACCTGCTCTACGCGCTGTGGTTCTTCAATCTGCCGCAAGTGCTGCGGGAATCGCATTGGGAGCGGCTGCCGCTGTTCCTGACCCAGTGGATCAGTTACGACGTGCAGCCGATCTTCCGCCTCGACGAGCCGCAGATAACGGCCAAATACCCCCGCTTTTCCGTACTCGGCCCCAATCCCCACCCGGATTGGGTCAAGACCAACGCCGACGGTTCGGTGACGGTCCTGATCGACGGCACGGCGAAGTCGGTCACCTTCGACAAGGCACGAGCAACGATCGTCGCCGCTGGGACGAGCGTGGCGGTGGCGCTGGACAGCGGCAAGCCGCTGGTCTCGGGACCTGTTCCCGACTGGGTCACCGTGCATGAGGATGAGGTCGTCGCCGACATGGGCTTCGCCGGCGAGGTCCGCGTCGCCCCCGATCGCGTCAGGATCCGCAAGCGCTTTCTCGGCTGGGCGAACTTCGTCTTCGACACACGCTCGCCCTTCTTCGGAAAATCCGCCGGCGAGGTGGTGTCACTGATCACGTCGGGCCCCGAGCTGAAAGCGGGCACCTCCAATCTGGCGCTCGCCGGCAACAACATCTGGAACAATGCGCAGTGGCAGCATGGCGATGTCTGGACAAAGCTGTTGCAGACCATCGTCATGGCCTTTCTCGGCACCGCGCTCGGCGGCATCGTCGCCTTCCCGCTCGCCTTCTTCGCCGCCCGCAACATCACCCCCAACCGGCTGGTAAACCAGCTGCTCAAGCGCTTCTTCGACTTCATGCGCTCCATCGATATGCTGATCTGGGCACTGTTCTTCACGCGCGCCTTCGGACCGGGTCCGCTGGCCGGCAGCGCCGCGATCTTCTTCACCGAGATCGGCACGCTCGGCAAAACCTATTCCGAGGCGCTGGAGAACATCGATGACAAGCCGCGCGAAGGTGTTGTGTCGACAGGCGCCAACCGTCTTCTGGTGCAGCGCTACGGCGTACTGCCGGAAGTGGTGCCGGTGTTCATCAGCCAGACGCTCTATCAGTGGGAATCCAACACCAGGGGCGCAACCATTATCGGCGCCGTCGGCGCCGGCGGCATCGGCCTGAAACTGTGGGAAGCGATGCGCACCAATTCGAACTGGGCCAACGTCTTCTACATGGTGCTGCTGACGCTGGTCGTGGTCTTCATCTTCGACAACATTTCCAATTTCCTGCGCCGCAGGCTGAGCCGGACGATTCACGACTACAACAGGTTGCAGGCCGAGCAGGGCTAACCTTGTGACGCATAAGCACGGGCATCGTATGGTGCCGCGCCAAGGATCGACCCCCACTCCGTCGAGCTGCGCTCGACACCTCTCCCCCGATCGACGGGGGAGAGGAATGGCGCCAGGCCGTCCTGGCTGACGCCTGTCGCCCTAGGCCGAGGCTTCTTTCTATCCGCCAAAGGTCGCCGACGCAGGTCTTGTTCGCGTCACTATCGCCCGACCAAGGCACCTAGGCGGCCTTCTTCCACCCGTTCTTGATATGCTTATATCCATCCCGATAAACCGCTTCCGGGCTCTCGGAAAAATCGCGCCACACCTTGGTCGCCGCCGCGAGATCCTTCAGCGAACGTCCAAACGCCTCGATCGTCAGCCAGTCGTCGTAGCCGCTCTTGCGGATGGCCGAGAATGTTTCCTTCCAGGGGATGTTGCCGCGCCCCGGCACGCCGCGATCGTTCTCCGATATATGGATATGCACGACATTCCTGCGATGCTTCGTATAGGCGCCGATCGGGTCTGCCTCCTCGATATTGGCGTGGAAGGTGTCGTACATCGCCTTGATGTGCGGCCGGTCGATGGCATCGATATGCTCCGACAGGTCGGCCATCGTGTTGAGGAGATAGCATTCGAAGCGGTTGAGCGCCTCGAGCCCGATGGTGACGTTCCGCTTGCCGGCATGATCGCCGATGGCGCGCTGCGAGGCGACGGAGCGTTTCTTCTCGGCCGCGGTCGGGCCGGACCCGGAAAAGGCGCCGAGCGTCGAATGCAAGGGGCCGCTCAGCGTTCTGGCGCCGAGGGCGTCTGCGCAATCGATCGCCCATTTCATGTAGTCGACACCGGCCTTGCGCGTTGCCGCATCGGCCGAGATCAGGTTCATCGCCGGATCGCCCATCGCTGAAACGGCGGTCCGTTCAAGCCCTATGCGATCGAGCAGCTCGCCGAGTTTCCTGTAGTCGTCCGGCATACCGGCAAAGATCGGTATCTCGACGCCGTCGAAGCCGGTGGCCTTGATGTCGCGAAGCAATGGCTCGTGCTTCTTCGATACGGCCGTCGTCCACAAGAACATGCACATGCCGATTTTCATCGACGCCCCTCCCCAAAATGATCCCCCGCGAGGTCAATTTAAAGTTTCGTCCACGCTCCATTCTTCTTCGACGATTTCACGCAGGCCTCGATGAAGGCCATGCCCTCGACGCCGTCCTGAATGGTCGGGAACACGACGTCCTTGGCAGGTTTGCCGCCCTTGCGCCGCGCGGCGCGGATGGCGCGTGCGGCCTCCTGGTAGATGTTGGCGAAGCCTTCGAGATAGCCTTCGGGATGACCGGAGGGAACGCGGCTGACACGGCCCGCCACCGGCAGCGCGCCGGCGCCGTTGCGGGTGATCAGCTGCTTGGGCTGGCCGAACGGCGTATACCAGAGATAGTTCGGGTCGGCCTGCACCCATTCCAGCCCACCCTTCGAGCCATAGATGCGCAGCTTCAGCCCGTTCTCATGGCCGGGCGCCACCTGGCTTGCCCAGATCATGCCTTTTGCCGCATGCGTCTTGCCGACCGGCTTGAAGCGCAGCATGACGTTGACATTGTCGTCGAGCTGCCGTCCCGGCACGAAGGCGTCGAGATCGGCCGACAGAGTGTCGAGTTCCAGCCCGGAGACAAAGCGCGCAAGATTGTAGGCATGCGTGCCGATGTCGCCGAGCGCGCCGCCGGCGCCGGCCTGCTTGGGGTCGGAACGCCACGCCGCCTGTTTTTGACCGGTGGCGGCAAGGTCCTCCGTCAGCCAGTCCTGCGGATATTCCGACTGCACGATGCGGATGTCGCCGAGCACGCCCTTGGCCACCATCTCGCGCGCCTGGCGGATCATCGGATAGGCGGTGTAATTGTGGGTCAGCACGAACACCTTGCCGGTCTTCTCGACGATCGCCGCGAGCTTCTTTGCCTCGGCCAGCGTCGTCGCCAGCGGCTTGTCGCAGATGACATGGATGCCGGCTTCAAGAAACGCCCTGGCCGCCGGCACATGCACATTGTTCGGAGTGACGATGGCCACCGCCTCGATGCCATCCGGGCGCTTGGCCTCGGCCTTGGCCATCTCGGCATAGGACGCGTAGCTGCGCGAAGGGTCGAGCCCGAGCTCGGCGGCAGAGGCCTTGGCGCGCGCCGGATCGGACGACAGCGCGCCGGCGACCAGCACGAACTCATTGTCCATGCGCGCCGCGATCCGGTGCACCGCGCCGATGAAAGCGCCTTGCCCGCCACCGACCATGCCATAGCGGATCGGGCCGCCTCCCGTTTCCGACTTCGATGCACCGACCATGTCGTCTCCCTCGTGTCTGAGATACCTCCCCCTCGAGGGAGAGGGAAAACCCGCGCTAGATTCCCATCATGGCGCGCAGCACCTTCTTATCCGTGGCACCGCCGGCGAAATCGTCGAACGCCTTCTCCGTCACCCGGATGATGTGGTGCTGGATGAAGGGCGCGCCTTCGGCCGCGCCATCTTCCGGATGCTTCAGGCAGCACTCCCACTCCAGCACCGCCCAGGAATCATAATTGTACTGCGTCAGCTTGGAGAAGATGCCGCCGAAATCCACTTGTCCGTCGCCGAGCGAGCGGAAGCGGCCGGCGCGGTTCGTCCAGCTCTGGTAGCCGGAATAAACGCCTTGCCGCCCGGTCGGATTGAACTCGGCGTCCTTGACGTGGAAGGCCTTGATGCGCTCGTGGTAGATGTCGATGAATTCGAGATAGTCGAGCTGCTGCAACAGGAAGTGCGACGGATCGTAATTGATGTTGCAGCGCTTGTGGCCGCCGACCGCGTCGAGGAACATCTCGAACGTCGCCCCGTCGAACACATCCTCGCCGGGATGGATTTCGTAGCCGACGTCGACGCCATTGTCCTCATAGACATCGAGGATCGGCTTCCAGCGCTTGCCTAGTTCTGCGAACGCCTCTTCGATCAATCCGGCCGGCCGCTGTGGCCAGGGATAGAGGTAGGGGAAAGCCAGAGCGCCGCTGAAGCTCACCGAGACGTCGAGCCCGAGATTGCGCGACGCCTTGGCCCCGAACTGCATCTGTTCGACCGCCCATTGTTGCCGCGCTTTGGGGTTGTTGTGCACCGAAGCCGGCGCAAAGCCGTCGAATTGCGCGTCATAGGCCGGATGCACCGCCACCAATTGCCCCTGCAGATGCGTCGATAGTTCGGTGATGTCGACGCCGGCGTCGGCACAGATGCCCTTCACCTCGTCGCAATAGGCCTTGGAAGACGCAGCCTTCTGGAGGTCGAACAAGCGCGCGTCCCAGGTCGGGATCTGCACGCCTTTATAGCCGAGGCCGGCCGCCCATTTTGTGATCGATGCAAGCGAATTGAACGGCGCTGCATCGCCCGCGAACTGCGCCAGGAACAGTCCAGGGCCCTTCATCGTCGTCGGCATCGGCATCCTCCCTCATTGTTCGCGACCGAGCATAGCGCTGATTGAAGACAGGGCCAGCCACTTTGGTCTGTTCTCAACGGTCACTTGCATGCATTGTCATTCTGGTATTACCAAACGTGGCGATTTGGTCAAGCCTTGCCTCTCACATTCAGAGCCCTCCACCGTGCCACGGGAGGGCAGCATAGTCCAATATAATCAATGGAGTAATCCAGACATCAAGTTGCCATCGCACAGTTCTTGCCGCGCGTGGGAAATTGCTGTAGACCTCGTCTTGGGCCCAATTGGTCGAACCAGTTTGCGAAGAAATGCTGGAACGCCTTGGGGAGGAACCGTCCGTCACATCCGGTGACGGCATGTTGCAGGCGAACCATTAGGGACGATCCGGGAAGGACAGACCATGCATCTTTCGACGCACAACTGGATGCGCGCGGAACCGTTGGAGACGACGCTCAAGCGCATCAAGAAATTCGGCTATGAGTCGATCGAGATTTCCGGCGAGCCCGACCAATACAAGACCAAGGAGACGCGCGCGCTCCTGAAGGAGCACGGCATACGCTGCTGGGGCGCCGTGACCTTGATGCTGGGCGAACGCAACCTTGCCGCCCGGGACCAGGGCCAGCGCGAGCGCTCCGTGCAATACGTCAAGGACGTGTTGACCATGGTCAGCGAACTCGACGGCGAGATCATCACGCTGGTTCCCGCGACCGTCGGCAAGGTCGTGCCGGACGGCACCGAGGAAGAGGAATGGAAGTGGGTGGTCGATGCCACCAGGGAGTGCTTCACCCACGCCAAGAAGGTCGGCGTCAAGATCGCGGTCGAGCCGCTCAACCGTTTCGAGACCTACCTGTTCAATCGCGGCGCCCAGGCCCTGGCATTGGCCGACGCTGTCAGCCCGGAATGTGGCGTCTGCCTGGACGCCTACCACATCCATATGGAGGAATTTAACGTCTACGACGCGATCCGTAAGGTCGGAAAGCGCCTGTTCGACTTCCATGTCGCCGACAACAACCGCTTCGCCGCAGGCCTTGGCCAGATCGACTGGCCGAAGATCGTGGCGACCTTGCGGGAGGTCGGCTATGACGGGGCGCTGACCAACGAGTTCGTCGCGCCTGTCGACCGCACACCGGCCGCGCCCTACCCCGACATGGTCGAACGCCACCCGGTCGACATCTCGCCCGAGCAGCTCAAATTCATCCAGGATCACGGCTCCAGCGTGCTGACGGAAAAGTTCTACACCGACCAGATGCGGATCACTGCCGAAACGTTGCTGCCGCTGATCAAGTAGCCGATCCGATTGGGAATGAGCCCTCCCGCCATCCGGCGGCAGGGCCGGGGAAGACCATGCGCATCAAAAGCGTCCAGGCCTGGTGGATTCGCATACCGATCGAGGCGGCCAAGCAGCACCGCAGCGATTTCGGTCAGGTGACGACCTTCGACGCCGCCATCCTGCGCATCGAAACCGATGACGGGCTGGTCGGCTGGGGCGAAGGCAAGAACGCCGCCGGCAGCGCCGGCAGCTATGGTGCGCTCGTCCATATGCTGAACCGCGAGGTCGGGCCGCAGCTCGTCGGCCGCGATCCGGCCGATATCGGCATCATCTGGGAAATGCTCTACAACGGCGTGCGCCACGACAGCGCGGCGCGCGCCGGCCATGCCATGCCGCAGCTGGCGCGGCGCGGCATGAGCGTGGCCGCCATCAGCGCCGTCGACATCGCGCTCTGGGACATACTGGGCAAATCGCTCGGGCAGCCGGTCTGGCGGCTGATCGGTGGGCGCAAGCTCGATCGCATGCCAGCCTACGCCTCGGGTGGCTGGGCGTCCGCCGACGCGATCGGCGACCAGCTCAAATCCTATGTCGCCAAGGGCGGCTTCAAGGCGCTGAAGATGCGCATCGGCGCCATGGATGGCGCCGCGCATGTGTCGGCCGCTCGCGTTCGCGCCGCCCGTGAGGCGCTCGGCCCCGACGTCGAGTTGATGGTCGACGCCCATGGCACCTATACGGTGGCGGAGGCCAAGCGTTTCATCCATCTCGCCGGCGATCTCGACCTTGCCTGGTTCGAGGAGCCGGTGATCGCCGACGACAAGTCCGGCCTTGCCGAAGTCCGTGCCTCCGGCGCCATACCGATCGCCACCGGGGAAAGCGATGCGACCCGCTATGCCTTCCGCGACCTCGCCGTGCTCAAGGCCGCCGACATCTTCCAGCCCGATCCCGCCTTCTGCGGCGGCATCAGCGAGGCCATGAAGATCGGAACCATCGCCAGTGCCTTCAACCTGCGCTTTGCGCCGCATCTATGGGCCGGCGCGCCCTGCTTCTTCGCCGGGCTGCATGTCTGCGCCGCCTCGCCGTCGAGCTTCACCGTCGAATACTCGCTCGGTGCCAATCCGATGATCCACGACCTTGTCGAAGAGACTGTCGAAGCCAGGGACGGTATGATAGCGATCCCCGAAAAACCCGGATTGGGATTCACCATTTCGGAGCGATTCCTGGAGGCGCACGCGCAACGCAATTGACGATGAAAGAAAACAACCTTCTCGCGGAGCTTGCCGCCTATCTGTTCTCCCATTCCGACAAGGAGACGGGCCGAACCCCGTCGGAACGCGAACTGGCGGAGCATTTCGGCGTCAGCCGCGGCCAGATCCGCGAAGCGCTGGCCATTCTCGAGGCCATGCGCATCGTCGAGCGCAGGGCCAAGTCCGGCATCTATATCGACACCAAGCAGGCCAGCGTCGAGGCGCTGGCGCTGTTCGCGCGCGCCGGCCTGCCGCTCGATCCCTTGCAGATCTACGAGACGGTCGAATTGCGCAAGATCCATGAGATCAAGGCGGCCGAACTTGCATGCTCGCGTGCCACCGAGGAGAATTTCGAACGGCTGCGCGAGATCCTGAAGGCCTCGGAAGAACGCATCGCGGCAGGCGAAGGCCTCGCCAAGGAGGACCGCGAATTCCATCTCGAGATCGTGCGCGCCACCAAGAATGGCGTCTTCCACAACATCTGCAGCGTTTACTATTTGATGGGCGAGCAGCGCCTACCGATCTACTTCAACGATCCGGAGCGCAGCGTGCGCTCGCATGCCGAACACATCCAGATATACGAGGCGCTGCTGCGGCGCGACGGCAATCTCGCCCAGGCGCTGATGAGCGCCCACCTGCAGGGCGCGGAAAGCTACTGGAAGGGGCTGATCGAAGGCCTCGGGGCGGCGCCGCAAAACCCGACGCTCGAACAGGCCTGACGGGGATGACGCGCATCCTGTCGACGCACAGACTGCATCCGCGCGCCGCGGCCATGCTGGCGGGGGCGGGTGAGCTTGTCGTCGCCTCGGCCATCGATCCGGGCACGCTGGCCGCCGAGGCGAGGAATGCCGACATCGTCATTGTGCGCGCGCCCCTGCCGCCCCTGCTGTTCGAGGGTGCCACCAGGTTGCGGGCAGCGATCCGCCATGGCGCCGGGCTCGACATGATCCCGATGGAAGCAGCGACCGCGGCAGGTGTGCTGGTCGCCAACGTGCCGGCGGTCAACGCACGCTCGGTGGCCGAGCATGTGATGTTTGCAGCCCTCGCCCTGCTTCGGCAGTTTCGTGTCGTCGACCGCGACCTGCGCGCCAAGGGCTGGCTTGCCGGTCGCGAGCACGCCAATTCCAACATCGAGCTCGCCGGCAAGACGATCGGCATCGTCGGTCTCGGCGCCGTCGGACAGGCCGTTGGCCATATCGCCGCGCATGGGTTCGACCTGAAAGTGGTCGCAACGACCCGCAGCATGCAGCCGGCGCCGGACAAGGTCGGCTTCCTGTCGATCGACGCGCTGGTCGAGCAGAGCGACATCATCGTCCTGTGCTGTCCGCTGACGCCGGAAACGCGCGGCCTGATCAGCCGCGAACGCATATCGCGCATGAAACCCAACGCGCTGCTGATCAACGTGTCGCGCGGGCCCGTCGTCGATGACGACGCGCTGATCGAGGCCTTGCGGGAGCGCCGCATCGGCGGTGCCGCGCTCGACGTGTTCTCGACGCAGCCGCTGCCACCGGATCATCCCTATTTCAGCTTCGACAATGTCGTCATCACCCCGCACATGGCCGGCATCACCGAGGAATCGATGATGCGCATGGGCGTTGGCGCGGCCGGCGAGGCCCTGCTGGTCCTGGCAGGCAAATTGCCGGTCAATCTGCGCAACCCGGAAGTGGTCGGGCATTATCGGCGACGGTTTCCCGCCGACAGCTAGACCATCGCCGTTTCGCCCCAATTCTTCGCGACGCTGGAGCCATGTCCGTTCTCCGCCTCGCATTCCTGTGCCTTGCCACCACTTCAGCGGGCCTGCTGCCCTCGCTCGCCGCGGCCGAAAGCAGCTATGTCTATTGCGACAACGGGCTGCGCTGCTTCAAGGCTCCCTGCCCATCGAACAGCGTGCTCGACCTCGCCACCGGCAAGATCATCAAAGGCGTGTCGATCGACACCGGCGGATTGCCGACGAAGGACAAGGCGATGGTCGAGGCGTCGGATGCGCTCTCTGCCGGCAAGATTGTCGTCAGGGGATCGATCGAGCGACGCACCCAGACCATCACCGGCAAGCAATACAGCCTGCCGTGGCTGATCGCGACGGCCGTCGAGCGCGCCGCCAAGGACAGCGAACGCAAGCACTGCTCTTCACACTGACATTCGGTTCAGTCCCGATCAGCCGCCCAGCAATCTCTCCACTTCAGCGGCGATGCTCAGCAGACGGCGGTCGTGGCCGTGGCGCGCCACCAGCATCAAGCCGGCCGGCAGCGCCATGCCTGGTATCGGCAGCGAGATCGCGCAGAGATCGAACTGGTTGGCCACCTGCGTGTTGCGCAGCAGCAGGCCCTCCGTGCGATCGCGCAGACCGGCATCTTGCGCCAGGGAGACGATGGTCGGCGCTGTCACCGGCGTGGTTGGCAGGGCCAGCACATCGACCGACGTCAGCCGCTCATCCATGGCGGCGGCCAGCACGGCACGGCGACGCAGTGCCCTGATGTAAACCGGGGTCGGCAGCATTGCCGCCCGCGACAAGGGTCCGCTCACATGCGGGTCAACCGGCACCGGAGAGCCCGCCGCCAGCCAGTCTGCATGCACTTCGGCCCCTTCCATCGCGGCGATCGAACCGCGTTTTGTGACCGCGCGAAGGTCGGCGATCAGGTCGTCGATCGACAGGTCCGCGACCCGTGCGCCGGCCTGCTCGATCTTGCCGAGGCAGCGCTCGAACGCTGCTGCCACCGCGCCTTCAGTCTCTCCGAAAAGCACGCCGCGCGGGAGACCGATGCGCAGCCCCGCAAGGGCGAGTGGCGCAGGCAGCGCCAAGTCCTCGCCCGCCATCACCGCATCGGCCGCGGCGCATTGCGCCACGGTGCGGGCGAGCGGGCCGACCGAGTCCAGCGTGGCCGACAGTGGAAAGGCGCCTGTGAGCGGCACCCGCCGCGCCGTCGGCTTGAAGCCGACGACGCCGTTAAGTGCCGCCGGAATACGGATCGACCCGCCAGTGTCGGAACCGATGGAGATTTCGCTCGTCCCCTCGCCGACGGAAACGCCGGCGCCGGAGGAAGAGCCGCCGGGAATGCGGTCGGCATCGGTCGCGTTGCCAGGCGTGCCATAGTGCTGGTTGTCGCCGATGGCGGTAAAGGCGAACTCGGTCATGTTGGTCTTGCCGATGATCACCGCGCCGGCTTGCCGCAGCCGGCGCACAATCATGGCGTCGCCAATTGCCGGCGCAGCATCCTTGAGCAGCAGTGATCCGGCCGTGGTCGCCTCGCCGCAGACATCGAACAGGTCCTTGATCGAAATGATCGTTCCGTCGAGCGGTCCGAGCCTCACGCCGGCCCTCCGCCGCGCGTCGGCGGCATCGGCTGCGGCTCGCGCGGCTTCGATATAGAGTTTCGTGAACACACGTTCTTCACCGGCACGGGCGGCGAGACGCGCAAGGGTAGTTTCCAGGTGATCGCGGACGGATTGCATCTTCGGTGTCGGACTCCGGACCTCTGGGACGTCTTAAGCTTAGCAGCCGGCGCGTGGCGTGCCGAGACTTAACCCGGCGCGGGCGGTTTTGCACCCCTGGCGGACGCAAGGAAGAGAACGATGCTCTACAAAGGCAGCTGTCATTGCGGCAAGGTCGCCTTCGAGTTCGAGGCGGAACTGACCGGAGCCGTGCGGTGCAATTGCTCGATCTGCTCGCGCAAGGGCGCCTTGCTGTGCGCCGTTCCGCATCAGGCGCTGCGGGTGCTGGCCTGGAGCGACGAGATCGGCACCTACACATTCGGCAACCACGCCATCGCGCACCGCTTCTGTCGCACCTGCGGCATCCATCCTTTCGCCGAGGATGTGCGCGAGGGGAGTGAACGCAGCGCCTACATCAACGTCAACTGTGTCACCGATGTCGATCCGTCCGCCTTGTCGATCTTCGACTTCGATGGGCGTTCAGCCTGAGTTTCGCCGGCAGCCTGCCGCGTCTGCCTGTCAGCGACGCCGCCATCGCAAAGGCAACGGCCCGAGAACCATGATGGTTCTCGGGCCGTTGCGCAAGTCAGGGATGCTTGTCGGGAGAGCCTACTCGGCGCGTTTTGGGCCGAGCAGAAACACCACGACTGCCGCCAGCAAAGTCGCCACGCCGCAATAGGCGAAGGCACTGGCGACGCCGGCATGATCGACCAGCAGGCCGCCAAAGACGGCGCCGAGCGCAATCGCCACCTGGAAGGTGGAGACCATCAGGCCGCCGGCGCTCTCGGCTTGATCGGGCGCGGCCCGCACCAGCCATGTCTGCAGCCCGACCGGCACCGCGCCGAAGGCAAAGCCCCAGGCCGCCACGGCGGCGGCGGCGATCGCCGGCGAGGCGCCGAAGACCAGCATCAAGGCGGCGGCCACTGCGATCAGCAGGGGTGCCAGCGCGACGGCGGCCTTGAGATTGCGTTCGGCCAGGATGCCGCCGGCGATATTGCCGAAGAAGCCGCCTATGCCATAGGCCAGGAGCACCAGCGAGATTGTCTCGATGCCGAGCATCGGGATCTTCTCGAGGAAGGGGCGCACATAGGTGAAGCCGGCAAAGTGCCCCGAAGCGACCAGCAGCACGACCAGCAGCGCCACCCTGATCGACGGGCGCTCCAGCACCTCGAGCAAGGTGCGGAAACTTGCCACGCCCATCGGCGGCAGTTTCGGAATGGTGGCCACCTGCACCAACAACGCCAGCGCGGCGACGACCGTGGCGATCATGAAAGCCGTGCGCCAGCCCCAGATATCACCGACATAGGCGCCGACAGGGGCGGCGGTGACGGTGGCCAGCGAAACGCCGGTCAGGATGATCGACATGGCGCGTGGCATCAACCGCATCGGCACCAGCCGCAACGCCATGGCCGCCGACATAGCCCAGAAGCCGCCGAGCGCAACGCCGAGCACGACGCGGGCAAGCAGAAGCATGGGCAGCGACAAGGCAAAGGCGGCCAAAAGGTTCGAGGCGATCAGAAACGCGGTCAGCATCCACATCACCAGCCTGCGGTCCATGCGCCGTGTTATGATCGCCATCGTGGGAGCGGCAATGGCGCCGACGATCGCGGTCGCGGTGACCGCCTGTCCCGCAACGCCTTCGCTGACGCCGAGATCGCTCGCCATCGGCGTCAACAGGCTGGCGGGCAGGAATTCCGCCGTAACGAGACCGAAAACACCAAGCGCCAGCGAGACGACGGCGCCCCATGCCGGCTCTGTTCGTTCCTCCTGATCGACAGTGTTCAATAGGGCGGCGTCGACGACGCCCGTCGCGGGTTCGGCCATGGTCAGTCTCCGATGAAGTTGCAGCGCAACATTTGGCTGCACTGCAACATAGGGAGTGACGGCCTGGAGTTTCCATGCTAGAAACACCATTATGTTTGACCGTTCGTCCAAAATTCCGACCACTGGCGATCCGCTGACAGACATATTGCGCGGGCTGCGTCTCGACGGTGTCGACTACGCCCGTTGCGAAATGCGGGAGCCTTGGGGCATCCAGTTTCCGGCCCAAGCAGCGGCGCGATTCCACTTCATCGGCCGCAAGGGCTGCTGGCTGATGCAGCCCTCGGGCGAGTGGGTCGAGCTCAAGGCGGGCGACGCGGCACTGCTGCCGCGTGGCGCAGCGCATGTGCTGGCAAGCGAACCGGGCACCAAGGCTTGGCCGATCCAGGGCTACGCGGCCGAAGAAGTCTGCAAGAACGTCTATTGCATGTCCAATGAAGCCATGTGCCCCGATGGTCGCTGTCCGGGCACGCTGCTGTTTTTCGGCAGCATGTACTTCAACATCGATGGCCTGCATCCCCTGCTCGGCATGATGCCTGATGTCATGCGCGCGCATGAACTCGAAGCTTATGAGCCGGGTATTCCGCATCTCCTGGACTCGATGGCGCGTGAAGTGACGATGGAGCGTGTCGGCTCCGGCGGCATTCTGGCGCGGCTCGCCGACGTCCTTGCCGCCACCGTGATCCGCTCATGGGTCGAGCGCGGCTGCGGCGATTCCAGCGGTTGGATCGCGGCGGTCAGGGACCCGGACATCGGGCGCGTTCTGGCCGCCATCCATCTCGAGCCGGACCGTGACTGGACCGTCGAGGCGCTCGCCAGGATGATGGGCGCCTCGCGATCGGGCTTTGCCGAGCGTTTTGCCACCATTGTCGGCGAGACGCCGGCCAGGTACGTCACCCAGGTGCGCATGCACCAGGCCCGACAATGGCTGGTGCGCGATCGCCAGAAGATTTCCGTCGTCGCCACACGGCTGGGCTATGAGTCGGACGCCGCCTTCAGCCGGGCCTTCAAGCGCGTCATCGGCTCGGCTCCCAGCCACCTGCGTGCCGAGGAACATGCTGAGATCCGCCAGGCCGGCTGAAGCGCCAGGCCGTGACTCCAGGCCGGAGCAATTCCGTCCGGAATTGCCCGAAGAGATACAGCAGTTCAGCGTTTCCGTGGGACGCTGAACTGCTGTAGGAATCGCCATGGACTTGACCTCGCCCAACGACACTGTGCCGACCCCGGGGGGTGCGTTGACCGAGATGTTGCGCGCGCTGCGCCTCGAGGGCGTCGACTATGGCCGCTGCGAACTGGGCGCGCCTTGGGCCGTGCTCTTTCCGGTGCAGAAGGCGGCGCGGTTTCACTTCATCGGCCGTGCCGGATGCTGGCTGCTTTCGCCACCAGGCGAATGGATGGAACTGAAAGCCGGCGATGCATTGCTGTTGCCGCGCGGCGCCGAGCATATCCTCGCCAGCGCACCCGGCGTACAAGCCGAACCGCTCGAAAGCTACAGCGTCGAGCCCCTGCAGGACAATGTCTACGCCGTCTCGAACGGCGGCCATGGTGCAAAAACGCTGCTGTTCTGCGGCAGCATGCACTTCAACCACGATGGCTCGCATCCACTGCTGGCCATGATGCCGGATATGCTGCGCGCGAAGAAGCTGATGGCCGGCGAGCCAGGCATCCCGCATTTGCTGGAAGCCATGGCCGACGAGGCGACGAGGAACCGGGCCGGCTCCGGCATGATGCTGGCGCGGCTGGCCGATGTATTGGCCGCAGCCATCATCCGCTCCTGGGTGGAGAACAGCGCCGGTGACATCACGGGTTGGATCGCGGCGATCAAGGATCGGGACATCGGCCGCGTGCTGGTCGCCATTCATCGGCAGCCTGACAGGAACTGGACCGTCGAAGCGCTGGCCCGCGAGATGGGCGCCTCACGGTCGGCTTTTGCCGAACGTTTCACGGCCGTCGTCGGAGAGACGCCGGCAAAATATGTCGCCGGGGTGCGCATGCATCAGGCAAGACGGTGGCTCGAGGAAGAAGGGATGCGGGTGTCGGTGATCGCCGCCAGATTGGGCTATGATTCGGAAGCGTCGTTCAGCCGGGCCTTCAAGCGCATCGTCGGCAGCGCGCCCAGCCATTTGCGCGCCGCGGGCGGCGGCTCGGGAAAAGGCTAAATCAACGCTGTTTGCAGTGGCGATTTCCGGCCTGGATGAATTGCCAAGTGTTCCGGACAGAATGCCATTCCCGGTTTGGCCATTTGCAATAGCTTGTCATCCAACAGACGAGCGCCGGCGGCAAGTCGGCCCGAAGAGGAGAAGCGATGCCAAATCACTTAAAAATCCTGACGCTGGCTGCAATGCTCACTATCCCCGGCCGTGCCTTCGCCCTTGAGGACAGCTATCTGCCGGCCAGCAAGATTCCCTATGTTTCCGAGGCGCCGGACCAGCCGCAGCGCCTCGGTCCGCTATGGGGAGAAAGGGCCAAGGGCCCCGCGGGAACCTTGCTGAAAGTCCCGGGCAACTGGCGCGCTCCTGTTCACGCGCACACCGCCGATTATCGCGCCGTGCTGATCCAGGGCCTATGGGCGCACTGGCAGATGGAAGGCGGCGAGGCGAGCAAGGTCGAACTGCCTCCCGGATCCTACTGGACCCAGAAGGCCAATGAGATGCATGACGACGCCTGCCTCTCGGACACGGAATGCGTGATCCTGCTGATCAACACCGAGCCCTATGAGACCTACCTGCCGAAGTAGAGGTGCGGGACGGCTGTCCGGCCGACATTGCTGCGGGGGCTCAGAACTCGGGTTGACAAGACCTGACCACAGCCGGTCCCGCTGTGCCAGTTTCCCATGATAGGAATTTTTTCTTGACTGGGTGAAGGCAACTATGGTAGATATTTGGTTATGGTGCTGAGTTGCGCCAGGGACCCGCCGCACAGGCGGGTTTTTCCGTTCAATGCTTCATCAACAGCGCACCGACGAAGGCTCCGGAGGGACCCGTTAACCCGGATTCCTTGCCCTGCCGCAAGGCGGGCTTTTTGTTTAGGGCGCTGTCCGGAACATCGCATTCGCGATATTCGCCTCATCCGGCGTGCCGCAAACTCACGCCGCTGCCCTTGTCGAACAGCACCACCTTGTCCGGATTCCAGGCAAAGCGCACCGGCTGCTCGATCGCGACATCGGTCCGCGCCGGCACCGTGGCGCGCAGCGTGGTCTCGCCCACGCGCAGCGTCAGGATCTTTTCCACGCCATGGTTTTCGACGTCGTGGACGCGCGCCTCGACCGGCGCACCGCTCTCGAGATAGACGTCCTCGGGGCGGATGCCGAAGACGAGCGGGCGACCGTCGGTCGCCGCACTCGCCTTGGCTCCCCCTGAAAGCGGCAATTCGAAATTCAGCGGCGCCATGACCGCACGATCGTTGACCACCCTGCCGTCGATGAGGTTCATCGGCGGCGAGCCCACGAAGCTCGCCACATAGGTGTCGCGCGGATTGTTGTAGATCTCATGTGGCGTGCCGGTCTGGACGATGCGGCCATGGTTGAGCACGCCCACCTTGTCGCCCATGGACATCGCCTCGATCTGGTCGTGGGTGACGAACAGGAAGGTGGCGCCGAGCTGCATCTGCAGGTTCTTCAGTTCCGTGCGCAGCGCCTCGCGCAGCTTGGCGTCGAGCGCCGACAGCGGCTCGTCCATCAGGAACACGCGCGGCTTGCGCACGATGGCCCGGCCGATCGAGACGCGCTGCATCTCGCCGCCCGACAGCCGGTCGGTCTTGCGGTCGAGCAGATGCTCGATCCTGAGCGTCCGCGCCGCGCGCTCGACGCGGTCCTTGATTTCGGCGTCGGGCAGCCGCCGGATCTTCGGCTTCAGCGGGAATTCGAGGTTTTCGCGCACCGTATAGCGCGGGTAGAGCGAATATTGCTGTAGCACCAGCGCCACGTCGCGCTCCGCGGCGCCCCAGTCGGCAACGTCGATGCCGTCGATGAAGACCTGGCCCTCGCTCGGCTTTTCCAGTCCGGCGATCAGCCGCAGCGTCGTTGTCTTGCCCGCGCCCGTCTCGCCGAGCAGGACGAAGAACTCGCCATCGGCGATGTCGAGGTCGAGCCCGGTCAGGGCCGTGTGATTGCCGAACGTCTTGGAGATGTTCTTGAGCTGGATATGGGCCATCAGAGTCTCACTCCGAGCGACTTGCCGCTCGCCGCGTCGAAGAAATGCGCCTGTGTCGGATCGATCCTGGCGAACACCCTCTCGCCGGGACCTGAAATGAAGCCGCTCTTGGTGCGGGCGCGCAGCATCTTGGAGCCGACTTTCAGGTCGACGATGTCGAACGAGCCGAGCGGCTCGACGATCTGCGTCTCGACCGCCATGAAGCCCTCCGCCGCCTCACGGCTGATGAGGACGCCTTCCGGCCTGATGCCGAGTGCCAGCCGGCCGCCCGCATGGCCGTTCAGCTTCGACAGGAGCGCGCGCGGGAATTCGAAACCGGTTGGCGCATCGCCCACCGTCACCGAGGCCGACGAGGCTTTTTCGGCCACCGCCGCGTCGGCCACGTTCATCACCGGACTGCCGACGAATTGCGCGACGAAGAGGTTGGCCGGGTGCGAATAGACCTCGTCGGGGGAGCCGACCTGCTGGAGAACCCCCTCATGCATGATGACGATGCGATCGGCGAGGCTCATCGCCTCGATCTGGTCATGGGTGACGTAGATGGTGGTCGAGCCTTGCTTGATGTGCAGCCGCTTGATCTCGGCCCGCATCTCCTCGCGCAGCTTGGCGTCGAGCGCGCCGATCGGCTCGTCCATCAGCATCGCTTTCGGCCGCCGCACCAGTGCCCGGCCGATCGCCACGCGCTGCATGTCGCCGCCCGACAGCGCCGACGGTTTCTTGCCGAGCAGGTCCGTGATTTGCAGCGTCTTGGCGACCGAGCGAACTTCCTGGTCGATTTCGCTCTTGCTCTTTCGCGTGGCGCGCAAGGGAAAGGCGATGTTCTCGTAGACGCTCATATGCGGGTACAGCGAGAACGACTGGAAGACCATGGCGATGTCGCGATCGGCGGCCTTCAGATGCTGGATGGGCTTGCCGTCGATGAGGATGTCGCCCTCGTCGATCGTCTCCAGCCCGGCAATGGCGCGCAGCGTCGTCGTCTTGCCGCAGCCCGACTGACCGAGCAGCACGATGAACTCGTTGTCTTCGATCTTGAGGTTGAGGTCCTTGATGACCTGGACGGCGCCGAAGAACTTCTGGACGCCGCGAAGCTCGATCTGGGTCAATGCTGCGCTCCCGGATTTCGCTGCGGATCGCCTGACTGGCCGGTTCCGGCTTCCTCTTGCGGTGCGATCTTGGAGGTGATGTTGAAGCCGATCAGGCCGATCAGGATGATGGTCAGCCCATAGCTGTGCAGCAGCAAGTTCCAGGGCTGGCAGAGCGCAACGATGCCGAGCACCATCAGCACCTGGCTGCCTGGTTCCAGATATTTCTGGTTGATGGCGCGAAAGCTCATTTGCGGATCGCTCCGAAGGACATGCCGCGCAACAGGTGATTACGAAGCAGGAAGGTGAAGATGGCGACAGGAAGCAGGAACAGGAAAGTGCCGGCGGCGATCACCGTCCAGTCCGGCAGCCCGGAGCCGACCTGGCTCGGGATGAACGGCGGTGCGGTCTGGGCGCGGCGATTGGTCATGATCAGCGCGAAGGCATATTCGTTCCATGCCGTGATGAAGCAGAACACGGCCGTCGCGGCGATGCCGGTGGCGGCTTCGGGCAGCACGATCTTGAAGAAGGCTTCCATGCGCGTATAGCCGTCGACGAGCGCCGCTTCCTCGTACTCCTTCGGGATCTCGTCCATGAAGCCCTTCATCAGCCAAACCGAGAAGGACAGGTTGAAGGCGGTGTAGAGGATGATCAGCCCGATATGGGAATCGTTGAGGCCGACCGCCCGGTACATCAGGAACATCGGGATCGCCACCACCACGGGCGGCAGCATGCGGGTCGAGAGGATGAAGAACAAAAGGTCCGCCTCGCCTTTGACCCTGAAGCGCGAGAAGCCATAGGCGGTGAATGTACCCATGCCGACCGCCAGCACCGTCGAGGTGATCGCGACGATCAGCGAATTCATGAAACGGTTCGGATAGCCCGACCATTGCACCTGGCCCTTGCCGTCGCGCACGATCTTTTCGCCGCCGTCGAAGACGACGCGTTCCCACCAGGGCGCCGCCGCGTATTCTTCCGGCGAAGGCGGGCTGCGCAATTGCGAGCGCTTGGTGAACAGCTTCACGAAGGGCGATATCTCCGGCTGGAACACGACCGTCGGCGGGATGGTGGTGGCAAGATTGCGCGGCTTGAACGCCGTCGAGGCGATCCAGTAAATCGGCGCCAGGAAGATCACTGTCGCCACCAGCACGGCGACGATTGCGACGCGGTTGAGGGCGATCTCGGAAGAAGTGCGGACGGCGGCCATCTCAGCGCTCCTTCACTTTGTTGAGATATTTGACGTAGATGTTGGTGATGGCCAGCACCATGATCAGCACGATGTAGGCGAGCGCGCAGGAGCGCCCGGTCTGCCATTCCTGGAACGCCATCTTGTAGAGCCGGATCGAGATCAGTTCAGCCGTCGGCTGGGTGGTCAGGATGTAGGCCAGATCGAAGGTCTTGAACGCTTCCATGGTGCGGAAGATGACGGCGATCATCAGGATCGGCGCGACCAGCGGCAAGGTGATGCGGAAGAAGGTGTAGAACGGACCGGCGCGGTCGATAGCGGCGGCTTCGTAGAGGTGCTTCGGCACCGCCGAGAGGCCGGCCAGCGACAGCAGCATGACGAAGGGCGACCACATCCAGATGTCGGTCAGCGCCACCGCGTAGAGTGCCATCTTGGGGTCGGCCAGCCACTCGAAATTGCCAAGCCCAAGCGCATAGTTGATGACGCCCCATGACGGATCGTAGAGCAGTTTCCAGAACAGGCCGACGACGGCCATCGACAGCATCATCGGCAGCAGCAGCAGGGTCGTCAGCAGCCCCTTCAGCGGGATGTCGCGGTTGAGCAGCATCGCCACGCCGAAGCCGACCAGCAACTGTCCGGCGACCGAGATGATCACGTATTTGGCGGTGATGGCGAAGTTGGACCAGACATAGGGGTCGCTGAGCAGGTCGCGGTAGTTCTGCAACCCGACGAAATTCGCCGGCGCGTTGGTCGAGGCGCGGAAATCGGTGAAGGAATAGCCGAGCGAATAGATCAGCGGAAAGATGTTGAAGACGATCAGGAACAGGATCGTCGGGATGATGAAAAGATTGCGGATCGAAATATCGCTAAGGCCACGCGCGGCCGCGCGTGAAGATCTGTCCAGCGTGGTGATCATCGTGGTCGCCAAGACCCTGCTCCCGCTTGAAGAAAAAGAAACGGAGGAGGCATGAGCGCCCCCTCCGTGGGACATGAACGATTATTGGCCGCGGCCGTATTTCTTAAAAGTCGCGTTCCAGTCGGCGGCCAGTGCGTCGAGCGTTTCCTTGGCGGTGCCTTCGCCGCCGATCATGTAGGGATAGACGCGCTGGTTGAGCTGCTGGAGCAGTTCGGCATATTCCGGCACCGCCCAGAAATCCTTCACCTTGAACATGGTCTCGTAGAAGGCCTTGTTGTAGGGCGTCGCATTCTGGAACTCTTCGGACTTGAGCACGGCTGCGCTGCAGGTGTAGCCGCCGAGTGCCGCCCACTTCTTCTGGGTCTCGTCCTTGATGAACCATTCGAGGAACTTCATCGCCTCGTCCTGCTTCTGCGAGTAGGAGACGACGGAGATGCCCTGGCCACCGAGTGCGGCGAACTGGTCGCCGTTCGGCCCGGGAGGATTGGCGAAGAAGCCGGTGTTCTTGGCGTTCGGGTTCGACGCCTCGTTGATCAGCGAGGGGAAGAACGCGAAGTAGTTCATGCTCATCGCGGCCAGGTTTTCGGTGATCGCCTGGTTGTCCTCGACGAAGAACGACTTGGCCCAGCCCGGAGGCGTGAACTTGTAGAGCTCCTTATAGGCGTCGAGTGCGGCGACAGCCTTATCGGAGTTGATGAAACCGTCGACCTTGTAGGTCGAATAGTCACCCAGTTCGCCGCCATAGGAGAACAGCGCGTTCTCGAAGCCCATCGCCATCGCGTCATAGGAATTGTCGGTGTAGATGGCGATGCCGTATCTCTTCTGGTCCGGCCGGTGGAAGAATTCGGCGATGTCGCGCAGCGCCTTGAAATCCTTCGGCACGTCGAGGTCGTAGCCGTATTTGGCCTTGAAGGCTTCCTTCTCCTTCGGATCCTCGAACCAGTCCTTGCGATAGGACCAGCCGACGGCGTCGCCTTCGAGCGGGATGGCCCAGTACTTGCCGCTGTTGCCGGGATATTCGGCGTAGTACTTCACTGTCGCCGGCGCCATCACCTCGCCGAGCTTGTGCTTGTTGAAGAAGTCGGTGAGGTCGACATAATGGCCACCGGTCGAGCCGGCGCCGAGCCACTGCGAGTCGCCGACGACCAGGTCGTAGGCATCGCCATGAGCGTTGAACTCGGTGAAGGCCTTGGTCTGGAAGTCGGCCCAGGGCGTGGTCTCCACCGTGATCTTGACGCCGGTTTCCTTCTCGTACTCGTTGCCGAGTTCCTGGAGGTAGTTGGCAGGATCCCATTCCGCCCAGAAGATGGTGAGCGATTTGTCCTGGGCGTAGACGGATGTTCCGCAGGCAAGTGTCAAGCCGATACCAGCAAGCAAGCTGGTCACTATCTTGCGCATGATGTTTCCTCCCTTGTGCGCATTCTACCGTATCAAGCGAACCGGCAAACGGGGCCGGCCCTGGTAGTTCCTCCCTTGGTCGCGCCTTCCGGTTTGGAGCCTCCTCGCCCGTCCGGAAATGGATCGCAGCCCTCACTTTCGATCCGCTTTTCTCCTTTGATCTGGTATTACCAATTTTGAAGCTCCGTCAAGCCCTTTCTTGAGCAATGGTGACAGCTCGAAGTCTCGAATTCCAGCCTTATCTGCCTGTTTTTCCTAAATTTTCCTACTCATTGATAGACATCGGCCTTGTTCATGCTTCAGCATTGCGGTTAATATCGGCAACCAGTATGCAAATCTGGTAGAACCAGATACCTGCTATTTCGTGACCCTTGTTGGTTCGATCGCTTGTGCTTCGGACACTGATTCCGCGATCGCCGCGCGCACCAGGGCGACCGCCGCCCACTGGGCAACGGACATCGTCCGGCGACCGTCCAGTCCCCAGATGTCCTTCAGCACGATAAGCACCTCGACGCCGAAGATCAGCGACAGCGCCTGCGCCAGCCGCTGAAGGTCGCGCGGCGGCAGCCGGCCCTTGAGCGGAGCGAGCGCGTCCTGAAGCAACTCGACGCGGTGGCCGCGCTTGAAGGTCGGTTCGCTGCCCAAAGTGCCGGCCTGGCGCCGCGCCCACTGATCGAGCGACAGTTTCAACGCCGCCTTGAATGTGGCCTCGAAAGCCTCGATGCGCGGCATGGCCGTATCGAAGAGCTCGGCGACGCGGCGCTCGGCATCGGCAGAGGTGGATTTCCAGGTGAGGATCGGCCCGAGCCCCTCGTTAACCACTGCCTGCACCAGTGCCGCCTGGCTCGGAAAATACCGGTAGGCGGTGGCGCGGGACACCTGCGCCGCCTCGGCAACCTCGCTGACCGAAGGTGTTGCGCCTGCCTGCATCAGCTTCGTCGCCGTCTCCAGCATCAGCCGTTTCGTGCGCGCGCGCGGTCCACGCTCTGGTCCCCCGGCGGTGTCGTCGCTTGCTGCGGCGTGTTGACGTGAGACATCCATACCAATATGATACGCGCGTCTCAAAAAATTGCAATGACCTCCTCGTTTTCGGAATGGCTAGGTTGACGCTCTGTAGAGCACTGAGCCTCTGGGTGACTTGGACCGGCAGAGGGAGGCATCGATGAAGCGCATTTATGTGGTGGGCACCGCGGACACCAAGGGTGAGGAACTCGCCTTCCTGGCCGACGCGATCGCCGCCACGGGTGCCGCTGTCTGCCGGGTCGACGTCGGAACGCGCGGCGCGAGCGTGCCGGTCGACATTGCCGCTGAGGATGTGGCAGGCCACCATCCCGGCGGGCGAGACGCGGTGCTCGCCGGCGATGACCGCGGCACCGCGGTCGCCGCGATGGGCATTGCCTTCGCTCGCTTTGTCCAATCGCGAAACGACATTGCCGCCATGATCGGCATCGGCGGCGGCGGCGGCACGTCGATCATTAGCGCAGGCATGCGCGCGCTGCCGCTCGGCCTGCCCAAGATCATGGTCTCGACGCTCGCTTCCGGCGACACCGCGCCCTATGTCGACATCTCGGACATCGTCATGATGCCGTCGGTGACCGACATGGCCGGGCTGAACCAGCTCTCGCGTGTCGTTCTGCACAATGCGGCCCAGGCGATATCGGGCATGGCCGCCAGACCGCCGCCGCCGCCCGAGGGGAAGCCGTCGATCGGCCTCACCATGTTCGGCGTCACCACGCCGTGCGTGACGGCAATCGCGGATCAGCTCCGTTCGACCTATGACTGCATGGTCTTTCACGCGACCGGCACCGGCGGCCGCAGCATGGAGAAACTGGCCGACAGCGGCCTGCTGTCCGGCGCCATCGACATCACCACCACTGAGGTCTGCGATCTCCTGTTCGGCGGCGTGCTGCCGGCGACGGAGGATCGTTTCGGTGCCGTTGCCCGCACCGGCCTGCCTTATGTCGGCTCGGTCGGCGCGCTCGACATGGTCAATTTCTGGGCGCCTGCGACCATTCCGGACCATTATCGCGGGCGGCTGTTCTACGAGCACAACCCGAACGTCACGCTGATGCGCACGACGGCGCAGGAATGCCGCAAGATCGGCGAGTGGATCGGCACAAGGCTCGCCCACTGCAAGGGGCCCGTGCATTTCCTTGTCCCGGAGAAAGGCGTCTCGGCGCTCGACATCGAAGGCGGCGCCTTCTTCGATCCGCAAGCCGATGCCGCCCTGTTCGAAGCCATTGAGCGCAGGATTAAGCCGAACGCGACGCGCCGGCTGACACGCCTGCCGCTGCACATCAATGATCCCCGATTCGCCAAGGCCGCGGTCGCGGCTTTCCTCGAAATCGCCAGACAGTGAGATCCAAGACATGCCGGCAATACCGCGCAAGGACATACTGAAGAAATTCAGGGGGATGATCGACAAGGGCGTGCCGATCGTCGGCGGCGGCGCTGGCACCGGCCTGTCGGCCAAGGCCGAAGAGGCCGGCGGCATCGACCTCATCATCATCTACAATTCCGGCCGCTACCGCATGGCCGGTCGCGGCTCGGCCGCCGGCCTGCTTGCCTATGGCAATGCCAATGAGATCGTCAAGGAGATGGCCTACGAGGTGCTGCCGGTGGTCAGGAAGACGCCGGTGCTGGCTGGTGTCAACGGCACCGATCCGTTCGTCATCATGCCGCTGCTGCTCTCCGAACTGAAGACGATGGGTTTTTCCGGGGTGCAGAATTTCCCCACCATCGGCCTGTTCGACGGCAGCATGCGACAGAGCTTCGAGGAGACCGGCATGGGTTTTGGGCTCGAGGTCGACATGATCGCCGAAGCCCGCAAGCTCGACCTTCTGACCACGCCCTATGTCTTCAACCCGGACGAGGCGCGCGCCATGACCAGGGCCGGCGCCGATATCGTCGTGGCTCATATGGGCGTGACGACGGGGGGCTCGATCGGCGCCACCTCTGCCAAGTCGCTCGACGATTGCGTGGTCGCCATCGACGCGATCGCCGAAGCGGCCCGTTCGGTGCGCAAGGATGTCATCCTGCTTTGCCATGGCGGACCGATCTCGATGCCGGACGACGCCCGCTACATCCTCGAACGCTGCAAGGGCCTGCACGGCTTTTATGGCGCGAGCTCGATGGAGCGGCTGCCGGCGGAAGCGGCGATCGCCCGGCAGACCGCCGATTTCAAGGCCGTTACGCTTGGCGGCCTGAAGACGACCACGAAGAAAAAGAAGGGATCATGAGAATGACCGACAAGAGCAAGGTGTTCGTCTACCCGAAGGATGTCAGCGCCTTCGGATTCGACTGGGGAAAATTGTCGCTGACGGTCGCTCCGGAAGTGAACGGCGCGACCCGCTTTTCCGGCGGCGTCGTCGACCTGCCTTCCGGCAAGGGCCATACCCGTCATAACCATCCGGGCGCGGAAGAAATCATCTTTGTCATTTCGGGCCATGGCGAGCAGATGGTCGAGGACGAGCAAGGCAATCCGGTGGTCGAGAAGGTCGGCCCCGGCTGCACCATTTACGTGCCGGAGAGCCGCTTCCACTCGACGCTCAACACCGGCGACGGGCCGATGCAGCTGTTCGTCGTCTATTCGCCGGCAGGGCCGGAACTGGGATTGCGCGAACTGCCGGATTTCAGGTTGCTGCCGGCCGGGAACTCCCCTCGCTCGCGACTTTGAGGCGCCCTTCCGATATGCTATCCAGCATGCCTCCTTGAGAGAGAAGCGATGACGCGTTTCAGTCCCCAGGAATTCGTGGAAAAGCTCGCAACGGGCAGCCTGCCGGATGGCAACCCGGCCATGACGGTTGGCGGTATTGTCAAGGCCAACGACGCCGACCCGTCAACGCTTCTCTTTTCGACCGATTTGTCCTGCGAATCCTGGATACCCGTGCCGCTGAGCTTGATCCAGACGGTCGAGCAGGTACGGACGGTCAACTGCAAAGACCATAAGCATCCGCTGGTCAAGATCGCTTTTACACCGCCCTCGCCGGATCAACGTGACATCAATGCCCTGCTTATGATCATGGCCGGGCTTCAGAGCCAACTCTCCTGGTTCCATCGCAACGCCAAGTCCGGCAGTCCGTGGGCGTCAACGTTTGCATCCGATTGCGCCGTCGTCTCCGCATCCGAGGGGCTTACCATATGCTGCACCCAGACGATCGACGGAAGATTGGAAGTCGTCTGCACTGGAATGGTTTAGTGCCTGTCGCGCAAAAGTGACTTCTGTTTAGCGGCAACGGCAAAGCGCCGCGCATGAATTCGTTTCGACGCGACGCGCCTTAGAGACAATCGAGACCGGCACGCTCATTTGTAATGTGGCAGGTTACATGCCACCCCGGTTCCATGCCCGACCCCGATCCCCGAACATCACATAGCCGGTATCGGTAACCGCCACCGTATCCTCCAGCTTGATGAAGCCGCGCGTCGGGTGAAGCATGGTCGTCTCCACCGATAGCACCATGTTCCTCTCCAGCGGCTTGCCCGCATAGGTGCCTTCATAGGTCACCGGATGGTTGGTCATCAGGAACGGCGCCTCATGCGTGATCAGCCCCATGCCGTGAGCGAAGAAATCCGTGTAGGGCGCGACCTTGGATTTTTTCAGCACGCCTTCGGCATGGGAAATCATGTCACCACCCAGCGTACCCGCCTTTACCTTCGAGAACGCCGCCTGCTGCACCGCCTCGACCTCCGCCAGCAGGTCCTCCAGCTCGGCATCCGGGTCTCCGAGAACCCCCATGCGGCAGAGGTCGCCGATATAGCCATGATAATTGCCGCCGGAATCGATCGACAGCACTTCACCGTTTTTCCACGCCTGCGGCGACGCCGCGCGGTTGTGGCTGGAGCCCAGCGTCAGCAGGCAATATTCGAAATGCGCGCCGCGATTGGTCTCCTCGCGGCGAAGCTGTTCGATCATCTCGCTCTTGGTCGTGCCTTCGCGCGCCCATTGGATGGTGGCCAGCATGGAATCGGTGATCAGTTCGGAGGCGATCCGCAGTTTCTCCAGCTCGGCCTCGGTCTTGATGGCGCGCATGCGCTCCAGCATGTCGGTGGCATCGACCAGCTTGGCGTCGGGGAGCGCTTTGCGGATCAGGGCATAGGCGTCCGACGGCAGGAAACCCGGCTCGATGCCGATGCGAGCGTCGCCCTTGCCGATCTTGCGCACATGCTCGACAGCGAGATTGGCGGCATCGAGCGTGCCCCAGCAGGCGGCATGCAGCGTCGGCGTCCAGAACGGGTGGTTCTGGTGTTCGCCACCCTCCATGCGGTTGCCGATATAGGCGGCGTGGTCCGGTCCGCCTTTTTCGTAGATCACGATCGGCAGGTACCGGCTGTGGCCGATCGCATCCATGGCGGCGAAGAAGATGAACTTGTAGCCGCCGAGCAGATATTGGGTGTTGTGCTTGGATGTCGCGAGCAGGACGTCGATATCAGCCTCTTCCATCAGGCCATCGACCCTGGCGTGGTCGAATGGGATGTCGCCGACGGCACTCTTCCCCGGAGCTATGTTCATTGTCTCTCTCCCTGAATGTCCGCGCGGATCGGCTGGACCGCCGGATGCCCGATTCCGTTAGGTCTTCCGACTTCGGGTCAAATCTGCACCATTTTCGCCCATCTGGTCCAGCCAGAAACAGGCTCGCCCAGCTGAATGGCCGTCGCCGGTGCCGATAATGTGAGGTGCATCGGATGACCTGGTCTTACCAGGTCAGGTTTATCGACCACTCTCCCGTAACTGGTCCAGCGAACAAAAATTTCAAAGCCACGCCACGATGCGCCAATTCCGTCTCTGGCGAAAGCCACGGCAAGGCCCATAATCAAACGTGCATGGAAACGCCCGAAAGGCCTCCGTGCAAGATATGAGATAGAGGGGGAATAGGATGATGCCGGAGTTCAGGATTTCACGCCGCACGGTGCTTGCGGGCTCTGCCATGCTTCTGGCCCCCACCGCGATGCCGACCTTGAGCTCGGCGCAGACGCCGAAGAAGGGTGGCCGCCTGGTGCTCGCCGCCGATTCCGAGCCGCGCAACCTCAACCCGGCCATCGTCGCCTCCAACGGCGTCTTCTTCATCTCCAGCAAGATCGTCGAAACGCTGGCCGAAGCCTCCTTCGATGGCAAGGACGGGCTTGCACCACGCCTGGCGGTCAGTTGGGAAGGCGCCGCCGACGGGCTGTCGGCGACCTTCAAACTGCGCGAAGGGGTCAAATGGCATGACGGCAAGCCGTTTACCTCGGCCGACGTCGCCTTCTCGGCGCTGCAGATCTGGAAGCCGCTGCAGAATCTCGGCCGCACCGTGTTCAAGGATCTGGCCGCGGTAGATACCCCTGATGAATTGACCGCCGTGTTCAAATTCGCCAAGCCGACGCCCTTCCAGCTGATCCGCAACGCTCTGCCGGCGCTGAGCAGCGTGGTGCCGAAGCACGTTTACGAAGTTGGCAAGATCGAGGACAACCCGGCCAACAACGCGCCCATCGGCACCGGCCCGTTCAAGTTCGCCGAATACAAGGCCGGCCAATACTACCGACTGACGAAGAACACGGATTATTGGGGCAAGGGCGAGCCCTATCTCGATGAGATCATCTACCAGGTGCTGCCCGACCGCACTTCGGCGGCGAGCGCGCTGGAAGCAGGAGAGATCCAGCTCGCCGCCTTCTCCGCCGTGCCGCTGGCCGATCTTGACCGCATCTCGAAAGTGCCGGGCCTGAAGGTGATCACCAAGGGCTATGAGGGACTGACCTACCAGCTCGTCGTCGAGATCAATCATCGTCGCAAGGAGCTCGCCGACCTGAAGGTGCGCCAGGCGATCGCGCATGCCATCGACAAGGATTTCGTCGTCAAGACGGTGTTCCTCGGCTATGCCGCCACCGCCACCGGCCCGGTGCCGAAGAACGACCCGCAGTTCTATACCGCCGACGTCCCGACCTATGCCTTCGACGTCGCCAAGGCCAATGCGCTGCTCGACGAGGCGGGTTACAAGAAGGGCGCCGACGGCAAGCGCTTTTCGCTGAAACTGTTGCCGGCTCCCTATTTCAACGAAACCAAGCAGTTCGGCGACTATCTGCGCCAGGCGCTCGCCGCCATCGGCATCGACGCCCAGCTCGTCAACAACGATTCCGCCGCGCATATCAAGGCCGTCTACACCGACCACGCTTTCGACCTCGCCGTCGGCCCGCCGGTGTTCCGCGGCGACCCGGCGATCTCGACCACCATCCTGGTGCAAAGCGGCATTCCGGACGGCGTGCCGTTCTCCAACCAGGGCGGCTACAAGAACGATGCGCTGGACGCGCTCATCGCCAAGGCGTCCGAGACGCTCGATACATCGGCCCGCACCAATCTTTACAAGGAGTTCCAGAAAGAGGTGGCCGCCGACCTGCCGCTGATCAACGTCGCCGAATGGAGCTTCATCAGCGTCGCCCGCGACACTGTCGGCAACATCGCCAACAACCCGCGCTGGGCGGTGTCGAACTGGGCGGACACCTATCTGGAATCGTGACAGTATTTCGCGGATGAACGTTCGCGAAATCATCGTAGGCGTTGAGTTCTACGAGGCCCCCGTCTGTCCTGCCGGACATCTCCCCCGCAAGGGGGGAGATTGGCAACTTGTCTGTCCCGCGAATTTTCCGACGTTGGGGATTGGCGAAGCCAAAAATGACAGCCAATCTCCCCCCTTGCGGGGGAGATGTCCGGCAGGACAGAGGGGGGTGCCCAGGCGCGGTCCTAACCAACGTATCGCCAACCCATCGAGGGCCGCATGAACCGCGCCCTCACGCTCCTCCGCCGTCGCCTCGTCGGCAGCGTCTTCGTGCTTTTGATCGTCGTCATCGGCACGTTCCTGCTGCTCGAGGCCGCCCCGGGCGACGCGGTCGATGCCTATATCGTCTCTACCGGCGGCGATGCCGGCATGATCGAGCTGTTGCGCCATCGCTGGGGCCTCGACCAGTCGGAGCTGACGCGGCTTGCCAACTATCTCTGGGCGCTGCTGCATCTCGATCTCGGCCAGTCCGTCACCTTTTCGCGGCCGATCCGCGACGTGATCCTCGAGCGCCTGCCGACCACGCTGTGGTTGATGGGCAGCGCCACCGCGCTTTCCTTCGGCCTCGGCTCGGCGCTGGGCATCTATGCCGGCGCCAGGCCGGGCAGTTTTCGCGACCGTTTTCTCTCCATCGGTTCGCTGGCGCTCTACGCGGTGCCGGGTTTCTGGCTCGGCCTGGTGCTGATCGTCGTCTTCGCTGTCGACCTGCGCTGGCTGCCGATCGGCGGCATCGAGACCATCGCCTCCGGCAAGGCCGGCCTCGACCGCGCCGCCGACATCGCCATCCATCTCGTCCTGCCGGTCTCAGCCCTCGGCTTCATCTACCTGGCGCTCTATTTGCGGATGATGCGTGCCGGCATGACCGAGGTCTGGCGGCAGGATTTTGTGCTGGCCGCCCGCGCCAGGGGCTTGTCGCTCCCCCGCATCGTGCTTGCCCATGTCGCCCGCAATGCGCTGCTGCCATTGGTCACGATGCTCGGCCTGCAGTCGGCGCAGATGCTGGGCGGTAGCGTCGTCATCGAGAGTGTTTTTGCCGTGCCCGGTCTGGGTCGGCTGGCGCAGGAGGCAGTGGCCGCGCGCGACACGCCCTTGCTGCTCGGCATCATTCTCGTCAGCGCCGTCCTGGTCATCGTCATCAATCTTCTCGTCGATGTCGCCTATGCCTTTCTCGACCCGCGCGTCGGCGCCAGCGAGGCCGGCACATGAGCACGCTCCGCCGCTTTCTGCGCACGCCGGAGGCGGTCGCCGGCGCCATACTCCTGGCGGCATTGTGCGCCATGGCCCTGTCGGCGCCGCTGCTGTTTCCGGGCGATCCGCAAGCCATCGCCGGCCCGGCGCTGCTGCCGCCCTTCCAGGACTGGTCGCTGCCGCTCGGCACGGATCGCCTCGGCCGCGACGTGCTGGCCGAGCTTTTCCACGGCGCCCGCACGTCGCTTGCCGTCGGCCTTGCGGCAGCGGCCGCCGCACTGGCCATCGGCTCCGTGGTGGGCACGGTGGCCGGGTTTGCCGGCGGCCTCACCGACGAGGTGCTGATGCGCGTCACCGATGCCTTCCAGACCGTGCCGGGCTTTTTGCTCGCTCTGGCCTTCGTCAGCGTGGTCGGCCCTTCGATCGGCGTCGTCGTGGCGGCAATAGCGCTCGGCACCTGGACCGGGCCCGCGCGCGTGGCCCGCGCGGAAGTGCTGTCGATCCGCGAGCGCGACTACGTCGCCGGCGCGCGCGTCATCGGCATGCATCCGCTGGAAATCGCCTTTCGCGAGGTGCTGCCCAATGCCTTGCCGCCGGTGCTGGCGCTGTCCTCGGTGATCGTGGCAGCGGCGATCCTCACCGAGGCGGCTTTGTCCTTCCTCGGCCTTGGCGACCCCAATCGGGTCACCTGGGGCGGCATGATAGCGGAGGGCCGCGCGGTGCTGCGCACCGCGCCCTTCCTGTCGATCGCGCCCGGCATAGCGCTGGTCCTGACGGTGCTCGGCGTCTATCTCGCCGGTGAAGGCATCGTTGAAACCACGGCGGTCAGAAGAGGCCTGTCGTGACCGCGCTGGCTTCGATCCGCAACCTCGCGGTGACCTACCGCCGTGACGACGGCGAGGTGGTGGCGCTGAGGGACATCAGCCTCGACATCAAGGCTGGCGAGCGGCTGGCCGTCATCGGCGAAAGCGGTTCGGGCAAAAGTACGCTGGCTTTGGCGATTGCGGGGTTGTTGCCGGCGAGCGCCAGGATTGACGGACGTATCGATTGGGTTTTGCCAGCGTTGGGTGCGAAGGCACCCCCCTCTGTCCTGCCGGACATCTCCCCCTCAAGGGGGGAGATTGGCAGCTTCGCCGATGGCTCCCCTACACCATTGGGGATTGGCGAAGGCCGAGATGAAGGTGCAATCTCCCCCCTTGAGGGGGAGATGTCCGGCAGGACAGAGGGGGGCCTCATAGAACGCAGCGTCCAAAAGACCACTTCCAAACCAAGCCCCAGACCCCTCCTCGGCCGCGATATCGGCTTCATCTTTCAAGACCCGTCCGCCAGCCTCGATCCTGTCATGACCGTCGGCAAACAGATCGCCGAAGTCTCCCGAACCCATCTCGGTCTCACATGGCCTCAGGCATACGCCAAGGCGAAGGATCTGCTCGAACGCGTCCGTCTGCCCGACCCAGACTCCGCCCTGCGCGCCTATCCGCATCAGCTGTCCGGCGGCCAGAAGCAGCGTGTGGCGATTGCAGCCGCGATCGCAGCCGGCCCAAGACTTTTGATCGCCGACGAGGCGACCAGCGCGCTCGACACCATCGTGCAGGCCGAGATCGTCGCACTGATCCGGCGGCTGGTGGAAGAAGACGGCATGACGCTGCTGTTCATCAGTCACGACATTGCGCTGGCCGCCGAGCTGGCGGACCGCATTGCCGTGTTCCGGCATGGCGAATTGATCGAACTTGGCGCCACGCAACAGATCGTCGGTGCGCCAACTGAAGCCTACACGCGCGCGCTGCTCGAGGCCCACATCGGCCTCGACGCCGAACCGCTGCACCACGGCATGATCGCATGAGCGTCCCCGTGCTTGCGGTTTCCAACCTTACCAGGCACTACCGCCGTGGCGGCAAGACGGTTACCGCGGTCGACGATGTTTCCTTCGAAATCGGGCCCGGCGAGACGCTGGCGCTGGCCGGACCCTCCGGCAGCGGCAAGTCGACGATCGCGCGGCTGGTGCTGCGGCTGATCGAGCCGGATGCCGGCCGGATCGAGTTTGAAGGCCATGATTTCCTGGCTCTGGGCGGCGCCGGCTTGCGTGCGCGTCGCGCTCGCTTGCAGATGGTGTTTCAGGATCCGCTTGCCGCCTTCAATCCGCGCGCCACGGTGGCGCGCGTGCTTGACGATCCCTTGCGTATCCACGGGCTCGCCTCCCGTTCCGAGCGCCCGCGCCGTATCGCCGCCCTGCTGGAGCGCGTCGGGCTTGCGGCGGAGCTTGCCTCTCGCGCCATCCATCAAATCTCGGGCGGCCAGCGGCAGCGGGTGGCGATTGCCCGCGCCATGGCCACGAAACCCTCGCTGATCGTGCTCGACGAAGCGGTTTCGGCGCTCGATGTTTCGGTGCGCGGACAGATCCTCGATCTTTTGCTCGACCTGCAACGCCAGGAACGGATCGCTTATCTCTTCATTTCGCATGATCTCGGCGTCGTCAGGGCCGTCGCCCACCGCGTCATCCTTCTCGACGGCGGGCGGATTGCCGAGAGCGGCGATGCCCGCGCCGTCATCGATGCGCCGCGATCGGCTATCGGCAAGGCGCTCGTGGCCGCCGCACCAAAGCTCAGAAGAACCACGCAGGAAGCATCATGATCGACCCCGAAGCCAGAGCCGAGAAACTGTCGCGCGAACTCGATTCCGCATTCCGCAACCGGGCCGACCTCTATCGCCTGTTCCTGGATGAGTTGACCGGAGAGCTCGGCGCCGAAAGAGCCGAGGCGATAATGACCCGGACCATCGAGCAGCGCGGCAAGGAAGTGGCAGCAGCCGCCTTCGCCGCATTCGGCCCCAACGACGCGCGCTCAATCGGCGAAGCTTTCCTGTCGGTCAGCCCGGATGACGGCCGGATGTATCCGACCGATGTCGAACGCGGGCCCGACCGCATCGCCTTCAAGGTGAAACGCTGCCCCCTCAAGGATGCTTGGGTCGAGGCCGGCGTCGGCGAGGAAAAACTCGCGACGCTCTGCCGCATCGCCGGCGCCTTCGACCGTGGCCTGTTCGAGGCGACCGGCGTGCGTTTCGACAATGTCACCTGGACGCCCGGCCACGGCAGCGGCTGCTGCCACATCGCGCTGACCAACCGCGATGCCGGCTAGCAATCGACGGCCTTAGCCGCCGACCATCAGCCTGACGACCTCGTCATGGTTGGTCTCGGAAATCTTGCGCTCGCCGGCCTGGATCCCACGCCGCAGCACGACGATGCGATCGGAAACGGCGAAGATGTCCTGCAGATTATGCGAGATGAAGATCACGCCGCGCCCTTGCGCCTTGAGCTGATGGATGAGCGAAATCACCTTGCGCTGCTCCGGCACGCCGAGCGCGGCCGTCGGTTCATCCATGATCAGGATCTGCGCGTCCCAGTAGACGGCGCGGCCGATGGCCACGGCCTGGCGCTGGCCGCCGGAGAAATTGCTGACCGGCGCGTTCAACCGGCTGACGTGAAAGTCCAGCCGCTTCATCGTCTCCCTGGCGGCCTCGGCCATGGCCTTGCGGTCGAGCACCGGCAGGAAGCCGAACGCCTTGCGCATCGGTTCGCGGCCGAGGAAGATGTTGGCACCGATCGACAGATTGTCGGCCAGCGCGAGATCCTGGTAGATCGTCTCGATGCCCTTTTCGCGCGCCTCCTGCGGCGTGGCGAAAGCCACCGGCTGCCCTCTGAGCAGGATTTCTCCGCCCGTCGGCTGGAACACGCCCGATATTGCCTTGATCAGGGTCGTCTTGCCGGCGCCATTGTCGCCGGCAAGCGCCACCACTTCGCCCGGCCGCACGGCCATGGAGAAATCGTTGAGCGCCCGTACCGCACCGAAGTGCTTGGAAAGGTTCCGGACTTCGAGGAGGGGCTCGGTGCTATTCATCCTGACGGGCTCCACTGAACCGGCGCTGCGCCTGGTCGATGAGAACGGAAATGATGATGACGACGCCGACGGCGATGAACTGCCAGAACGGCTCCACATTGACGAAGACCAGCCCGTATTGGATGACCGCGATCACCAGCGCGCCGGCGACGGTGCCGAAGATGGTGCCGGAGCCGCCGAACAGGCTGGCGCCGCCGATCACCACCGCCGCGACGCTGTCGAGCAGCAGCGGTTCGCCGGCCTGCGCTGCCCCCGCCGTGAAACGCGCGGCATAGAGCGCGCCGCCAAGGCCGGCGCACATTGCCGACAGCACGTAGAGCCGCAGGATGTGGCCCCTGATGTCGATGCCGGCGCGGCGCGCCGCCTGCACATTGGCGCCGATGGCGTAATTGTGCTGGCCGAACCGGGTCTGGCTGAGCAGATAGTGCATCACGACGACGAAGACAGCGGCGATCATCACCAGATAGGGCACGCCATGGAACTTGCCGTTGCCGAGCAGTGCGAACCAGGAGTTCTGTACCGGCACCGTCGTGCCGCCGGCAAGCAGGAAGGCGACACCGCGGGCGACGCCGAACATGCCGAGCGTGCCGATGAAGGGCGGAACCCTGAGCCGCGAGATCAGCAAGCCGTTGATGACGCCGGGCACGCCGGCCACGATCACTGCGGCAAGGATGCCGGCCAGCATGGCCAACGGCAACGGAATGGCGGCGCCCGCCATGTTGGTGGCATGCGCGGCGATGACCGCGGCAAGGCCCATGATGAAGCCGAGCGAAAGGTCGATGCCGCCTGATATGATGACAAAGGTCTGCCCGGTCGCCAAAAGCAGCGGCGCCACGGCGAAAATCGCGATGGATTGCAGATTGAACGGATTGAGCACGAAAGTGGCGCCGAAGGCGCTCCGCGACCAGATCTCGAAACAGATGATCAGGCCCGCGAGAAACAGCCAGGCGCGCCCCTCGGCGATGCGTGCGATCCAGCTCCTGGCGGGATCGCCGTGGTCAGCCTGGGGGGCGACATGCTTCTCGGCTGGCTGTGCTGGTGATGTCGAGGTCATGAGTACTCCGCGGCGCGGCTGCCTTCAAACAGGTCCCGCCCTGGCGGGACCGGCACAGGCTCCTCCCGGCGCACCGGGAAGAGCCAAGCTGGTCCGGACTTACTCGGAGTAGAGATACTTCGAGATGTTCGGATCGGCGATGTTGGACTTGTCCATGATCGTGAAGCCGGTGCCGATCGTGACCGGGATGGATTGGCCGGTCAGGTGGGCATAGGCCGAGACGACGCCGAAATAGCCGATCTCTGCGGGATGTTGGGCGATCGCCACATCCACAAGGCCGGTGTTGATGTTGTCGACGATGCTGGTCGGAGCATCGAAGGCAACCACTTTGACGGTGCCCGTCTGCCCTGCCTGCTTGACGCCATTGGCGGCGCCCAGCGCCGAGAACAGATTGGCGCCGAACACGCCGACGAGGTCGGGGTTGCGCGCGAACACCGCCTGCAGCTGCGAGGCCGCCTTGTTGGCGTCGTCGTCATTGAACTGGGTCTCGAGAACGGTGATGCCGGGATGGTTGGCCATCTCCTTCTTGAAGCCTTCCTCGCGCTGGTCGGTGGTCGAGATGCCGGGCTTGACGTTGGAGACATAGACCTTGCCCTTGTCGCCGACGGCCTTGGCAAGCGCCCGCGCCGCGATCTCGCCGCCCAGCACATTGTCCGAGGCGATGTAGGCCAGCGGGAAATCGGCGTCACCCGCGCCGGTCTGATAGGCGCCGGTGCCGATGAACGTATCCACGGTGATGACCGGAATGCCTGCGTCATTGGCCTTGCGCAGCGGCTCGACCAGCTGGACCTTGTCGGTAGGAGCGATCAGGATCGCGTCCGGCTTCTTGGCGATGACCGCGTCGAGCACCGGCACCTGGGTGACCGGATTGAACTCAGGAGCGCCCTGGAAGACCAGGTTCACGCCAAGGGCGTCGGCCGCGGCCTGGGCACCCTTGCGCATGGTGATGTAGAAACCGTCGGTGGTCAGGCCCGGAACGAGCGCGATGGTGTATTTCTTGTCCTGCGCCTGCGCGGGCGCGATAAGCACCGTCGCGCTGACGGCGAGAGCCGCAAGCGCGGCAACGATCTTCTTCATGACATCCTCCTCATTGTGTTGGCAGATCTGCCGTTGCAAGTGACATCGAATGGCCGTCGTCCGCTTGGGACAGACGGCCGGGAACGCCTGTTTGCTTTTCGCGGGCAGCTCCTCCCAAGCGCCCTCCAGTCGATAGGTCAGCCGGTCCAGCCGACCGCTACGATAGCCGTGGTCACTTCCTCGCCCTCCGCGAGGTCAGAGAACCACAGCACCTGGCATGCGTCGCACGCCAAGTTCACAAACTTGTAACACTTTGCAGAAATAAATTGCAACTCGGTTTTCCGGGTCGCAATGCCGGATTTTTCACGCAACATCCGACTGCTCCACAAAGTCCCGGCGAACTATTGCCTCGACTTCTCGGCGGCACAACCGATTTCGTAAAATCGCCCTCGCGAACTGGAATGCGGCGGCGGCGCGTCGGGCGGGCACTATCGCGGCGGCAGGGTTGCGAGGATGGCTTGCGCCGTCTTCGTATCCGTTATCACGGCGTTGATCAGCCGGGCGCGAGCGGCGCCGATGATGGCCGTCGCCTTTTCCGGCGACGCCGCGACACCGATCACCAGCGGCACGGCGCGGAGCTGCGCCGGCGACATAGCGATCATCCGGCCCTCTCCTTCCCAGGCGATCAGCGCGCCATCGGCATCGAAATAATGCCGAAGGACATCGCCGGCCGCATGGACCAGCGCCTGCTCGCTCGGCGTGGCTGCGCTCGCTTCGGGTGCATTGATGGCATGCGGCAGGCCGATGCCGACGATCGCCACATCGGTCCTGTCCCACAGCGCGACGGCATCGCTGATGGCGGCATCACCAAGGAAGACTTCACGCAATTCACTGGAAGGCAGATAGGGCGCATGAATGAAGTGCGGTATCCCGCCGAACTCCTCGGCGGCGAGGCGGACGAATTCGTTGACCTGAAAATGCGCCGCGTGCTGCTGCATGCCGCCGGTGGCGGCAACGGTCAGCACGCCCGGAATGCGCGGCAGGCCGGAGCGGATCACCTCGCGCACCGCGCGCCCCCAGCCGATGGCGACCACGGAGCCGGCCACCAATTGCGCCTGCTTGAGAAGGCCGCCGAGCGGGCCGGCCAGCGCCGTCAGCGCGCCTGCGGCCGGCGTCTCGACCACCGCTGCGTCACGCAGGCCTAGCCTATCGATCATCTGTCCGGTGATCTCCTCAGGTGCCGCCAGGTCGAGAACCTCGATACGGACGATCCCTTCCGCCCGCGCCCGCTGCAAGAGGCGCGATATGGTCGCGGTGGAGACGCCAAGCTGCCGCGCGATATCGACCTGCGACATCTCCGCCTCGTAATGCAGTTTGGCGACCGTGTGCAGCATCGTGCGCGATGCGGTCGCATCCTGAATGGGAGGGACAGCCAGCTTGCAATTCCTTTCAGCAACGTGTTACACACGTATACGTCGATGCGAGTTATCGCGCAAATCCGGCGAACCCGCAACTTGAGGCCGTTCCTGCCCAGGCGCCGGCAAGGTGTGCTTTTCCGGGCAATCGACGGCGCATCACGACGGCAATTCTCCCCTGCCGGCAGGCGGGCAAAAACTGAACATTCTTGTTTTCACGGGATCCGCGCCCTCGGCCAGAGAGCGCTAACATCGGACAGAGACCATGACAAAGATGACCACCGCGGAGCTGCGCGGCTATCAGCAGATATGCGGCAAGGACGGGGCCATGCTGGCCATCGCCTGCGACCAGCGCGGCGGCATGCGCACCTTGCTGGCGTCGGATCCGGCCGAACAGGCCAGGATCACCAACGACATGCTCGGGGACACCAAGGCCGACATCACGCGCTACCTTGCAAGTGCCGCGTCCTGCGTGCTGCTCGACCCGCTCTGCGCGGTGCCGCGGGTTGTCGAGGAGGGCGTGCTGAACCGCGATACCGCGCTGCTTATCGGCCTCGACGCCTCGGGTTTCGACGTCTCGCCTGAAGGCTATCGCCTGTCGCGCCTTGTCCCCGGCATCGATGCGCGCCGCGTGCGCGAACTGGGTGGCACGGGCGGCAAGATCATGGTGTATCTGCGGGCCGACAAGCCCGAAGCGAATGAGCACAACATTGCCATCCTGCGCCAATGCATCGCCGACTTCGGGCAGGAAGATTTGTTGCTCGTCGTCGAATTCCTGACCTATCAGCTCGAAGGCGAAAGCCCTGAAGATTATGCGACGAAGACGCCGTGGCTTGTCGAGGAAGGCACAAGGATCTCGCTGGAGTGCGGGGCGAAGGTGTTGAAGCTTCCGTATCCCGGAACGCCGGAAGCCTGCGCCAACATCACGAGAATGGCCGGCGAGGTGCCGTGGGCGGTGCTTTCGGCCGGCGTCAACCACGCCACCTTCCTCGGCCAGGTCGAGATTGCCATGCAGAACGGCGCCTCCGGCGTCATCGCCGGCCGCTCGCTGTGGAAGGACTGCATCTCGCTCGATCGTGACATTCAGCGCGAAAGGCTTAAGACCATCGCGGTGCCGCGATTGCGTGAGATCCAGGCGGTAATCGGGCATCACCGGCGCAAGGTCGCCGCCTGATATCTGCGTTGGATCACCGGCACGTGCAGGACGTCATGCCTCTCAGCATAGGTATAGATATAGGCGGCACCAATCTGCGGGCCGCCCGCATTTCGGGCACCGGCGAAATCCTCGAACGTCTGTCCGAAAAGAGCGCGCCAGACCCGCAGGCTGTGCTCTCGCGGATCGCCGGGATGGTGCGCCGGCTCGACACAGCGGAGGTTTCGGCCATCGGCATCGGTGTTCCCGGTCGCGTCGACGCGCATCGCCGCGGGGTCCTGTCCGGCGGCTACGTCAATCTGGCCTCCGTCTCGCTGGCGCAGCGCCTGGAGGACATGGCCGGCAAGCCCGTCGTCATCGACAATGACTGCAACATGGCACTGGTCGCCGAGATGGCGCTCGGCGCCGGCCGGGGCCATCACGACGTCGCCATGTTCACCATCGGCACCGGCATTGGCGGGGCCGTCGCTCAACATCGGCGGATCGTGCGTGGCCGGGCAACGGCAGGGCAGCTCGGCCACATCACTGTCGACGTCAATGGCGAGATCTGCGCCTGCGGCCGGCGCGGTTGTGTCGAGACCACCAGTTCGGGCACCGCGCTTGGCCGTCACATCGCGCGGGCCGGCTTGCGTCCCGACCTTTCGGTCGACCAGCTCTTTGCCCGCGACGCCGCCGGAGACGTCCAGGCGCGCGCTATACTCGAAGCCTGGGCAATGCCTTTGCGTGCCGCCATCGATACCAGCGTTGCCATGTTCGACCCCGGTGTCGTCCTGCTCGGCGGCGGTCTTGGCTGGGCGGCACACAAGGCGCTCGGCCGCGCGCCGGCCCTGGCGCCGTGGTACCAGTGCCCGCTCGAGCCGGCGCAGCTCGGCGACGACGCCGGCGTGATCGGGGCAGGATTGCAGGCGCTGGCCGGAACAGACATGGCGACAGCGCCGATTTTTGGCCGGCATTTTGTGCAAGCCGGCGCGGCCAGGCGCGCCGTGCTGGTCAACGGCATCCCGGCCAGCGGCAAGAGCACGGTGTCGCGCGGCATCGCCGACCGCATGGGATGGCCGTTGCTTGCGCTCGACACGATCAAGAATCCGTTTCTCGAGGTGCTCGGCGGCGGCGACCGCGCATTCAACCGCACGCTCGGCCGCGCCAGCTATCAGGCGATCTGGTCAGTCGTCGGCGAAGCCCCAGCGGGCTCCACATTCATCGTCGACGCCTGGTTCGGTTTCCAGCCGCGCGAGCTGCTTGAGGATCATCTCAGGAATGCCGGTGTCGAACAGACTTTCGAAATCTGGTGCCACGCGCCGGGCGAGGTTTTGGCCGAACGCTATGGCGCCCGGCTCGGCCAGCGTCCCGCCGGCCATCCAGGCGCGGCCTATATCCCCGAACTGATCGAACTCGCCAGGCGCGCCGAACCGCTGCGGCGCGGCCCGCTCTTCGACGTCGACACGACGAAACCGATCGACTTCGATGCCATCATGGCATGGCTGCGAGCGATAATGACGGGCGACGTTTAGAACGTTGATGGACAAGAAGCAGCTGGGCTCGCCAACTCCGAAAGCCGTTTCGCTTTCGAGCTGGCCAGGCCTGCCTAGTCAATAACCGACGGTGAAGCGCTGCTTTATGTAGGCGGGCTTCTCGATCTCGTCGACCATCGCGATGGCGTAATCCTCGAAGGAAATGCTGCTGCCCTTGTCCGAAGCCAGAAGCGTGTCCTTGCCGAGGCGGAATTTGCCAGTCCGCTCGCCCGGGATGAACATGGCGGACGGCGACAGGAACGTCCAGTCGAGGTCATCGATGGTCTTCAACTTGTCCAGGAAGTCAGCGCCCTTCTGCGCCTCGGCCTTGTAGATGTCAGGAAATTCGGGCGTGTCGACCAGCCGCTTGCCAGGCGAGACCTCAAGGCTGCCCGCGCCACCGACGACCAGGTAACGCTTCACGCCGGAGGCTCGCACCGCGGCGATCAGCGTGTCGGCATCGCTGTCGAGGAAATGCACCGAACTGATCACCACATCGTGGCCGCGGACCAGCTTGGCGAGGCCTTCCTTGTCGAAGACGTCGCCCTTCCTGGCCGTCACGCCAGGCAGCGCGGCGATTTTTTCAGGATTGCGGGCGATGCCGGTGACTGTGTGGCCACGGCCGGAGAGTTCCTTGAGCAGGCGCGAACCGACTGCGCCCGATGCGCCGATGAGAGCGACTTTTGCCATGTCTTTTTGCATTCCTTGTTGGAGGTGGGTTGGGGGTCACGCGGCCGCGATATGAGCGAGGAGATTGTCGAAACTGCCGAACAGCGCGTTCGAACCGATGAGGCGCGGCGCATCGTTGCGGATGACGGCGAGCGAAGGCACGCCATTGGAATGCAAGCGCTGGAACAGCGCGCGGCCTCGGCCGACCAGTTCGCGGTGAGCTGTCAGCAATCCTTCGGTTGGCGCCTTCACCAGTTCGCCGGCATCGGCCATGCCGGCGGCGGCGAGCACCTCGGCGACACCGCCGACCGTGACGATATCGCGCCCATCGACATAGCGCGCGTTCTGGATCGCCTTCAGCGCGGCCAGCCGGCGGCCGGGATCTTCCGGGCCCGCTGCGGTAATCGCGAGGGTCGCGGCATGGGAATCCAGCAACGTGCCGCGAACATTCAGCACGTTGTCCCGATAGGCCTGCGTGAAAACCTGTCCCGTTAACCGCTCGATGCGCTGGTCGTTCGCCCAGGCATGGGCGGCAAAACCGTCATCCATCGGCCGAGCGCCTGCCCCCGAAAACAGGCCGGTCGGCAAGAGCTCGACGCGCACGCCGCTGCCGGACAGTTTTTCGAGCATCGGGCTTGCGCCATAACACCAGCCGCAGAGCGGATCGAAAAGGTAGGTCACTTCTGGATTGCCCACGGTCGCCCGGTCTCCGTTGCGGTGGCATTAGCTGCCCCGTCCGCCAAATGTCTTGGCTTACATGTGGCAGATGATGGTCTTGCAATAAATGGTGCCCAATAATACAAACTGTCTGATCTAATCAGACAAAGCATGTGACCGAACTCCTCAATCTCAATCGGCTTGTCTATTTCACCACGGTGATGGAGACAGGCTCGTTCACCACGGCGGCGGACCGGCTTGGCGTGGCCAAGGCCGTGGTCAGCCACCAGATCGGCAGGCTTGAACAGGAATTGTGCGCGACGCTCATGCGGCGCACGACGCGGCGTGTCACGCCGACCGAGGAGGGTCGCCTCTTCTACGACCGCGCGATGATCATCCTGCGCGAAGCCGAAGCGGCCTATGGCGAGATCTCGCACGGGGCAGTCGAACCCAAGGGAATGCTGAGGCTGACCGCGCCGCTCGACTATGGCACGAAGATCGTTGCGCCGGTCATGGCCGCCTATCTCCGAACTTATCCGCATATGCGCGTCGAGGCGATTTTCGATGACGCCGTCAGCAATCTGGTGGACGAGCAGATCGACCTCGGCATCCGCGTCGGCTGGCTTGCGGATTCGTCCAATCAGGCGCGGCGCCTGGGCACGATACAGCAGGTCGTGGTGGCGAACCCGACCTTCGCCGCAAGCCTGCCGCCCGATGTCACCCCGCGCCAGGCAAGATCGCTTGCCTGGGTCGGCAACGCCCAGCTGCGCGGCATCGGCCAATGGCTGTTTTCAAGAGAGGGAGAAACGGTGTTGACCGAACTCAACCCGGTCATCATGTGCGACAAGAGCCCGGCGGCTCTTGCCTGCGTGCTCGCCGGTATCGGATTGGGCGTATTTCCCGACTACAGTGTCGGCGACGATATCGCCGAGGGACGTCTCGTGCCGGTATTTGCCGACTGGATGTTGCCTGCCGGCGGCATCCATGCCGTTTTCCCTCCGGCCCGGTTCCGGCCAGCCAAGGTCCGCGCCTTCGTCGAGTTGCTGGCGGCCGCCGAGAAGAAACGCTCGCGTCTCGTCGAAACGGCCTGAGGCGACGGAGACAGCCCGCCAGCTCGAGGCTGACGGGCCGATCATTTTGGATCGCCGGGGCGCTCACCGATAGGTCGCGTATAGATCCTCAATCCGCTCGCACGGCGCGGCCACCGGATGCGATACTGGCAGGCGAGATCATATTCGGCACCAGAATGTCATTGCGGCGCGCGAAGGCGATCAAGGTCGCCCGCACGGTTTCCGCATCGATCTCGCCGGCAATGCCGGCTTTGCAAGCGTTGAGGGCGACGGCATGGGCGCCGTTTCGGCTGGCAACGGGCCAGTCCTGCAACACGGCATATGCTTCCATCGCAGTCTCGATCGTTACCGGAAGCCCCATTCCGACCAAGATCGTCACGGGTTCTTCAAAGCGCATCTGTGCCATGATTTAAACCTCCATTCGATGGCAAACGAACCGAAGCATGTCGGGCAGCCTGGTGCGCGAAGACAGGTCGGCGCGGATAGGGCGGGTGCGCCGGTGTCGTCGGATTTCCGGCGGCCACGAGCCTGATCTCGGCTGGCTCGACCGGGCTTGGCTTGAGCACTGGCGAGCCTCGGCCAGGCGCCGGTAGCGCCCTATGCGCCCTGGCGAGCGCCTCGAGCCAGGCTAGGACGGAAAGCGGCGGAAGCGCCCGCCCATCGAGCCAGGCGGCGACCTGGCTTTGCGGGCAACCAAGCTCGTCGACGAGGTCTGCCGCTTTCCACCTCAACGTTTTCAGGCATTCACGCAATTGGCCCACGATCATGTCGGTCCTCTCCCCAACCGGACATCGGTCCATCATTCGCTGTGGGGCTCAGATGATCGCGTCCTCCATCCCTGGTTGAGCCGCCGGAGCCTTCCGAGGCTGCCGACACATGCTGCGCGGCCAGGAACATCAGCGTCGACGCCGCCGTACGGCGGCTCCAGCCTGCGGACTCGGCCATGTCGAGAACGCTTATCAACAATGGCCCCAGCACGCTCCTGCATTCTGCCTCGTAGGCGAGAAATTCGTTTGCCGGATGCGTGGGCGCCGAAACCGAACCGATGCCGGTCATAGTGGTCTCTCTCCAAACTTTCGCGGGAAGCGCCCGCTCCCACTTGTGGGAGCGGGCGGCCTCCCGGCGTCCTAGAAGTCCATGCCCGCGCCGGCGGGCATGGCAGGGGTCGCGGCCTCCTTCTTTGGCTTCTCGGCCACCATCGCCTCGGTGGTGACCAGCAGGCCAGCGACGGAAGCGGCGTCCTGAAGCGCGGTGCGCACGACCTTTGCCGGATCGATGACGCCTTGACCGTAGAGATCGCCGAACTCGTTGGTCTGGGCGTTCCAGCCCCAGCCGAACTCGCTCTTCTCACGCAGCTTGCCGACGATGATCGAGCCCTCGGCGCCGGCGTTCTCCGCGATCTGGCGCACCGGGGTCTCGATCGCACGCCGCACGATCTCGACACCGGTCCTCTGGTCGGCATTGTCGATCGGCAAGGCATCGAGCGCCTTGGCGGCCCGGAGCAGCGCGACGCCGCCGCCCGGGAGCACGCCTTCCTCGACCGCCGCACGGGTCGCATGCAGCGCGTCGTCGACACGGTCCTTGCGCTCCTTCACCTCGACTTCCGTCGAACCGCCGACACGGATGACGGCGACGCCACCGGCGAGCTTCGCCAGCCGCTCCTGCAGTTTCTCGCGGTCGTAGTCGGAGGTGGTCTCCTCGATCTGCGCTTTGATCTGGGCGATGCGGCCCTGGATCTCTTCCTTGCGGCCAACGCCGTCGACGATGGTGGTGTTTTCTTTTTCGATCACCACCTTCTTGGCGCGGCCCAGCATCTGCAGCGTGACGTTTTCGAGCTTGATGCCGAGGTCCTCGCTGATCGCCGTGCCGCCGGTGAGGATGGCGATATCCTCCAGCATCGCCTTGCGGCGATCGCCGAAGCCGGGCGCCTTGACTGCCGCGACCTTCAGGCCGCCGCGCAATTTGTTCACGACCAGCGTGGCGAGCGCCTCGCCCTCGACATCCTCGGCGATGATCAGCAGCGGCTTGCCCGACTGCACGACTGCCTCGAGGACGGGGAGCATGGCTTGCAGGTTGGACAGTTTCTTCTCGTGGATCAGCACGTAGGGCTCTTCGAGCTCGACGCGCATCTTGTCCTGGTTGGTGATGAAGTACGGGCTGAGATAGCCGCGGTCGAACTGCATGCCTTCGACCACCTCCAGTTCGGTCTCGGCGGTCTTGGCCTCCTCCACCGTGATGACACCTTCATTGCCGACCTTCTCCATCGCCTCGGCGAGGAAGCGGCCGATCTCGGGATCGCCATTGGCCGAAATGGTGCCGACCTGGGCGATCTCATCGTTTTTCGTCACCTTGCGAGCGTTGGCCTTCAGTTCGGCGACGACCGCCTCCACGGCCTTGTCGATGCCGCGTTTCAAATCCATCGGATTCATGCCCGAGGCAACGGCCTTGGCACCTTCCTTGACGATGGCTTGGGCCAGAACGGTCGCAGTCGTGGTGCCGTCGCCGGCGATGTCGTTGGTCTTCGAAGCGACTTCGCGCACCATCTGCGCGCCCATGTTTTCGAACTTGTCTTCCAGTTCGATCTCCTTGGCCACCGTCACACCATCCTTGGTGATGCGCGGCGCGCCGAAGGATTTGTCGATAACGACGTTGCGGCCTTTGGGACCGAGCGTCACCTTCACCGCATTGGCCAGAATGTCGACGCCGCGCAGCATCTTCTCGCGGGCTTCGGTATGGAACTTCACTTCCTTGGCAGCCATTGGATCACTCCTTCAATTTAGGCAGCTTTCGTTGACTGGTAACTTGGCAAGAAGCCGTCAGGCGGCCTTCTTCACGGTCGCGGTCTGCTCGATCACGCCCATCACATCGCTTTCCTTCATGATAATCAGGTCTTGGCCGCCGAGCTTGATCTCGGTGCCGGACCATTTGCCGAACAGAATGCGGTCACCCACCCTGACGTCGAGCGGCTGTAGCTGCCCGGCTTCGTTGCGGGCGCCGGGGCCGGCGGCGATCACCTCGCCTTCCTGCGGCTTTTCCTTGGCTGTGTCGGGAATGATAATGCCGCCAGCCGTTTTCTCCTCGGCTTCGATGCGGCGGACCAGGATACGGTCGTGCAATGGGCGGAACGTCATGTCGTTCTCCTTCAAGGACAAACAGTTTTTGAGGTTCCTCCGTGCCGGACCGGCAATATCGGCCCGGCACGAGGTGCCGCGACCCTTGTTCAGGCATCGCGCGCGCATATCGAGCTAGTTTTGGAATTTTCCGGTTTCAAGAGGTCCGCGCAAAAATTTTGGCACTCGTCACATCAGAGTGCCAACGCGTTGTTATCATGCAGGGATTCTCGCCAGGTCGACGATTTCACCGCTTGAATTTTGGTGAAGAGCCAACAAGATTATCCTGGCTGGCGCTGCCGAAGCACAGCCGGAAACTGGACGCTATCGAGGAGTTTTTGCAGACGGAGGACAGCGATGGACCGACATAAATTTTCGCCGATCATGCCTTCCCTGACTGACACGCCCGACACCTCGCTTGACCGGCTGCTTTCGCCGGCGAGGCACTTCAAACATCCTGACGAGGTATTGGAAGACGGCGCGCTCGACCTCTGGGAAAAGCGGGCGATCCTGTCGTCTTGGGCCTCGGATGCCTGCGCGGTGGAGTCGATGCCGGAACTGCGCCTGCCGCCGGGAGTCGAGCGGCCGGTTTCCTTCGACCACATCATGGAGGCCTTGTACAAGCTCGACATCGACGTGCCGGCGCCGCGGTCCACGCCGGATGAATTCCGGCACGACTTCGCCAGGATGAATGCATAAGGTCGTAAGCGAAAGGAGAAACATATGGTGACTGCGGTCAGCAGAGACTTCCGCCTGCAGATGGATGGCTACGGCCTGACCACGGCCGAGATCCACTATCATATGCCTGACTACCCCAACCTGCTGCAGCTCTATGTCTGGCAGGAATACGACCTCGCTCCCGATTTCCCGGAGCTGAAGGGCTTCCTTGGCTATTGGGAAAGCGAACTGGACGGCGCGCTGCATTCCGTGCGCGTCGCACATCATCGTCTAATCACACCGTCGGAATGGCGCGCCGTTGACGGCATCGTTGCCATCCATTGAGCGGATCACATTGAGCGGATCAAAAAACCTGAAGCGCGTCGCCTGCAACGCGGCGCGCTCAAAGGCTCGATTGAGCATACCTAAAATCAGAGTTCCCGAGCAGGATGAGTGGTGGGACTCGTGTCATCCTGCTCTGACAGCCATCGGCCGGTCCGCCCTTGACATCGCCGCGGAACGGAATTGCTGGGGCGAAGCGGCGCGGCCCCTCGTCAGCCCGGCTCGCTTGGCCGCCTTCAAGAAAGCCTTGTAGGCGGCACGCCCGCTGCGCCAGCCATCCAGCGCATCACGACATGCACGGCCGGCGGCGCGCCAGCTTGGTCCGCGCGCCCATTTCGGCCATTGTTGATCCAGGCATTCCAGAGCCTCGAAGCTGCTGGCGACCTTACGCGGGGCATTCGAGAATTCGAGGGTAATCGGTTGAGGAAACCGAATATCGTTCATCACTTCCTCCGTTTTTTGACGTCTTTTTGCGAGTAAGCAATCGGATGGCGTCATCGGCGACCCTCCATCCGTGATCGAGATGGTCAGCCGTTCAGGCCGCGTCAAGGGCCGCCGGAATTTCGGTAAGACGTTCGATCAGGCCTCTTGACGCCACGCCCGTCAGTTCCCAGATCGATTCCGCCGGCGCCAGAAGGGCCGGCAGGTCAAGGAGTGCCGCATCCTTGGCACTCCTCGTACCCATGTTGCTCAGCGAAGGAGGATATGGCTATGAGAACCGCTTTCGACTTTTCACCACTCTATCGGTCGAGCATAGGCTTCGACCGTATTTTCGACCTGCTGGAGAATGCCAGCCGCACGGCGAACGTCGACAACTGGCCGCCCTACGACATCTCCAGGACCGGTGACGACGCCTACCGCATCACCATGGCGGTAGCCGGCTTCAGTCAAGACGAATTGAGCATCGTGCATGAACCCAACATGCTCGTCATCGCCGGGGAGCGTGCCGGAGAGGACAATGGCGAATACCTGCATCGCGGCATCGCCGGACGGCCGTTTGAGCGCCGCTTCGAACTTGCCGACCATGTGAAGGTGACCGGCGCCGGCCTCGTCAACGGTCTCCTGACCGTCGATCTCCAGCGTGAGATTCCCGAAGAGATGAAACCGCGCAAGATCGAGATCGGCACCAGCATGGCCAAAGCCAAGGAAAAATCCGCGGCAAAGCCCGTGCAAGTGGAAAAACAGGCCGCGTGAGGCAATTCGGGTCAAGGCTTCCACCCCGGACGCCGGTCGTCCGGTGGTGAAGACGCAAGCAAAGAGGAGAAAGACAATGAGCGTACGTGATCTCATTCCTTTCGGCCGGGAACGCGGCCAGGTGCCCAGCCTTCTGCGCGATGGCGAACGTGATCCGTTCATGTCGTTGCACCGTGAGGTGAACCGTCTTTTCGACGATGTTTTCCGCGGTTTCGGCTCCGGTCTGCCGTCCTTGTCTTCCGTTGCCGCCGAGGGCGCACGCTGGCCAAGCGTCGAGATCTCCGACACTGGAAAGGAGGTCCGTGTCACGGCCGAAGTGCCTGGCATGGAGGAAAAGGACATCGAGGTCCTGCTCGATGACGACGTGCTGACCCTGAAGGGCGAAAAGCGGTCCGAGACCGAGGACAAGGAGCGCCAGTTCTCCGAGCGCTATTACGGCCGTTTCGAGCGCCGCATTCCGCTCGGCGTCGAGGTAGAGCAAGACAATGTCGAAGCGCGCTTCAGGAACGGCGTCCTGACGGTTACATTGCCGAAGACCGCGAAAGCGCAAGCGCAGGCAAAGCGGATCGAAATCAAGAGTTGAACCACCTATGCCGGCGGTGGGACAAACCCACCCGCCGGTTCAGGTCGAGATGTTGACGGCTTACACTGCGGACGCCATTGCTTTTCGGCGACAGGTCTGTCTTTTGTGCGGTGGCCCGGCTTGCCCGCCCCCCTGGTCGCTTTGGCTTGGCTTGTATGGTTCTGGCGGGCGGATTGTGTTTGGTTTTGCGGGATTTGTTTTTGACCTTGGGCGTCGGCTTTGGGTATTTACGGGCCCGTGATGAGGGTTCTCAAATGAGCGGGCGGCCATCAGTCGGATACAAGAACAGCCCGGGGTGAGCCGGGCTGTTTTGATTTGGTTGCGGGGACAGGATTTGAACCTGTGACCTTCAGGTTATGAGCCTGACGAGCTACCGGGCTGCTCCACCCCGCGCCACCTGTGAGCAAGCGTCAGCTTGCTTCGACCTCTGGAAGCAGGTGTTTCTGCTTCGATCTCTGGAAGCAGGTGTTTTCTGCTTCGATGTTTGGAAGCGGGCGATTGCCTGCTTCGCGCCGCC
>NZ_VFWW01000019.1:0-84762 GCF_006442955.1 Mesorhizobium sp. B1-1-1
ATGCACGTCCCTTCACGCTGGCGCTTGCCCCCACCCCGACCTTCGGTCCGACCTCCCACACGGGACCGACAAGGCGGAGGTGGGGGCAAGCGCCAGCGTGAAGGGACGTGCATTGGCCAACAAAAAACCCGCCACGGGGGCGGGTTCTCTGGTCTGCGAAAAGCTGATGAGGCCTAGAGGCCGAAACCTTCGAAGCGCTTCTTGAACTTCGACAGGCGGCCGCCGCGGTCGAGCAGGGTCTGCTGGCCGCCGGTCCAGGCCGGGTGCGTGGTCGGGTCGATGTCGAGGTTCATCGTATCGCCTTCCTTGCCCCAGGTCGAACGGGTCATGTACTCGGTGCCGTCGGTCATGACGACCTTGATGGTGTGGTAGTCGGGATGGATATCGGTCTTCATGGCTCGGTTCCTGGTTTGCCGGGCGCGGCTGACGGGCTGAAAGCCTGCGTCGATGCGCCCCTTTTTAAAACTCGAAGCCGCAGCTATTGAGGAGCCACGGCTTCTAAAACGGTCGGCGAGCCTATACATCAGCCGGAATTGAATCACAAGGCCGCGGCAAGCGCATATTGAGGCGCATAGCTGAAGGCGGCCAAGAGGAAAAGACCAGGATGGCGCAAACCAGCAGCGCAGACGAGCGCCGGCGCTCGCTCAAGCCGCTCAGGCGCCTGTTTCCCTACATCGGCCGCTACCGCACATTGGTGGCGGGCGCCGTCATCTCGCTGATCGTCGCGGCGGTGACGACGCTGGCGCTGCCGCTGGCGGTACGGCGCATGATCGATCATGGTTTCACGCCGTCCGGTTCCTCCTTCATCGCCGAATATTTCGCCGCGCTGGTGGCGATGGCCGCGCTGCTGGCGGCGGCATCGGCGGGCCGCTACTATTTCGTCATCACGCTCGGCGAGCGCGTCGTCGCCGATATCAGGCGCGATGTCTTTGCCCATGTGACGAAACTGTCGCCGGCCTTCTTCGACACTGCCCAGTCGGGCGAGATCGTGTCGCGGCTCGCCGCCGACACCACGCAGGTCAAATCGGCGGTCGGGGCGACCGCTTCGGTGGCGCTGCGCAATGTCATCCTTGGCCTCGGCGCGGTCGCGATGATGGTTTTCACCAGCCCGAAACTGTCCGGGCTGGTCATCGCAGCCATTCCAATCATCGTGCTGCCGCTGGTCGCCTTCGGCCGCTCGGTGCGGCGCAAGTCAAGGCAGGCGCAGGACACGCTGGCCGATGCCACCGCCTATGCCAGCGAGCAGATCGGCGCGGTGCGCACATTGCAGGCCTTCACCAATGAGACGCTGGTCACCGGGCGTTTTTCGGGTGCCGTCGAGGCTGCCTTCGAAGCCGCGCGCGCCTCGATCTTCGCGCGCTCGTTCCTCACCTTCTTCGCCATCTTCACGATTTTCTCCTCGGTCGTGGCGGTGCTGTGGTTCGGCTCGCGCGACGTGCTCGACGGCAATCTGTCGCCGGGCACGCTAGGCCAGTTCCTGCTCTATTCGGTATTCGCCGCCGGTGCGCTCGGCGCGCTATCGGAGGTCTGGGGCGAATTGGCCCAGGCAGCAGGTGCCGCCGAACGGCTGACCGAAATCCTGGCCGAGGAGCCGGCGATCGTGGCGCCTGCCAATCCCAGGCCGCTGCCGGTGGCGAGCAAGGGAGCGATCAGCTTCGAGGCCGTGTCCTTTTCCTACCCGGCCCGGCCCGACCGCGCCGCCGTCCACGGCCTGAGCTTCTCGGTCAAGCCTGGCGAGACGGTGGCGATCGTCGGTCCCTCGGGAGCGGGCAAGAGCACGGTGTTCTCGCTGATCCTGCGCTTCTACGATCCGGAGACCGGCAGGATCCTGATCGACGGCGTCGACATCCGCGAAGCCGACCCCCTTTCGATACGGCAGCGCATCGCCATCGTGCCGCAGGACGTCACCATCTTCGCGGCCAGCGCGCGCGACAATATCGGCTTCGGCCGGCCGGGCGCCAGCGAGTCAGAGATCGAAGCGGCGGCAAAGGACGCGCTGGCCGACGAATTCATCCTCAAGCTCGAGAAGGGCTATGACAGCCAGGTCGGCGAGCGCGGCGTGACGCTGTCGGGCGGGCAACGCCAGCGGGTGGCGATCGCCCGCGCCATCCTGCGCGACGCGCCGATCCTGTTGCTCGACGAGGCGACCTCGGCACTCGACGCCGAAAGCGAGACGCTGGTGCAAATGGCGCTGGAGCGGCTGATGCGGGGCCGCACCACGATCGTCATCGCGCACCGCCTGGCGACGGTGCTGAAGGCCGACCGCATCCTGGTGATGGATGGCGGCCGCATCGTCGAGGAAGGCACGCATCAGAGCCTGGTGACCAAGGGCGGCATCTATGCCCGGCTGGCCAAGCTGCAGTTCGAGACCGGCGCCAGCGCCTTCAGGGGCGCGGCTGAGTAGCGGCGACGCTGGGCGTGCTCACGCGGCTCCATACCGTTTGCGCAGGTGGTCGGTGAAATAGACGGCATTGAGCTTTTCACCGGTGGCGCGTTCGAGCAGGTCGGGCGTCGACCAGCGCGATCCGTGCGACCATATGTTCTTGCGGCGCCAATCGTTGATGGCACCGAAATTCCCCATGGCAAGATCGTCATCGGCCGACGGATGCTCCCGCGTCAGCGCCGCCCATTGCTGCGCCGCCATTATCGCGCCCAGCGTGTAGGAGGGAAAGTAGCCAAAGGCGGCAGCAGGCCAATGCACGTCCTGCATCGGCCCGTCCGCGGGGTTGTCGATGGTTGAGAGGCCGAGATAGTCGCGCATCCTGGCGTCCCAGGCCTCGGGCAGTTCGGCCACCTCGAGCCTGCCGGAGACGAGCTCCTGCTCCAGTTCATAGCGCAGGATGACATGCAGCGGATACGTCACCTCGTCGGCATCGACACGGATCAGGCCGCGCTCGACATGGTGGACATGCGGCAGGATGTCGTCGAGCGACCAGATTTCGCCGAGATGCTTTTCCACGACCGGCAATGCCCAACGCCAGAAGGCGGGATTGCGCCCGATCTGCTTTTCAACGAACAGACTCTGGCTTTCATGCACGGCCATGCCGCGCGCCTTGCCGAGCGGCCAGTGCGACCAGGCCTTCGGCAGGTTCTGCTCGTAGAGTGCGTGGCCGGTCTCGTGCAGCACGCCCATCAGCGCCGACAAGAAATCGGAAGTCTTGTAGCGGGTGGTGATGCGCACGTCGCTCGGCACACCGCCACAGAACGGATGGTGCGACACCGACAGCGAGCCGTGCGTCAGGTCGAAGCCGACCGCCGCCATCATGGCAAGGCCGAGTTCACGCTGCCTGTCGATCGCGTAGCTGCCCGCAAGCGGCTTCAGCGGATGCTTGCGCAGCCGCGCTTCCTGCGCCGCCAGCGCTTCCGGCACGAACCCCTTGAGGAAAGCCTTCAAGTCGGCGAACACCGGGGTGATGTCGGCGGTGCGGTTGCCGGGGTCGTATTGCTCCATCAGCGCGTCGTAGGGGGCGAGGCCGAGGATGTCGGCGCGCAGGGCCGCCTCTTCGCGCACCAGCGCCACCACGCCTTCAAGCGCCGGCAGGAAGCCCGCCCAGTCGTTCTTGGCCCGCAGGTCGCGCCACAGCTGCTCGCAGCGCATGCGGGCGGTCGTCTGGCGTTCGACGAATTCGACCGGCAGGCAGGTCAGGTTGGTGTATTGCCGCCGCAGTTCGGCCAGCGCCGCCCGCTGTTCATCGTCAAGCGCCTCGCCTTCGGCGGCGGCGATCCAGTCCGCTATTTCCGGCGCGGTCGCCCTGGTGTGGTACATGCCGGCAAGTGCCGCCATGGCCTCGGCGCGCTTCTCGCCGCCACCGACGGCCATGTGGGTCGCTTCATCGGCGCCGAGGATGGCCAGCGCGTGCTCCAGGGCTTCGAGCTTGTGGCCGAGGTCATCGAGTTTTTGAAAGGACATGGCGGCTTCCGTGATTGGGAAGGGCGAAAAAGATACCAACGCCGGCGCGTTTGCAACCCTCACGCGCCGTCCGGCAGATGCGCCTTGCGCTGGCGAGCCGACGCGTGAAATGCTGCCCGACGATACATCACGAGGGAATACGATGATCGGCAACATCCTGGTCGGGCTGGTGGCTTTGATCCATGTCTATATCGTCTATCTGGAGATGGTGCTCTGGGATACGCCGCGCGGGCACAAGGCATTCCGGCTGACGCCGGAATTCGCCAGCGCCTCGAAGGTGCTTGCCGCCAATCAGGGTCTCTATAACGGCTTTCTCGCCGCCGGCCTGATCTGGGCCCTCTACCTCGGCACGGCCGGTTTCCAGGTCAAGGTTTTCTTCCTGCTCTGCGTGGCCGTTGCCGGGCTCTACGGGGCGGCAACGGTCGGTCGCAAGATCCTGTTCGTGCAGGCCGCGCCGGCAGCGGCTGCCTTGGTAGCGGTCTGGCTCGGCTGGTGAGGAAAAGAGGCGCCTGCGGGATTGGGTCCCGTAGACGCCAGGTGGTCCCTTCCTTTTGGGCCGCGATCAGAATGGCCTCAGCCGTTCGGATAGTTCCCGCCGTCGGCGCCGTCGCCCATCAGGAAACCGCTACCGATGTCGACCCTCAGCCGCTGGTCGACATTGTCGAGACGGCGCAGCAGGTCATGATATTGTGCGGCCGGTATCCTGCCGTGATCCGACGAGGCTATCTTCTCCGCCGCCTGACCTATGCGAGCGGTGCGCATCTCCAGGCGCTCCGCCGCGGCCGGGGTGATGTTGTTGGCCTGTCTGGCGGTGATTATGCCCTGATGCACGCCTTGAACCTGTTCAATGAGAGCCTCGACACGCGGGCCGGTCATGTCGGTTGGGTCGGTCGCGTCGAGCGCGCCCTTGTGGTGACCCGCGGCGTAGGCGCCGGCAAGCGGGGCGGCGACAAGAATCGCGGCAAGGGTTGCAGTCTTGAGAGATGCTGAAGAGCGCATGACGGCGCCTCCTTTTGCTGCGGAAAAGAACGGCTCTGCCGTTCCGCTTCCGGACGATGCGGGCCGTCCAGTTCCGTCGCGTCGCGATGGGAGGCATCGCCGGCGGTTCTCGGCCCTGCGCAGCACGCTAGGAGCGCTTTGCGGCGAAGTGTAATTAAAAAAAGATAATCTTTTCAGGCCTTGCCGGTGCACAACTGCGCCCTAGAGTTGAGCCGGCGAACAAATTCGCGTGAGATCGCGTGATGATGGATCACCGTTCGGTGAGCTTCAGTTCGATCCGGCGGTTCTTGTTGCGCGCCTCTTCGGTGTCGGCGGGATCGAGCGGCTGGAACTCGCCGAAGCCGGCGGCGACCAGCCGGTTGGCCGGCACGCCGTTCTCGATCAGGAACTTCACCACGGAAGTGGAGCGCGCCGTCGACAGCTCCCAATTGTCGCGATACCGACCGGTGCCGGACAGCGGCTTGTTGTCGGTATGGCCGTCGACGCGCAGCACCCAGTTGATCTCCGGGGGAATCTCCTTCTGCAACTCGATGATGGCGTCGGCAAGTTTCTTCATCTCGACCTTGCCGGCATCGTTGATCACCTCCGAGCCGGTCGGAAACAACACTTCCGACTGGAAGACGAAGCGGTCGCCGACTATGCGGATGTTCTCGCGGTCGGCGAGGATTTCGCGCAGGCGGCCGAAGAAGTCGGAGCGGTAGCGGTTGAGTTCCTGCACGCGCTGCGCCAGCGCCACGTTGAGGCGGCGGCCAAGGTCGGCGATCTTGGTGTTGGAATCCCGGTCGCGGGCCTCGGAGACGTTGAGCGCGTCCTCGAGCGCGCCGATCTGCTTGCGCAAGGCCGCGATCTGCTGATTGAGGATCTCGACCTGGCTCAGCGCCTGCTGGCTGATCTGGCGCTGGCTGTCGAGCTCGCCCGTCAGCGCCGCCGCGCGCTGGTTGGCCGCATCACCGGCGCCCGCACCTTGCGCCAGCAGCTGCTGGAGCCGGCTCTTCTCCGCTTCGGCCGCCGACAGCGATGCCTGCAGATTGGCGAGCGAATCCTCCTTGTCCTGTGTCGTGGAACGCTCCAGCGCCAGAAGCTGCGTCAGTTCGTTGATCTGCGAATTGAGACGCGACAGCACGGCGTCCTTGCCGGAGATTTCGCGGCCGAGCAGGAACTGCGCCAGCACGAAGACGGTGAGCAGGAACATGATGGCCAGAAGCAGCGTCGACAACGCGTCGACGAAGCCCGGCCAATAGTCGATGCGGCGGTCGGCGCGCCGGCTCCTGGCGAGCGCCATGCTAGTGCACCCCGGTCTTCTTCAGGGCGTCGGCGATCTTTTCCAGCGTGTTGCGCATCGCCTTTTGTTCATCCGACTGTGCTTCGACCCAGTCGCGCATGATCTGCTGCTCGGAGCGCATGTTCTTGACCAGGCCGGAAATGCCGTCGGCGAGATTGGCCATGGCGGTGGCGACGCGCGGATTGGAGCCGCCGCCATTCTCCTGCATGCTGCGCAGCCGCTCCGACAGCAGGCGGATTTCATCGGAAGGCTCGGTCCGGACCGCGTCGGAGACGACGATGTCGGACGACAGGTCGGTGACCGAGGACAGCCAGTTCTCCAGTTCGGTGTAGAAGCGCGTCTGCGCGCGGCCGGCCTGCAGGTCGAGGAAACCGAGAACGAGCGAGCCGGACAGGCCGAACAGCGACGACGAGAAGGCCGTGCCCATGCCGGCGAGCGGCGCCGACAGCCCTTGCTTCAGCGAATCCAGCACAGCGGCGGCATCGCCCGTGCCGGGATCGAGCGACTCGATGGTCTCGCGGATGGAGCCGATCGTGTTCAGCAGGCCCCAGAAGGTGCCGAGCAGGCCAAGGAACACCAGGAGGCCGACGAGGTAGCGCGAGGTGTCGCGGCTTTCATCGAGCCGCGTGGCGATGGAGTCGAGCATGGTGCGCATCGAGCTGGTCGAAAACGCCATGCTCGACGAGCGGCCGATCATCGCCTTCATCGGCGCCAGCAGCACCGGTTCGGTGATCTCGGAACCGGCGCGGAAGGAGTTGACCCAGCGCACTTCGCGAAACAGCCGCCCGACCTGGACGAAGGCCAAAAGGATGCCGACGGCAAGCACGCCGATGATCAGGCCGTTGAGCCCGGGATTGGTGACGAAGGCGGTCGAGATCTGCCGTGTCAGGATCGCTGCGATGAAGGCGACGATGGCCAGGAAGATGACCATGGTCAGGAGAAAGACCTGCGGGCTCGACAATTTGTGTGGATCGTAGATCAGCACGTCGGAGCGCCTGCCCATGCCGAAGGATCTGAGAAAAGCCATCCGTGCCCCGTTTCCGATGCCGCTGCCGCCGATCACGTCGTCGGCGACTCTAAACGGAATTGTGACCAAATTGAATGGTGCTTGGCAATATTGCCGCCAGCAGTTTCAGAGACGGTTGATGACCAGGCAATCGACCATCGCCGCCAGATGCAGGCCTGCGCCGGTGACCACGAAACCATGCCACAGCGCGTTGTGGAAGCGCAGCCCCTTCCAGGCGAAGAAGATCACGCCGCAGGAATAGACGACGCCGCCGGCGACGATGAGCACGATCGCCGTCGTCGGCAAGGTAGCGACGAGCGGCTCGACCAGGACGATGCCGCTCCAGCCGATGGCGAGATAGAAGACGATCGCCAGCCGGTCGAAGCGGCCGGGGAAAAACACCTTTATGGCGATGCCGATAATGGCCGCGGTCCAGACCAGGACGATCATCCAGCCGGCCAGCGCCGAGCCGTCGAGCTGCGCGAGAAAGGGCGTGTAGGTGGCGGCGATGAGCAGATAGATCGCAGCGTGGTCGAAACGCCGCAAAATCCATTTCACCGGCGAAGTCACCGGCCATAGATTGTAGGTCAGCGACACCGAGAGCACGGTGAGCAGCGACACGACATAGAAGGCGGCGGCGATGTATTCGCCCGGTCCGACCCGAAAGGCGGCCAGCGCCAGCAGCGCCGAACCGGCCGCGATCGCCAGCACGATGCCGACGGCATGGACGATGCCGTCGGCGATCATCTCGGCACGCGAATAGTGCCATCGTCCGACAAAGGGGATCTCGATCTGCGGCGGCGTCTTGATCATCATCGTCCTGCGTCAACCCTATCTGGGCAAGCGCCGGACAGTATTTCAAGCTTTGTTTGCCGTTTTGCGACTGCGGCGCTTCAGCGCGGCGGGGATTTGATATTACTCCGCGCTTATTCCTGCTTCAGCGGGCAGCGAGCGGCTTTTTCACGGCCTTCAGGAGGGCGCGCTGGATGATCTCGTTGCCGGCGACGACCGAACCGTTGTCGAGCATGTCCTGGCCGCCGTCCATGTCGGAGGCGAACCCTCCTGCTTCACGGATCAGCAACAGGCCGGCTGCGATGTCCCAGGGCGACAGGCCGACTTCCCAGAATCCGTCCATGCGGCCGGCGGCGACGTAAGCGAGATCGAGCGAGGCCGAACCCAGGCGCCGGACGCCGGAAACCTCGGCCATGACATTGCGTAATTCGATCAGGAAATTGCCATGCTGGCCACGCCCCAGATGCGGCACCCCGCAGCCGATGACGGTGTCGATGAGCTTGGTGCGGCCGGCGACACGCAGGCGGCGGTCGTTCATGAAGGCGCCGCCGCCGCGCTCGGTCGTATAGAGCTCGTCCATGGCCGGATTGTAGATCACGCCGGCCACGATCTGGCCCTGGCGCTCGAGCGCGATCGAGACAGCGAAAAGCGGAATGCCGTGCAGGAAATTGGTGGTGCCGTCGAGCGGATCGACGATCCAGCGGTGCTGGCTGTCATCGCCGGCGATCGTGCCGCGCTCTTCCATCAGGAAGCCGTAACCGGGCCGCGCCTTCGACAGTTCGGCAAAGACAATATCCTCGGCCTTGCGGTCGGCCTGGCTGACATAGTCGCCCGGTCCCTTCATCGAGACCTGCAGGTTCTGGACCTCGCCGAAATCGCGCGACAGCGAGCGGCCGGCCTTCATTGCGGCCTGGACCATGACGTTGAGAAGGGCTGAGCGTGCCATCGTAACTCTTCCTGCTGCCCGCGCTTTAACCTTTGTCCTGATGCATGTCGGTGACCCGAAACCTGGGGCACCTCTGGGCGACATGCATCAGTCGGCGCGGCGCATATAAGTGATTTCATTGGTGTCGACGACGATGCGTTCCCCCGCGCCGATGAATGGCGGCACCAGCACGCGAATGCCGTTTTCCAGCACCGCGGGCTTGTAGGAAGAGGCCGCCGTCTGGCCCCTTACCACCGGGTCCGCTTCGGTGATGGTCAGCGTTACCTGGTCGGGGAGCGAAATGCCGATAGGCCTTTCCTCGTAGAGCTGGACCGTCACCATCATGCCGTCCTGCAGGAAAGCGGCGCGGTCTCCGACGAAGTCCTTCGCCAGCTCGAGCTGCTCGTAGCTCTCGGTGTCCATGAACACCAGGGCGTCGCCCTGCTCGTAGAGGAAGGAAAAATCCTTGAGATCGAGCCGGATCTGCTCGACCGTCTCTGCCGAACGGAAGCGCTCGTTCAGCTTTGTGCCGTTGATGAGGTTCTTCAATTCGACCTGGTTATAGGCGCCGCCCTTGCCCGGCTTGACCGTGTTGGTCTTGACGGCCACCCACAGGCCGCCATCGTGCTCGATGACGTAGCCGGGACGGATTTCGTTGCCGTTGATCTTGGCCATGATGATGTGATCCGGGAATGAGATGTTCGCAAGACAGCGATTTCGGGCCTCCAAGACCACAAATCGCCCGAAGAGGCAAGCTGGCGCTGATCGGGTGTCCCGTGGCGGCGGCTCAATCGAAGCGCACGATGGTGCCGCGTTGCGGCGTCTTGTCCTGCGAGAAATCGAGCATGACCTCGTCGACATAGCACCAGCCCCACGTCTCGGGCGGGTCGTAGGCCTCGATGACCGGATGGCCGGTCGCCCGGTAGTGGCCGGTGGCGTGACGGTTCGGAGAACTGTCACAGCAGCCGACATGGCCACAGGTGCGGCACAGCCGCAGATGCACCCACCAGGAACCGGTCTTCAGGCACTCCTCGCAACCTTCGGCGCTTGGCGTTACCTCGAGGATGAAGCTGCCATGCGTGCATCGTTTGTCGGGCGAAGCCATTTCATTGCCTCCTTGGAGAAGCGATGCCGCGATATAAACCCTCAACCGCTCTCATCGAAACCGCGGCGACCGCTTCGGTAATGATATCGAAGACTTTTGCCAGCCGACGGATCTGCGACGACCGCATGATAGCCATCTGCATGGAAAGATCGAGGTCACTTGCCTCGACGAGCATCGCGCGATGACTTCCGCTGGATTTCCGCTGATCGCGTCAGGGCAGGCGGTTTGCCTTCTGCAGTGCCTGCTTGGTCTGGTCGTCGCTCAATCCTTGCAGGAAATCGTCCATCTCGGGGTCGATGAGGCCGGCGCGGCGGGCGACGATGTACCAGGCGCCGGCAAGCACGAGGTCCGGCTCGGTGCCGATGCCTTGCATATAGAGTTTCGCCAGGCGGTTCTGGGCGGCGACATTGCCGCCTTCGGCGGCCTGCTTCATCCAGCCGAAGGCGGATTTCAAATCACGCCCGCCGCCGCGGCCCTCGATCATCCAGGTGGCGAGGTCGAGTTGCGCGGTGTCATAGTTTTGCCGCGCGGCCTGAGCCAGCAGGCGCCGGGCCTGGGCGTCGTCGCGCGATTTGCCGCCGACGCCGTTGGCATAGATCTGTGACATCGCATACTGGGCGTCGGCGAGGCCGGTCGCCGCGGCGCGCTCGTAATAGGTCACGGCCTTGGCGATGCCGGCGTCGCCGGGGTCCTGCTGGACCAGCATCTGCGCGAAATTGAATTGTGCCAGCCGGTTGCCCGCTTCGGCGGCGGCCTGCATCAGCGCATAGGCTTCCTTTTCGTCCTTTTTGACGTAGCGGCCGTCGAGCAGCATCAGCGCATATTGGAACTGCGATTCCGGCACCCCTTGCTCGGCGGCGGCTGCGTACCATTTCGCCGCTTCGGCCGCATTGAGGGGCACGCCCAGTCCGCGCGACAGGATCTCGGCCACCAGCGTCTGCGCCGCCGGGTCGCCGTTTTGCGCCCGCACCAGCGCGAGGTTGTAGGCGGTCTTGTAGAGTCCGCGCTGGAAAGCCCCGTAGGCCGCATCCGCCGGCTTGGCGCCGAAGCGGTCGGGATTGATCGCGTCGGCCGAAGGCAATGGCGCTGGCTCGGCGGTGGTGGCGGGCTGCGGCAACTGCTTTTCGATCGGCTTGTCGGTATGCACGCCGGCATCCGGCTTAGGGTGCGGCGAAGGAATCGTTTCGGCGGCAGCGGCCTGGATCATGACCGCAGCAAGCAGGGCCTGAAGGGGAAGCCTTGCCGAAGACACGTCAGTCCTCGAAACGCGGTGCGGTTTCGTCGAGCAGCGCATTGGCCCGCGCGATCGCCGCCTTGGGATCGACGCCGTCGGCGAACACCGCACTCGACAGGGCGACGAACTCGGCGCCCGTATCTGCGACGGTTTCGATCGAAGCGAGCTCCGATCCGGCCATGACAATGCAGGGGATCTGAATCATCTGCGCCCACCATTGTCCCAGCGCCAGGTTGCGCGGATGCGGATCGGGCTTGTTGTCGTAGCCGAAGCGGCCGAAGAAAATATAGTCGGGCCTGACTTCGCCGAGTTCGAGCGCGTCATCACGTGTCTTGGCGCCGCCGGCGCCGACCATCATTTTTGCCTGGAAATGCTCGACCGTCTCGGCGAGCTCGGCCTTGGAGACCTCGACATGAATGCCGTCGGCCTGGACACGCCCGGCGATGCGCGTATCGCCGGCAATGACGACCGCGATGCCGGCCGCCTGTGCCGCCGGTACGATTTCGGCGGCGAAGGCCTGGAAGGAAGCTTCGTCCATGTCGTTCTGCGGCAGGATGAGCGAGGCGACGTCGCCGCCCTCGAAGGCCGAGACGATACGGGCGGCCGGCACGCCAGATGGCGCGATCAGCACGATGCGGCAGCGATTGGGGGGCGTTGCGTCGTTCATGGTCTTCGATCCCGGGTTTCGCCTATGCCGGGCGAAGATGGTTGGATTGCGGCATAGAGCAAAGTGCCCGCTTTGAACAGGCGGGCAGGCGGGATCACTATTTTTGAGCGCCGAAGCGCCGGCGATTGGCGTTACTCGATCGGTTGCGCACCTGCCGCGGCAGGCCTTGGCTTCCACAATGTCCAGCCGAGATTCATGCCGGCGGCCGCGATCAGGATGGCGGCGGCGCCGACGAGTTGGCTGAGATGCAGGCGATGGCCGAATGCCGTGACGTCGACCAGGATCGCAACGATCGGGTAGATGAAGGACAGCGACCCCTGCAGGTGCGTCGGCAGCTTCTGGATGGCGCCGTACATCAGGATGTACATCAGACCGGTGTGGACGATGCCGAGCGTCGCCAGCATGGCCCAGCTCCTTGCGTCGGTCGGAAGATGCGAGAGATTGGCGAAGGGCGCCAGCATCAACACGCCGACGCAGACCTGGACGAGCGCGATGAGATGCGGCGGTGTGCCCTTGAGCTTCTTGGTGACGATGGCGGCGACGGCCCAGAAGAAGGCAGCGGCCAGCGCCATGACGATGCCGGCGAAATAGTTGGTGCCGATATCGCCGGCGTCAGGGGCGGCCTGGACGATCAGCACCATGCCGGCGAAGGCGATTGCCAGCCAAGTCGATTTCGTCAGGGTCAGCCGCTCGCCGAAGAAGAGCGCGCCGAAGCCGACCAGCATGAAAGGCTGGGTATTGTAGACAGCGGTGGCGATCGAGATCGACGCGCGCGAGAATGCACTAAACAGCAGCAGCCAGTTGACGACGATAGCGGCGCCACCGAGGGCCGCGATGGCGAAAACGCGAAGCGACAGCCTGTTGCGCAACAGGCCGAGGCCGGCGCAGATGAAGAGCAGCGTCACCGCGCCGAAAGCGCAGCGCCAGAACACCACATCCATGATAGGCTGGCCGGACAGGACGACGAACCATCCGATCGTTCCCAGGATCGCCATTGCGGCGGACATTTCGATCGTCCCACGTGCTGTATCGCTCACGACAAATCTCCAGATCATTGAGCGTGCATAATCTCATGCTGATCCTGGGCTTTCCATCCAATGAGAAAGGTGACATGCTAGTTTCGCCTATTTAAACATGGGCAAAGATCCGGAAATCCTGAGAATGTGAAATGCTTGACGATCTCGACCGACGTCTCCTCGAAATCCTGGTGAGGGATGCGCGGACTTCATTGAAGGAGCTGGCCGGCCAGGTCGGGCTGTCATCGCCGAGCGTTTCGGAGCGGCTGAGGCGGCTCGAGGAGCGCGGGGTTATCAGGGCTTTCACCGTCGAGATCGACCCGCTGGCGCTCGGCTATACATTGCAGGCGATCGTGCGCATCAAGCCGCTGCCGGGCAAGCTGCACATCGTCCAGAAGCTGATCGAGGAGATCCCTGAGTTCGGCGAATGCGACAAGGTCACGGGGGACGACTGCTTCGTGGCCAGGCTGTTCGTGCGCTCGATCGGCGACCTCGACGGTATCCTCGATCGCATCGCCGACAAGGCCGAGACCAGCACCGCCATCATCAAGGCGCAGCCGATCCGGCGGCGGCCGCCACCGCTCGGCGCATGACCGGTCGGCCTTTCTTGACTCTGCTTGGCGGTGGTGGAAATGCGTGGCGGCTCCGCCAGTCAGGCATATGAACAACGAGGAAAGAACATGGCGCAGAATGTCTACGATCAGCCGGATTTCTTCGCAGGCTACAGCCAGCTCGGCCGGTCCATCCAAGGGCTGGACGGCGCCGCCGAGTGGCCGGCGTTGCGCGCGATGCTTCCCGACCTCGGCGGCTTGCGAATCGTCGATCTTGGTTGCGGTTTCGGCTGGTTCTGCCGCTGGGCTCTTGAACACGGGGCCAAGGAGGTTCTGGGTCTCGATCTCTCGGAAAAGATGCTCGCCCGGGCGCGTGCCGCCGGCCCGGACGCCGGCATCGTCTACGAGCGCGCCGATCTCGACGAACTCAGCCTGCCGCGGACGGCTTTCGATCTCGCCTACAGCTCGCTTGCCCTGCACTATGTCAGCGATGCCGCACGGCTGTTCCAGACCGTGCACCGGTGCCTAGTCCCCGGCGGGCATTTCGTCTTCTCGACGGAGCATCCGATCTATATGGCGCCGACCCATCCCGGCTGGTCTGTCGATGCCGAAGGCCGCAAGACATGGCCCGTCGACCGGTATCTGGTGGAGGGACCGCGCAAGACAGACTGGCTGGCCAAGGGAGTTGTGAAACACCACCGCACCATCGGCACCACGTTCAACACGCTCATCCGGTGCGGCTTCACCATCGAGCATGTCGAGGAATTCCGTCCGACGGACGCGCAGATCGCGGCCAAGCCCGAACTGGCGGAAGAGCTCGAGCGGCCGATGTTCCTGCTGGTCTCGGCCCGGCGATAGGCAGAGCAGAATGGGCCGGCCTTGCTGTGGCGACGCCCACATTTGCTGTCGCTCCGCTCGGGAATCTGGGCTATTCAGGCGTTGACTCGCTTTCCCTCCAGACCAGTCCCTCCTCCATGTCAGGCCTGCTTTCCGATCCGTGGTTCTATGCGGCCGCCGTCCCGGCGGTCATTCTGGTCGGCCTGTCCAAGGGCGGATTTGGCGGCGCGGTCGGTTTCGTCGGCGTGCCGCTGATGGCGCTGACCATGCCGCCGGTGCAAGCGGCGGCCATCCTGCTGCCCATCCTATGCCTGATGGACATCGTTTCGGTATGGACATGGTGGGGCGTCTATAACAGGAAGATGCTGGTCGACATGATGCCCGGCGCGGTGATCGGTATCGGTCTCGGTTGGCTGACGGCCGCACTGGTCACCGAGGAGGCCGTGCGGCTGATCGTCGGCGCCGTCGCCATCATTTTCGTGCTGCGCTGGCTCTATCTGAAGTACCGCCACGGCGCCGATCATGCGGCGCAGCCCAACCGCGTCGCCGCGGCCCTCTGGGGCACGGTCGCCGGCTTCACCAGCTTCGTCGCCCATGTCGGCGGCCCGCCCTTTCAGGTCTACGCGCTGCCGATCCGGCTCGACCCGAAGGTGTTGTCCGGCACGGCGGCGATCTTCTTTGCCGCCACCAACGCGCTGAAGCTCGTTCCCTATTTCGCGCTCGGCCAGTTCGACAGCACCAATCTGACCGCGTCGGCGGTGCTGATGCCGCTGGCGCCGCTATCGACCATCGCCGGCGCCTGGCTGGTGCGCCGCATGCGTCCGGAGATCTTCTATCCCTTCACCTATGCGACGGTGGCCGTCGTCGCGGTGAAGCTTCTGTGGGACGGGATCGCCGGCCTGATGTAGCCGGGACCGTTTTCGCCTGCCTCAGGCGACGCTCGGCACCATGCGCCTTGGTCGGCCGAGCGCCAGGGTGGCGCCGGCCGCCAACACAAGCACCATGGCGGCAAGGACCGTGAAGTCGTGGATGGTCGGCTTCAACACCATGTCGGCGATGATGACCAGCATCACCGCATAGTCGAAGCGTGCCGCCGGCAGGATGCGCTGGCCATAGGCTAGGGCGGCCGGCGTCACGCCATCCCTGGCGATCATCGCGCCCATGCGATCGGCGCTCGGCTTGAAGACGAACATGCCGATTGAAAAGGTGGTGGCGTAGCCGGCAAGACCGATCAGGATCCACAGTTGCGAGAAGCCGACCCAGAACCAGCACATGATCAGTCCGAAGGCCAGCGTCAGTATCGACATCGGCGCGAAGAAGCGGTTTCCCAATTCGCCCGTGGCCCGCATTGCCTGCAGCGTTCCCTGGATGTTTCCCGAGCGGTCGGCAAGCGTCGCCAGCACCATCAGCGCGAAGCCGCCGCCGACCCACAGGGTCACCGAAAGTATGTGCAGCAATTTGACGATGGAATACCAATCCATGGCTTCTCCCCGGTGCCTGATGTAGCGAAGGAAGCGAGCCGTCGCCCGCCCGCCGCTTCGATGGCCAAGCGTGTATCGCCGCGCCTGTTTCGGAACGATGTCGTGAAAAAACCAGTTCTGTTTCAAGTGCCGGCTAACGTAAGGAGCCGCTGATATTGCGAGCGCGCCATCCGGTTTTCTGCTATTATGAGTGGCGTCCGGGGGCGCGACATCGTCCAGAAACAGTGCCGATGCTAGTGCGCCCGCGCCGGGAGCCCGGTGGCGAGAGCAATCGCCTGACGATCAACCCTTTCCCGAAAACGGGAAAGGCAACTTGGGGGAAAGATATGCAAGGGGTAGCACGGAATTTCTTTACGCTGGCCGTTATCTATGCGCTGTGCGGCATGGCGCTCGGCCTGTACATGGCGATCAGCCAGGACCATGGCCAGATGCCGACCCACGCCCATACGATGGTCGCTGGCTGGCTGATGTCGGCGGTCTTCGCCTTCTTCTATCATCTGTTTCCGGCGGTCGGACAGAAGACGGTTGCCGTCGTTCACTTCTGGCTGACCGCAATCAGCGGCATCGGCCTTTTGATCGGGCTCTACTTCCTGCTTGGCGGCAATGCCGCGATCGAACCGCTGGTGGCGGCGTCTTCGATGGGTTTCTACGCGGCCTTGCTGCTGTTTGCCTTCATCGCCTTGCCGGCGGTTTGGAAAACGGCCTGAGTCGAGGCCCGGCACATCCTTCAGGAACTGTGCTGTTACGGCACAGTGGCGCGGGGTTCGCTCAAAAAACATCGGCGCCGTTAAGGGTTCATTAAGCTTTACAGGCGTTTACTATGCGCATCCAGTGATCTGGATTCTTACCGAGTGGTTGGAGCCACTTTGTTTGACGCCTCCCTGTTAAACTCCTGAGAGCCGCCTTATCCGCGGCTCTTTTTTTGTCCGCTTTCCAGCGACACGGTCCGCACCGGATCACGTTAACCTTCTGTTAAACATGTGCTTGCCTTCACCCCGGACGAGGCGCATTTTCAAGCTTCAGTTATGTAGGGTTCCGGGTGTATCGGCAGTAAGCCGAATCGGCCGGTTGCAAGTGCAGGGGCGTATCGATGAACGAGCCTTCGAAGGGCAGCGCGAAAACCGTCAAGCTGGCGGAACGTCGGGTCTTTTCGCACTCCTTCAAACCGCTCTACCAGGAAGGCATGGGGCTGGTCGAACAGGCGGCGGAGTATCTCGACGGCAAGGGCCGGGCCGAGGCCAAGAAGCTGTCGCGGCTGGCGGCCACGCTCTATGCGGCCGAATCGATGCGGCTGACCACCAGGCTGATGCAGGTCGCCTCGTGGCTGCTTCTGCAGCGCGCCGCGAATTCCGGCGAGATGACCCGCGACCAGGTCGCATCGGAAAAGTCCAAGGTGCGCCTCGACACCGCCTCCGCCCATGACGAGGCGGCCGGCTGGGCCGAACTGCCCAAGGATTTCCTCGACCTCGTCAACCGGTCGCTGCGCCTGCAGGCACTGGTGCGCCGCATGGACGAGGAGATCTACGGCGCCGGTGCGGTGGTCGACATGCAGCCCTTGAGCCGCCGGCCCAATCCGGTCTCGGACCAGATCAGCCTGCTCAACACGGCTTTCGCCCGCAACTAGGGGGTTCGGAGCATTTCTGGCTCGGCGGGCTGCTGTTTCCGGTTTGTTCACATTTCGCTGGCATCGCTGTCTCCGGGAGGTAGAGTAACCGGATGGGGGACGCGATTCGCATCATCGGTATCGATCCGGGGCTAAGGCGCACCGGCTGGGGCATTGTCGAAAGCCTCGGCAATTCGCTGCGCTTCGTCGCGTCCGGCACGGTGCGTTCCGAAGACAAGGCGGCGCTGGCGACGCGGCTGTGCCAGCTGCATGACGGGTTGGCTGAAATCCTGCATACGGCCATGCCGCATGAGGCGGCCGTCGAACAGACCTTCGTCAACAAGGATGCGGTGGCGACGCTGAAGCTTGGCCAGGCGCGCGGCATCGCCATGCTGGTGCCGGCACGCGCCGGCCTGGTCGTTGCCGAATATGCACCCAATGCCGTCAAGAAGGCGGTGATCGGCGTCGGCCATGGCGACAAGAAGCAGATCCACATGATGGTGAAGGTGCTGCTGCCGAAAGCGACCTTCGACACCGAACATGCCGCCGACGCGCTCGCCATAGCCATTTGCCATGCGCATCACCGGCAAAGCGTCGCCTATCGGATGGCACTTGCCGGTTGACGATGTTCTTGACTTGTTCCCTTGTCTGTCGTAGGTAATACTTTGAGGTATTACCATGCGCGTCACCACCAAAGGCCAAGTCACGATCCCCAAACAGATAAGGGATCACCTGGGTATCCGCCCGGGCTCCGAGGTGGAATTCGTGGCCACCGATGAGGGTGCTCGGCTTGTGGCCGTCAACGAGAATCTCCCCGAGGAGGAGAAATTGCGCAGGTTCAGTAATGTCCTTGACCGGATGGAGGGGACGTTGGATCTGGGTGGCATGACGACCGACGAGTATATGGAGTGGCTGAGGGGGCCGCGTGAAGATCTCGACGTTGATTGACACAAATGTCCTGATCGACGTTTGGGGGCCGGCCGGACCGCTGACAAAATGGTCGGCGTCTGCAATCGCCTCATGCCGCCGCGACGGCGACTTGGTGGTCAATACGATCATCTGGTCTGAACTGGCGCCGCTGATCGCCTCGGAGGCAGCGCTTCGAAAAGCGGTCGACATGCTCGAGATCGATCGCGAGTTTCTGCCCTGGGATGCGGCCTTCCTTGCAGGTGTGACGCATTCCCGTTATCGCCGTGCTGGTGGAATCCGCGAACGAACCTTGCCGGACTTCTTTATTGGCGCTCATGCGACCGTTGCCGGACATCGTCTTTTGACGCGCGACGCCGCGCGTTATCGCAGTTATTTCCCGGACCTTGACATCATTTCTCCTGAAACGCACCCATGAGGGCCTATCTTCCATGAAAGATTTGGCATGATCGGCAAGCTCAAGGGTACGCTCGACGAGATCGACGAGGACCACTGCCTCGTCGACGTGCATGGCGTCGGCTACGTCGCCTACTGCTCGGCGCGGACGCTGGCCGCGCTGCCTTCGCCCGGCGAAGCGGTGGTGCTGTTCATCGAGACCTATGTGCGCGAGGACATGATCCGGCTCTACGGCTTCCAGTCGGTGCTGGAGCGCGAATGGTTCCGGCTGTTGATGAGCAATGTGCAGGGCGTCGGCGCCAAGGTGGCGCTGGCCATCCTGTCGACACTGGCGCCGGCCGATCTTGCCAACGCGATCGCGTTGCGCGACATCGCCATGGTTTCCCGGGCGCCGGGCGTCGGCAAGAAGGTGGCCGAGCGCATCGTTACCGAATTGAAAAACAAGGCGCCGGCCTATGCCGGTGCCGCGTCGGGCACGATCGGCTTGAAGCAGGAGCTCGGCGAAGGCGTGGCAGCCGCGCCGATCACAGACGCGGTCTCGGCCCTAGTCAATCTCGGCTATTCCCGCGACACCGCCGCCAATGCGGTGGCGGCGGCACTGAAGACGGCGGGCGAGGAGGCGGACGCGTCGAAGCTGATTCGCTTCGGGCTCAAGGAACTGGCGCGGTGAGCGCACGCTTGTCCGGTTCCCGGCCATATGCAAGGAAGGCGGCATGAGCCTTTCCCCCCGTCTGATCGCTCCGGAAAAACGCGGCGAGGATGCCGACCAGAGTTTGCGGCCCCAGACGCTTGACGATTTCGTCGGCCAGGCGGCGGTGCGGGCCAACCTCAAAGTGTTCATCGAGGCCGCCAAGGGGCGCAAGGAAGCGCTCGACCATGTGCTGTTCGTCGGGCCGCCAGGTCTAGGCAAGACGACGCTGGCGCAGATCATGGCGCGCGAGCTCGGCGTCAACTTCCGCTCAACCTCCGGACCGGTCATCGCCAAAGCCGGCGATCTCGCCGCACTCTTGACCAATCTCGAAGAAGGCGACGTCCTGTTCATCGACGAGATCCACAGGCTGAATCCTGCGGTGGAAGAGATCCTCTATCCGGCGATGGAGGATTTCCAGCTCGACCTGATCATCGGCGAGGGGCCGGCGGCGCGCTCGGTCAAGATCGACCTTGCCCGTTTCACCCTGGTCGCCGCCACCACGCGGCTCGGCCTGCTCACCAATCCGCTGCGCGACCGCTTCGGCATCCCGGTGCGGCTCAACTTCTACACGGTCGAGGAACTGGAGCAGATCGTGCGGCGCGGCGCACGCATCCTGCAAATGCCGCTCGGCGATGACGGCGCGCTGGAGATCGCGCGGCGCGCGCGAGGCACGCCGCGCATCGCCGGCCGGCTGTTGCGGCGCGTGCGCGATTTCGCTTCGGTCGCCGGCGATGGTCATGTGAACCGCTTGATCGCCGACGAGGCCTTGACCCGGCTGGAGGTCGACGCGCTCGGCCTCGATGCGCTCGACCGCCGGTATCTTTCGATGATCGCGCGCAATTTCGGCGGCGGGCCGGTCGGCATCGAGACGATCGCCGCCGGCCTGTCCGAGCCGCGCGATGCCATCGAGGACATCATCGAGCCCTATCTCATCCAGCAGGGTTTCATCCAGCGCACGCCGCGCGGCCGTGTGCTGACGGCCAATGCCTGGCGCCATCTCGGCCTCGACGCGCCGAAGGACCTGGCGCAACAGCAGATCAATTTGTTCCAGGAAGAATAGCGGCCCCAGCGGCGGCGTTCGGGCCGGCGATCAAGCGTCCGTAACCGCTTTGCGGCGTGCGACCGGAGATCTCGCTGATCGATCCCGGCGGCGGCGTGGAGCAACGGCGCTCAGTGAAGCGACCGGATTACGTCCAGCACATCGGGTTCGGCCTTTTCGCCGTTGAAAGCATCGACAATGCCGAAAGCGCCGCCGTAACTCCAGACCGACCAGGAGAAGCCATGCGCTTCGGCGCGCGCGATCATGTCCCGGACATAGGCGGCACGATAGCCGGCCGGCATCACATAGGGATTGCCGTATTCCTGGCGGATCATGCCGAACTCGCCCAGCGTGACGTTTTCCGGCCTGATGCGGTTGGCCTTCGCCCAGGCATCGACGGCCTTGAACGGGGCGTCCATGAGACCAAGCAGCTTGGCGTCGGTGTCCATGCTGGCTACCTGCTCGTCGAGATAGGCAAGCAGCCCGCCCTGCCGCGCCCAAGGTGCCTCGGCCTTGATCCTGGCGCGGATGGCGTCGAGCGTGACGTCGAGCTCAGCCGGCGGCACCGCGGTCAGCGGGTAGGGCAGGCCGGTCACATAGGGAATGAAATCGCCGGCCCAGGTCGCGCCCTGATGGGTAAGCAGGAACGGATCGTAGGAATGGAAGGTCCAGATGACGTTGTCGTCCGGGATCGCCATCGGATCGATTTTTTCCAGCGACGACGCCGCGGAATAGCAGGCCCCGGTCAGCACAAGCGTCAATCTCGTCGCCGAAGAACGCGCCGCGGCGAACAACCTCTGCTGGCGTTGCGGCCACAGGCTGGTGCCGTCGGCGTCGCAGTCGACGATCGGTTCGTTCATCGGTTCGAAGGCCACTTGCCCCGGATCTTCCCCGGCGAGCGTGTGCGCCATCTTGCGCACCACCTCGACATAGGCATCGAATGTCACCGGGTTGTTCATCACCTCGGCCATGCCGATCTTGCGCCCACTGCCGGCGGGGATCAGATGCATGTCGACGACAACCTTCAGGCCGGCGCGGTTGATCATGCGGACAGAGTCCAGCACGCTGGCATAGAGATCCTCGCGCAAGGCCATCGTATTTTCGGAAAGGAAGGGCGAAGGATCGACCGGCATGCGCAGGAAATCGAAGCCTGCATGCTTCAGAGCCTCGAGATCGTCGTCCTTGAGAAATTTGCGCCATTCCGGGTAGGGCAGGATGGCCTTGGCGTTGCCCCATTGGTCTTCGCCCGGCCAGGTCACCCACTGGTCGAGATTGAGCCCGCGCTTCATGGAGAAGGTCGCGGCTTGGCCCGGCCGGGCCAGAGCCATAACGACGAACAGAGCCATCACCACGAACAGCGCCGTCGCCAAGGTCTTGATCATCGCCGTCAACAGTGCCATCCGATGCCATGTCACGCGCGGCACAGGTGCCTTGCCGCGACTGAAAAAGGAAGCGCAATGGACGATCATGGTGAATCCGCGACCTTGCTGGCGGGGATTTCCGGTGCGCTGACGGCGTTCGGCCATCGGCTGATGGCGCGGGTCTACTATGCCGACACCGATTTCTCCGGCGTCGTCTACCACGCCCGCTATCTCGAATTCCTCGAGCGCGGCCGCTCCGACTATCTGAGGCTGAGCGGCGTCCACCACACCGAACTTGCCGATGGCAAGCATGGCGAAAGAATAGTCTGGGTGGTGCGTCGCATGGAGATCGACTTCCGCATCCCGGCCCGCATGGACGACATCCTGACGATCGACACCCGGACCGAGGAAATCTCCGGCGCGCGCATCTTCATGGCCCAGCAGCTCAAGCGCGGCGACGAGGTGCTGGTCGAGGCCAGGGTGGAGGCGGCGATCATCGGCGAGAATGGCCGGCCACGCCGCTTCCCCAGGGAGTGGATAGCAGCGTTCATACCCAAGGCGGGCTAAAAAGGTCGGCGTCGTCGGTATCGCCGGCGCCGGCTTGAAGCGCGGCAATGCGCCGCGTCTGGTGGACTAACCCATCCTTAACCATAACGGTTCATGAAGAGATTGGTGAAGATTGGCGCTATCCAGCGCCTTCCTTTCACCAACATTTGCCCCGAAAAGGCCGCGAAAGGCACGTTTTGGGGTTGTTCCGGTAGCTTCGCGCGAACCGACCACAAGGGATGCCAGGGGCCAGCCGCCAGCTTCGCCCGGAAATCTTAAGGACGTTACGATGGAAAATATCGCACTCGCCGAACCGGGCGCGCAATTGTCGATTTGGGCGCTGTTCATGCAGGCCAGCTGGGTGGTCAAGCTGGTCATGATCGGACTGCTCTGCGCCTCGGTCTGGACCTGGGCGATCATCGTCGACAAGCTCGTATCCTATGCCCGCATGCGGCTGGCGCTGAACCGGTTCGAGCAGGTGTTCTGGTCGGGGCAGTCGCTGGAGGAGCTTTACCGAACGTTGGCCGACCGCAAGACATCGGGCATGGGCGCCATCTTCGTCGCCGCCATGCGCGAGTGGAAGAAGAGTTTCGAAAAAGGCGCCAAGACGCCGCTCGGCTTGCAAACCCGCATCGACAAGGCGATGGACCTGGCGCTGACCCGCGAGATGGAGAAGCTCGAAGGCCGCCTCGGCTTCCTCGCAACCACGGGCTCGGCGGCCCCGTTCATCGGCCTGTTCGGCACCGTCATTGGCATCATGACGTCGTTCCAGGCGATCGCCGGCTCCAAGAACACCAGCCTGTCGGTGGTCGCGCCCGGCATCGCCGAGGCGCTGCTGGCGACCGCCATCGGCCTGCTCGCCGCCATTCCGGCCGTCATCGCCTACAACAAGCTGTCATCGGACGCGAGCAAGATCGCGGTGCGCATGGAAGGGTTCTCCGACGAGTTCTCCGCCATACTCTCGCGCCAAATCGATGAAAAAGTAGCGCCGAAGGCCTGAGGAGTAAGCCGATGGGAATGTCCGTAGGCATGGCTGGACGCGGCGGGCGCGGCCACAGGCGGCGGGGCCGCCATCATGGCCTCATTGCCGAAATCAACGTTACGCCGATGGTCGACGTGATGCTGGTGCTGTTGATCATCTTCATGGTCGCGGCGCCGCTTTTGACGGTCGGCGTGCCGATCGATCTGCCGGATACGCAGGCCAAGGCGATGAATGCCGACACGCAGCCGATCACCGTTTCGATCAATGCCGCCGGCCAGATCTATCTCCAGGAGACCGAAATCCCGATCGAGGAACTGGTGGCGAAGCTGCAGGCGATCTCGAAGACCGGCTATGACGAGCGCATCTTCATCCGCGGTGACAAGTCCACCGACTATGGCACGGCGATGAAGGTGATGGCCCGCATTTCGGCCGCCGGCTACAAGAATATCGGCCTGGTTTCACTGCAGGAACAGGATCAATAGACCCACTATGAGGACCGGCCTCACCACATCGGTGATCATGCATGCGGCGCTGATTGGCTTCGGCCTGTTCACGCTGTCGGCACCGGCCGCGCTTCCGTCGGCCGACGTCGAGTCGGTCGCTGTCGACATCGTGCCGATCGAAGCCACTGCCCAGGTGCTGCAGGGCGACAAGAAATCGGTGGTGCATGAAAAGCCGGCGCCCTTGCCCACGCAGCGTCCCGATGTGGTGCCGGATGCGCAGAAGGTCGGCGAGAACAGCGTCGATACCGACAAGCCGATAACGCCCGAGGCCAAGCCGAAGCCGGTCGACATGACGTCGGCCCCGCCGCCGGCGCCAACGCCGATCGAAAAGCCGAAGACCGAGGACGTGCCGAAGCCGCAGGAAAAGCCCAAGCCGACGCCGGCCACGGAAGTGGCTCCCGCGCCGCAGCCCAAGGAAGAGGTCAAGCCCGAGCCGGTCAAGCAGACCGAGCCGAAGCCGGCGCCGGCCAAGGAGCCGACGCCCGCACCGCCACAGGACAAGACCGCGGCCATCGAGCCGACACCCGAGGTGAAGCCGGACGCGGTCGCCCAGGCGATCGCCAAGGACCAGCCTGACGATGCCCAACTGCCGGACTCCGCGCCCGCGCCTCAGGCGCGGCCGAAGCCGCAGCCGGCACAGGCCGAAAGCGCCAAGGCGCCGGAGCGCAAGGACGCCGACAAACCGGTCAAGGAGGCTTCATCCAAGCCGAAGTCGGACGACAAGCAGTTCAATTCCGACGAGATCTCGGCCCTGCTGGATAAGCAGAAGCCCTCCGGCGGCGGCGCCAAGCGTTCGACACAGCAGGCTTCGCTGGGCGGCGAGAAGGACCAGGGGCAGAAGCTGTCGAGATCAGAACTGGGCGCCCTGTCGGATCAGCTTGGCGGTTGCTGGACGTTGCCGGCGGGGCTGGAGGGCTCGGAGAATTTCGTCGCCGTGGTCATGTTCAACCTCGACCCCTCGGGCAAGCTGGATGGCCGGCCCACCGTCGAGAAATCGAGCGGGAATCGCCAGTTCGATGAAAGCGCCGTGCGTGCGGTTCAGAAATGCAACATGGCCGGCCTTCAGGTTCCGGCGGGCAAACAGGACATCTGGGCCCAGGTCCGTGTCACTTTCGATCCGAGGGAAATGCTTGGCCTTTGAGGCCTGCCCTCCGCAGAATCAGTGAAGAGAAGCGAGAAGACATGAAATTCATCCTCAAGCCGCTCCTGATGGTCGCGACAATAGCGCTGGGCTCGATAGCCGGCGCCGTCATGCCTGCGTGGGCGCTCGTCGAGATCAACGTCAACAAGGGCAATGTCGAGCCGCTGCCGATCGCCATCACCGATTTCCAGTCGGGCGATGGGCTTGGCGCGCAGATTTCCGGCATCGTCACCGCCGACCTGAAGCGCTCGGGCCTGTTCGCACCGATCGACAAAAGCGCCTTCATCGAGAAGATCGCCAATCCTGACGCAGCGCCTCGCTTCGACGACTGGAAGGTGATCAATGCCCAGGCTCTGGTCACCGGCAGCGTCAGCAAGGAGGCCGACGGGCGCATCCGCGCGCAGTATCGGCTGTGGGACACGTTCGCTGGACAGCAGATGTCGGGCGAACAGTTCTTCGCCAACGACGCCAATCAGCGACGCGTCGCTCACATCATCGCCGACGCCATCTACGAGCGGCTGACCGGCGAGAAGGGCTATTTCGACACGCGCGTCGTTTTCATCGACGAGTCCGGCGCCAAGAATGCGCGCAAGAAGCGCCTCGCCATCATGGACCAGGACGGCGCCAATGTGCGCTATCTCTCGGACGGCAGGGCGATCGTCTTGACGCCGCGCTTCTCGCCGAACCGGCAGGAAATCACCTACATGTCCTATGAGAGCGGCCAGCCGCGGGTGTATCTCCTGCAGATCGAGACCGGCCAGCGCGAACTGGTCGGCAATTTTCCGGGCATGACGTTTGCGCCGCGCTTTTCGCCGGATGGCCAGAAGGTGATCATGAGCCTGCTGCGCGACGACGGCAATTCCAACATCTTCGCCATGGACCTCAGGAGCCGCTCGACGACCCGGCTCACCAACTCGACCGCCATCGACACTTCGCCTTCCTATTCGCCCGACGGCAGCAAGGTGGTGTTCACCTCCGACCGCGGCGGCCGAGCGCAGATCTATGTGATGGGCGCCGACGGTTCGGGCCAGACCCGCATCTCCTTCGGCGACGGGGTCTATTCGACGCCGGTGTGGTCGCCGCGCGGCGATCTCATCGCCTTCACCAAGCAGACCGGCGGCGAATTCCAGATCGGCGTCATGAAGACCGACGGTTCGGGCGAGCGCATCCTGTCGTCCGGCTTCCAGCAGGAAGGGCCGACCTGGGCGCCGAACGGCCGCGTGTTGATGTTCTTCCGCGATTCCGCCGGCGGCCCGAAACTGGTTTCTGTCGATCTCACCGGCCGCAACGAGCAGTCGATCCCGACCGCGAACTTTGCCTCCGATCCGGCCTGGTCGCCGCTGCTGGAGTGAGAGGAATTGGAGAAATGAAGAAATGAAGAATTGAGGGATGGAGAGAGAAGCGGGTTACATCAAGCGCGCGAAGGATTTGGATGTCTATAGGCATGCTTATGGGGTTTCCCTCGACGTCCACAAGGCCACGCTTGTTTTTCCGAAAATGGAACAATACGCGTTGGCTGACCAAATGCGGCGATCCAGCAAGGCGATCTGTGCCAATCTGGCTGAAGGATTTGCCAAACAGACCCATTCCAGGCCCGAATTTGCGCGTTTCATTTCGATGGCATGGGATCATGCAGCGAAGTAGAGACGTGGATTTCGTATGCGTTCGACCTTGGCTACATCACCCACGCGCAGCGCGATGAATGGCTGCAATCCTATGTCCATATCTATGGAATGCTGGTGAATCTCAGGAAGAAGTTGAAATGACCCTTTTCCTCATTTCTTCAATTCCTCAATTCTCCATTTCCACCTCTTTGTCGCGTTTTAGCCGCATTTCCGCCTACGGTCCGCGCTCAATGTCGCCCTTGGTCAAGCGTTGGGCGCAATGGCTGCGGACGGCAGCCTAAACCAAATTTTAACCGTGTTTCTTGAATGCCGGTTAACCCAAACGTGGTTACTGGGTGATCAACGAAATCACTCGAATGCGAAGGAGAGGCGGCATGAGCCGTATCGCAGCACTTACCAGAAATCCCGTCATGATCGCGCTGGTGGCGATGCTCGCCATTGCCGGTTGCGCTTCGAAGAAGACGCCCAACAGCGCCGCCGATCTCGGCCTCAACGGCGCCGGTGCCGCAACGCCCGGATCGGCGCAGGACTTCACCGTCAATATCGGCGACCGCATCTTCTTCGACACGGACTCCTCCTCGATCCGCGCCGACGCCCAGACGACGCTGTCGCGCCAGGCGCAGTGGCTGAACCAGTACAAGCAGTATGCGATCGTCGTTGAAGGCCATGCCGACGAACGCGGCACGCGCGAATACAATTTGGCGCTCGGTGCCCGCCGCGCCGCCGCCACGCGCGACTTCCTGGTCTCCAAGGGCGTCTCCGCCAACCGCCTGAAGACCATTTCCTACGGCAAGGAACGGCCGGTCGCGGTTTGCGACGACATCTCCTGCTGGTCGCAGAACCGCCGCGCGGTCACCACGCTCAGCGGCGCCGGTTCCTGACATTTTTCGCGCGTCGAGCGACGCGCGAAAAACACGACGACAAAAATGCAACACAGGTTTGCGAAAGGCGGCTGAAAGGCCGCCTTTTTCATGTTTGGTCCCTTCAAACAAAATTTGGCCGAAGTCTCGCGTCCTGCTATGAGCCGAGGGCGCTTGGCTGGTCCCATACCGATTGGAAGGCGCGAACAAGCTAACGACACGGCGAGAGGCATATGCATTTAAGATCAGTTCTGAGCGGCACGCTTGCGCTGCTGCTCCTTTCAGGCGTCACCGCGATGGCGGGTGGCTTAGGGACTGATGGCACGGGACAGCCAGCCGACAGCGGCTTCTCGTTCCATCTGCCCAGCATCGAGCTGCCTGGCGTTTTCGGCGAAAAGAAGAAGTCGGACCAGGTTCAGTTCGCGCAGCAGTCGACTGGCACAGGCGCCACCGGGCTCGAGGACCAACTGCGCCAGATGAACGGCAAGATCGAGGAACTGAACTTCCAGATCCTGCAAATGCAGGAGCAGATCCGCAAACAGCAGGAAGACAACGAGTTCCGCTTCCAGCAGCTCGAAGGCGGTACGCAGGGTGCGCAGCAGCCGGCCGGGCAGAAGAAGTCACAGGCCGCGCCCGTCGACAGCGATGACAGCGTGGCCGAGGCGCCGGCCACGCAACCGCCTGCGAAGGCCGACAATCGGGCAGCGGCCGGCCAGTCGGCTGGCGGCGGCCAGAGCGTCGAGGACGTCATCGTCGAATCCTCTGACGGTGATCCGGGCAAGGTGATCCCCGGAACGGGAGCGCCCGAAAAGACCTTCGGCAGCATCACCGTCGACAAGAACGGCAATGTGGTCGATGCCGGCGGCAGCACGCAGGCGACCGCACCGGCGCAGGATGTCGCTCCAGCCGCCGGCGCTCCGGCCAAGAGCGGCAAGTCCGGCGGCACGGTGGTTGCGGCGCTGCCTTCCACGAACGATCCCGAGGAGCTCTACCGCAACTCCTACCAGTTCATCCTGTCGGGCGACTACGGCACCGCCGAACAGGGTTTTCGCGACCACATCGCGCGTTTTCCCCGTGACGCGAAAACGGCGGATGCGCACTATTGGCTGGGCGAATCGCTGCTTGGCCAGCAGAAATACCGCGATGCCGCGGAGGTCTTCCTCGCCGCCAGCAAGGACTATCCCAAGGCCAAGAAGGCCCCCGACATGCTGCTGAAGCTCGGCGTGTCGCTGGTCGGCCTGAAGCAGCACGACGTGGCCTGCGCCACCTTCAGCGAAGTCGGCAAGCGCTACCCCGACATTTCCAACACGCTCAAGGAGCGCGTGAAGCAGGAAAAGGCCCTGGCGGCGTGCTAGCCCTTCTCCTGCCTGCCGTTGCCCTGCCTTCGGAGCCGTGTTCGGGCGACATGCATTGATGCTCGACACCGAGCCTGATCTTTCGAAAGACCTTTTTTCGCACATCGACTTTACCAGCGGCGCCGTTGCGGCCGTATCCGGCGGCAGCGACTCGTCCGCCCTACTTCTCCTTCTCAAACGACATCTCGACCGAACCGCGCCGTCCGCGAAGCTGCTGGCGGTGACGATCGACCACGGTTTGCGGCAGGGCGCGGCGGTCGAAGCGGAAGCGGTGGCCAGGCTTTGCGCCGCGCACGCCATCGCGCACCGCATCGTCGCCTGGTCCGGACGCAAGCCGTCGACCGGGCTGCCGGCCGCCGCGCGGGAGGCTCGCTACCGGCTGCTGGCCGAGGCGGCGCGGGAGGAAGGCCTCGGTCTGATCGTGACCGGTCACACGGCGGACGACCAGGCCGAGACGGTGCTGATGCGGCTAGTCCGAGGCAAGGGCGCCCGCGAGGAAGGGCGCGGCCTTGCCGGCATGGCGCCGGTCACCTTGCACGACTGGCACGAATGGATCGTGCGGCCGCTCCTTGGCATTCGGCGCGCGGCTTTGCGCAACTTCCTGCGGCGCGAGCATGTCGGCTGGGCCGAGGATCCGACCAATGCCGACGCGGCCTTCGAGCGACCGCGCATGCGCGCGGCACTGGCCGGCGCTGACGGTGCGCAGCGCATCGATGACGCATTGACGCTGGCGGCGCGCGAGAGCGAGGCGCGCAGCCGGCTTGGCATCCGCGCCGCGGATTTGATCGCGCGCTTCGCCAGCCAGCCGGCGCCGGGTCTTGTCCGCCTCGATCCGACCCTGCTTTCGGCCGGCGACGATCCGGCGGCCGTCTATGCGCTGCGCATCCTCCTCGCCACAAGCGGGGGCGTTGCGTTTCTGCCGGACCAGGGGCGATGCGAGGCGCTGTTCGGTAGGCTGAAGGCTGGATTTCTTTGCGCCACATTGTCGCGGACGGTGGTCGATTCCAGGCGCGCCGGCATCTTTCTGCGCCGCGAGACGCGAGGCTTGCCGCGTGTGGTCGCGGCCACCGGCGGGCTGCTCTGGGACGGCCGCCGGAACATCACGTTGGACGACGGCGGCAGTGCATTGTTGATCGCGCCGTTCGGGGCAGCGGCGGCGAAGCGTCTGGCGATCGCGGAAGGCGAAACGCCACGCAGCCTCGTGCGCGCCGCGCTGGCCTGCGAGCCGGCATCGCGGCAAGCCGTTGAGAACCCTGGCCTGCCTCAGGGTGGGCAGGCGTCGCCGAGGTTCACGGCACAGGCCGTCGTCGCCCCTTTTGTCCGTTTCCTGCCGTCCTTCGACCTGGCGCCGGCGCGGGTCGTCGCCGAATTGATCGGCGCACCGTTGCCTCCCGCCCTGCCTTTCAAGCGGCCATAGCGCCGGTCGGTCATGGGCGAAAGCTTAACCCAGACGTGCTGTTCTGCTTGGCAAGGGGGGGCGCTCTCCCTATGTTAGGCTCAAGTTTCCTCTCACGACGCGTGTCCGCCCGCGGACGCCAACGGGACAATTGATGAATCCGAACTATCGCAACCTCGCGCTCTGGGCGATCATAGCGGTCCTGCTCATCGCCCTCTTCAATCTGTTCCAGACGCCGCAGACGCGTGGGGCTTCGAGCGATGTACCTTATTCGCAGTTCCTGCAGGATGTCGCGGCGGGCCGGGTCAAGACGGTGACCATCGCCGGCGCCCGCATCTCCGGCACCTACACCGACAATTCGAGCGGCTTCCAGACCTATTCGCCCGGCGATCCGTCGCTGGTCTCGCGGCTGCAGGACAAGAACGTCACCATCAATGCGCGGCCGGAGACCGACGGTTCAAACTCGCTGTTCGGCTACCTGATCTCGTGGCTGCCGATGATCCTGATCCTCGGCGTATGGATATTCTTCATGCGCCAGATGCAGTCCGGCTCCGGTCGTGCCATGGGCTTCGGCAAGTCGAAGGCCAAGCTTCTGACCGAGGCGCATGGCCGCGTCACCTTCCAGGACGTCGCCGGCGTCGACGAGGCCAAGGAAGACCTGGAGGAGATCGTCGAGTTCCTGCGCGATCCGCAGAAATTCCAGCGGCTCGGCGGCAAGATCCCGCGCGGCGTGCTCTTGGTCGGCCCTCCGGGAACCGGCAAGACGCTGCTCGCCCGCTCGGTCGCCGGCGAGGCAAACGTGCCGTTCTTCACCATTTCGGGTTCGGACTTCGTCGAGATGTTCGTCGGCGTCGGCGCCAGCCGCGTGCGCGACATGTTCGACCAGGCCAAGAAGAACGCGCCCTGCATCATCTTCATCGACGAAATCGACGCGGTCGGCCGTCACCGCGGCGCGGGTCTCGGCGGCGGTAATGATGAGCGCGAGCAGACGCTGAATCAGCTGCTGGTCGAGATGGACGGCTTCGAGTCCAACGAAAGCATCATCCTGATCGCCGCCACCAACCGGCCCGACGTGCTCGACCCGGCGCTGCTGAGGCCCGGCCGTTTCGACCGCCAGGTGGTGGTGCCGAACCCCGACATCGTCGGACGCGAGAAGATCCTGAAAGTGCATGTGCGCAACGTGCCGCTGGCGCCCAATGTCGACCTCAAGGTCGTCTCCCGCGGCACGCCGGGCTTCTCCGGCGCCGATCTGATGAACCTCGTCAACGAGGCCGCCCTGATGGCGGCGCGGCGTAACAAGCGCCTCGTGACCATGGCCGAGTTCGAGGACGCCAAGGACAAGATCATGATGGGCGCCGAGCGCCGCTCCTCGGCCATGACCCAGGCCGAGAAGGAGTTGACCGCCTATCACGAGGCCGGTCACGCCATACTGGCGCTCAACGTGCCGTCGGCCGATCCGCTGCACAAGGCGACAATCATTCCGCGCGGCCGCGCGCTCGGCATGGTCATGCAGTTGCCGGAAGGCGACCGCTATTCGATGAGCTACAAGTACATGATCTCACGGCTTGCCATCATGATGGGCGGCCGCGTCGCCGAGGAGTTCAAGTTCGGCAAGGAGAACATCACGTCGGGCGCTTCCTCCGATATCGAGCAAGCGACCAAGCTGGCGCGCGCCATGGTCACGCGCTGGGGCTTTTCCGACAAGCTCGGCCATGTCGCTTATGGCGACAACCAGGAGGAAGTGTTCCTCGGCCATTCGGTGGCGCGCACGCAGAACATCTCGGAAGAAACCGCGCAGATCATCGACGCCGAGGTGCGGCGCCTGATCGACGAGGCCTATTCGACCGCGAGGTCGGTGCTGACCAAGAAGAAGAAGGAATGGATCGCGCTGGCGCAGGGCCTGCTCGAATACGAGACGCTGTCGGGCGACGAGATCAAGCAGCTGATCGCCGGCGAGAAGCCCGCGCGCGATCTCGGCGACGACACGCCGCCGAGCCGTGGTTCGGCCGTGCCGAAGTCGGGCCGCCGCAAAAAGGGTCCCGAGCCCGAGGGCGGCATGGAACCGCAGCCGTCGAGCTGAACTCGGCCAAGAACAAATTGAGAAACGCCGCGGTTCGACCGCGGCGTTTTTGTTTTGGGGCAGGCTGCTGAGTTTCTCCGTGGCCTGCGCCTGCAAGGTTTGTTAGGCGATTGGCGGAAGCCGGCGTGGCAGCAGCCAATCTTCCCACTTTGTGGAAGATGCCGGGCAGCTCAGCGGGGGCAGCGTCCGCCGACAAATCGAGTTAGGCCTTCCGGGCTGCGGGGAAGGATCTCTCTTGCCGTTCGACGATTCCTCGAGCCACCCTCGCCCAGCTTTTCGTGAATGCGAGGCAACCTGGCCGGGAGCAGGCAACGATCCTTCGTGCCCCCCCTCTGGCCTGCCGGCCATCTCCCCCACGAGGGGAGTTTGCAGCGTCGCCGGCAACGCGCCTCTCGTCAGCGGGGATTCCTGCTGAAGCTGCGGGCAAAAAAGCCCGCGAACCCTGCGGCTCGCGGGCCTTACTTTCCTCAAATAGTGCTGTCGCTCAGCTCTTCAGCTTGGCATTGCACAGGCTGTAGAAGCCGCCGCCCTTCTGGATCCACTTCAAGCCGCCAAGCGTGTTGGCGTCCTTGTTGGCATAGTACTGCTGGAGGCAGGTATGCATGCGGGCCTTGGCCGGGGTTTCGGTGGCGAATTTCGGCGAGATTGCGGTCGGGAAACTCACGCCCTTCGGCGCAGCGACAGTCGGCTTTGCCGGCTCCTTGGTGTAGGTCGCCTCTGTTGGAGCCGGGACGGTGTCATCGTCCGAGGCGCTGGCGCCGCATTCGGCCTTCCGGAAGTCGTTCCACTTCATGCCGTTGAGCGTATTGGCGGTCTTGGCAGCCTGGTACTTGCTGCTGCAGTCGGCCATGCTCAGGCCCTTGCCCGAGCTGTCGGTTGCCGCAGCCGTGGTCGCCGCCTTGGTGGTCGCCGGTTTGGTGGCGGCGGCAGCGGATGCGCCGGCGGCAGCGGACGCGCCGGTGGCGCATTCGCTCTTGCGGAAGTCGTTCCACTTCATGCCGTTGAGCGTGCCGGCGGCCTTGGCCGCCTGGTACTTGGTGCTGCATTCCTTTGCGGTCAGGCCTTTGGCTCCGTCGTCGGCGGCGGCCGCAGCCTTGGTCGCCTTGGCCGGCTTCGTATCGGCCGCCTTGGTGTCCGCTGCCTTGGCGTCGGGCTTGGCTGTCGCGGCGGCATCAGTGCCGCACTGCGCCTTGCGGAACTGGTTCCAGGTCTGGCCGGCAAGTGTCCCCGCGTCCTTGGCCGCGTTATACTTCGTGCTGCATTCGGCCATCGTCAGCGCGTTGGCTGGCGCGGCCAGGAATAACGTCGCGACCGCAAGGCCGGTCAAAGTGGCAAGTCGGTGGATGAGCATAGCGTTTCTCCGTTGCAGCAGCCCATTATACGTCCCAGCAAATCAATAACGCTCAACGGTCGGTTGCGCCAGATGCTAAGTGGCGTATACATCGCCGAAACCCGGCTTCGGCCGGCAAGGTGATGAAATCGTTGCCTGTTGCCGGGTGGAAGACAAGAATTTGTGGGTAAATCCATGTCGAATGGTCCACAGGCATGGTATATTGTGGCGAGGCAGCGCCATCACGCTAGGTTGCGCCAGTCTGTGTGCAATGCACAACAAGGGTTTTCTAAAGGATTGGTAACAGATAATCACGAAATGTGATCGTAGTGCGCCGGCCAATTATGGCATGACGTACCGGGCAAGAACCACCGGGGACACTGACTAGCATGGCAGGAAATTATTTCGGCACGGACGGTATTCGCGGGCGCGCCAACAAGTTTCCAATGACGGCGGAAATCGCGATGAGGGTCGGCATGGCGGCCGGCCTGTCCTTCCAGCGCGGCAGCCATCGTCACCGTGTGGTGCTCGGCAAGGACACCAGACTTTCCGGCTACATGATCGAGAACGCCATGGTGGCGGGCCTCTGCGCCGCCGGCATGGACGTGTTCCTGCTCGGCCCCATCCCGACGCCGGCGGTCGCCATGTTGGTGCGTTCGCTGCGCGCCGATATCGGCGTCATGATCTCGGCCTCGCACAATCCTTATTACGACAATGGCATCAAGCTATTCGGTCCCGACGGCTACAAGCTCTCCGACGAGATCGAAGAGCGCATCGAGAGCATGCTGGACAAGGATATCGAACTGGCACTCGCCGATTCCGACGGACTTGGTCGCGCCAAGCGCGTCGATGGCGTGCATGACCGCTACATCGAGTTTGCAAAGCGCACCTTGCCGCGTTCGATGTCGCTTTCAGGTTTGAGGATCGTCGTCGATTGCGCCAATGGCGCCGCCTACAAGGTTGCCCCCGAGGCGCTTTGGGAGCTGGGCGCCGAAGTGGTGGCCATCAATGTCGAGCCCAACGGCTTCAACATCAACAAGGAATGCGGCTCGACCCATCCGGCAGGCCTGCAGAAGAAAGTGCACGAGGTGCGCGCCGACATCGGCATCGCGCTCGACGGCGATGCCGACCGTGTCGTCATCGTTGACGAGAACGGCGCGATCGTCGACGGCGACCAGATCATGGCAATGATCGCCGAGTCCTGGCACCAGAGCGGGCGGCTTGCCGGCGGTGGCGTCGTTTCGACGGTCATGTCCAATCTCGGCCTCGAACGCTTCCTCGGCGACATGAAGCTGCAATTGCACCGCACCAAGGTCGGCGACCGCTATGTCGTCGAGCATATGCGCGCGCACGGGCTCAATGTCGGCGGCGAGCAGTCGGGCCACATCGTGCTGTCGGACTTCTCGACCACGGGCGACGGCCTGGTTTCGGCGCTGCAGGTGCTGGCCTGCATCAAGCGGCAGGGCCGGCCGGTCAGCGAATTGTCGAAGAAGTTCGAGCCGGTGCCGCAACTCCTCAAGAACGTCCGCATCGCCGGCGGCAAGCCGCTCGAGGAAGCTCCGGTCAAGGCTGCGATCGAGGACGCCCGTCAACGCCTCGGCAAGGCGGGGCGGCTCGTCATCCGGCCGTCCGGCACCGAGCCGCTGATCCGTGTCATGGCCGAGGGCGACGACCCGCAGCTGGTCGAGGCCGTCGTCAACGACATCGTCGAGGTCATCTCGGAAACACGCAGCGCCGCCTGATCTCAGGTGCATTCGGAGGGCCGACGCCGCTCTGATTGCTTAGAAGCCCGCCCGTCCGGCGGGCTTTTGTTTGCCTGCGAAACTGGCTCGAGACACGTGGAACCATCCGAATTCCTCAAATGCTCGAGATTCGTGGTTAATAGACAGGGTTAAATGCCTTTTAACCTTTGCAATTCATTATCCACGCCTGAAAGCCAATCTCATTCGGACGCGACCGCTGTTCCGAGGGTTTCTAGGGGTGACAAGCATGTTCAATACAGCAAGAAAGGCCCTGTTCGCCGCGCTGTTCGCGGGCCTGGCATGGCCGGTGTTCGCGGCCGACCTTCCGGAGCCGGTGGTCGAAGAGGCGCCGCCGCCGGTATACGAGCAGCCAGTCGATGTCGGCGGCTGGTACATTCGCGGCGATCTCGACTACCACAAGTCGAAAGTGCGCGGCATCGATTACACGACCTACACCATCGATCCCTGTAATTGTAACGTCATTCCCGGCGACAGGAGCTTCGATTTCGGCAAGCTCAAGGGCGGCTTCTCGCTCGGCGCCGGCGTCGGCTACAAGATCAACGATCATTTTCGTACGGATTTGACCGCCGATTACTGGTTCAAGTCGAACTTCGACGGCGGAACCTCGGACGCTTTCTCGACGTCGACCGAAGTGTCGAAAATGAGCGCCTTGCTGCTGCTGGCCAACGCCTATGTCGATCTCGGCACCTATCACGGCATCACGCCCTATGTCGGCGCCGGCATCGGCGGCGCGCATGTCAGATGGGACGATGTCAGGGACCCGAACACCACCGAGTTCAACCCCGGTGCGAAAAGCTGGCGCTTTGCCTACGCGCTCATGGCCGGCGCTTCCTACTGCCTGACCGACAAGCTGATCCTGGACGCGGGCTATCGCTACAGCCACATCCAGGGCGGCCGCATGTTCGAGTGGGATATCAGCAGCGCCGGGCCGGGCTTCGACCGCGGCATCGACACGCATGAGGTGCGCGGCGGCCTGCGGTACCAGTTCGGCGGCAACAACGGTTGCGCCGCGCCGACGGTGGCCTATCAGCCCGAACCCGAGCCGATCTACACCAAGTAACATCCGACCATCCAACGGTCCGAAACCGCCCGGCATCAGCCGGGCGGTTTTCGCTTGTCTGGCTGCCCGAAAATCATTCGCTAACGCTCTGTTAGCCTTAACCCCGACTTAACCACTATGGTTAACAATGCTTCCTGAAACGATGGCTGCCGTCTGGTGGCGCCGAAATCGGGAGCAGGGGATCATGAAACTCACATCGCGTATGGCGCCGGTGCTTGCCACATTCGCCATCATGCCGCTGACGCCTGCGCTGGCCGCCGACTATGATCCCCCGGTCTATGTCGACCAGGCGCCCGACTACGTGCCGGTCGAGGTCGGCTCGGGCTGGTATCTGCGCGGCGATGTCTCCTACCTGGTAGAGAAGAGCTTCAAGAATGAGGATTTCGCCTTCACGCCGGCGAGCTTCGACAACGAGGAAGACTCGGTCTTCGCCAGCATCGGCTTCGGCTACCACTTCAACGATTATCTGCGTGCCGATCTCAATCTGGGTTACCTTCCCGGCAACAAGATCGGCATTGGCTATGACGATTCAGCGACCGCGGCAGAGGCGACCCTGGCGTCGGCGTCCCTGAAGAACTATGCCTTTTCAGGCATGCTCAACGGCTATGTCGACCTTGGAACCTATGTCGGCATAACACCCTATCTCGGCGCCGGCATCGGCATCGTCAGGAGCACGCACAAGCTCTCGGCGAGCTATTTCACCGACAATGGCGATCCAACCGACGACTTCGGACTGAGTGACGACAAGACCAAGTATTCCTTCGCTTACACGCTGAATGCCGGCCTTGCCTATCAGGTGTCGAAGAATGTTTCCGTCGATCTCGGCTATCAGTATTTCTCGGCGCCCGACGCCGAATATGTGACGGCCGAGAGCCTGACCTCGTTTCCGGTCCACAAGGGAATCAGCAATCATCAGGTTAAGCTCGGGCTACGCTACGATCTCTGGTAGTAGGCTGGCATACATGAACCCTGGCGGCGGATCTCTTCGGTCCGCCGTTTGCGTTTGAAGCTCACGAGATCCTGATCGCGGGTCGCCAGTATCCTGCCCGCGACAAAAACTTTCCCCTTGACGCCCGAAGCCCGAGCGCATATCGCCGTCCGTGGGCCACCCCTCCCCAACGAGGGGCCACTATCTGGAAGGATAGACCACCATGACGACGCATACGAAGCCCGGACTCCGTCCGGCAAACCCCAATTTTTCCTCAGGTCCCTGCGCGAAACGCCCCGGCTGGTCGGTCGAGGCGCTGAAAGCTGCCGCGCTCGGCCGTTCCCATCGCGCCAAGATCGGCAAGACCAAGCTCGAACAGGCGATCGCGCTGACGCGCGAAATTCTCCAGGTTCCTGCCGACTACCGCATCGGCATCGTGCCGGCGTCCGATACAGGCGCCGTCGAGATGGCACTCTGGTCGCTGCTGGGTGAGCGCGGCGTCGACATGGTCGCCTGGGAGAGTTTCGGCTCCGGCTGGATCACCGACGTGGTCAAGCAGTTGAAGCTTGCCGGTGTGCGCAAGCTCGAGGCCGGTTACGGCGAACTGCCGGATCTCGGCAAGATCGATTTCGACCGCGACGTGGTCTTCACCTGGAACGGCACGACCTCGGGCGTGCGCGTGCCGAACGGCGATTTCATCCCGGCCGATCGCAAGGGTCTGACCATCTGCGACGCGACATCGGCCGCCTTCGCGCAGAAGCTCGACTTCGAGAAACTCGATGTCGTGACCTTCTCCTGGCAGAAGGTGCTGGGCGGCGAAGGCGCGCATGGCATGCTGATCCTGTCGCCCCGCGCCGTCGAGCGGCTGGAGAGCTATAAGCCTGCATGGCCGCTGCCGAAGATCTTCCGCCTGACCTCGGGCGGCAAATTGATCGAAGGCATCTTCAAGGGCGAAACCATCAACACGCCGTCGATGCTGTGCGTCGAGGACTATCTCGACGCGCTCAGCTGGGCGAAATCGATCGGCGGCCTCGATGCGCTGGTCGCCAGGGCCGACGCCAACGCGGCCGTGCTCGACCGTTTCGTCGCGAAATCCTCCTGGCTTGGCCATCTCGCCGTAGAGCCGGCGACGCGGTCGAACACGTCCGTCTGCCTGTCCTTCACCGACGGACAAGTCGCTGCACTCGACGCCGACGCACAGGCGGCCTTCGCCAAGGGTCTGGTTTCAGCGCTCGACAAGGAAGGTGTCGCCTATGACATCGGTTCCTATCGCGACGCGCCGCCTGGCCTGCGCATCTGGTGCGGCGCAACGGTCGAGACCTCCGATCTCGAAGCTCTGCTGCCCTGGCTCGACTGGGCCTTCGCCGGCCAGAAGGCGTCGCTGAAAGCGGCAGCCTGAAACTCAATAGCTATTTTCTGGAACAGCCCTCATCCGGGCGCTTCGCGGCCACCTTCTCCCACAAGGGGAGAAAGATCGGCGCCTGACCTTCTCCCCCGTGGAGAAGGTGCCTGAGCGAAGCGAAGGCGGGTGGGGTAAGCAACAAGGACCAATCCCATGCCTCGCGTTCTCGTCTCGGATAAACTTTCCACCACCGCTGTTCAGATCTTTAGGGATCGCGGCGTCGAGGTCGACTATCTTCCAGATCTCGGCAAGGACAAGGAGAAGCTGCTTGAAGTAATTGACCAGTATGACGGCCTCGCCATCCGCTCGGCGACCAAGGTTACCGAGAAGCTGATCAATGCCGCCACCAGGCTCAAGGTCGTCGGCCGGGCCGGCATCGGCGTCGACAATGTCGACATACCGGCGGCCAGCCGCAAGGGCATTATCGTGATGAACACGCCGTTCGGCAATTCGATCACGACAGCCGAGCATGCGGTAGCGATGATCTTCGCGCTCGCCCGCCAGATCCCGGAAGCCAACGCCTCGACGCATGCAGGCAAATGGGAAAAGAACCGCTTCATGGGCGTCGAGATCACCGGCAAGACGCTCGGCGTCATCGGCTGCGGCAATATCGGCTCGATCGTCGCCACGCGCGGCGTCGGCCTGAAGATGCATGTCGTCGCCTTCGATCCGTTCCTGTCGGACAAACGCGCCGAGGAACTCGGCGTCGACAAGGTTGAACTGGACGAGCTCTTCGCCCGCGCGGACTTCATCACGCTGCACACGCCGTTGACCGACAAGACGCGCAACATCATCGATGCCGCCGCGATCGCCAAAATGAAGGACGGCGTGCGCATCATCAACTGCGCCCGTGGCGGGCTGGTCGTCGAAGCCGACCTGGTGGCGGCGCTGAAGAGCGGCAAGGTGGCCGGCGCCGGCATCGACGTGTTCGAGGCCGAGCCGGCCGAACAGAACGCATTGTTCGGCATGGAGAATGTGGTGGCCACCCCCCATCTCGGTGCCTCGACGGCGGAAGCACAGGAGAACGTCGCGCTGCAGGTCGCCGAACAGATGGCCGACTATCTGATCAAGGGCGCCGTCTCCAACGCCATCAACATGCCGTCGATCACCGCGGAGGAAGCGCCGCGGCTCAAACCCTTCGTCAAGCTCGCCGAAGTGCTTGGCGCCTTTGTCGGCCAGGTCACCGAGGACCCGATCAAGGAGGTGGAAATCCTGTTCGACGGCTCGACCGCGACGATGAATACGCGCGCGCTGATCAGCGCGGCCCTTGCCGGGCTGATCAGGCCGCAGGTAGCAGACGTCAACATGGTGTCGGCGCCGATCATGGTGAAGGAGCGCGGCATCATCGTCGCCGAGGTCAAGCGCGACAAATCGGGCGTGTTCGACGGCTATATCAAGCTGACGGTCAAGACCGAGCATATGACGCGCTCGATCGCCGGCACCTGTTTTTCCGACGGCAAGCCGCGCTTCATACAGATCAAGGGCATCAATCTCGATGCCGAGGTCGGCCAGCACATGCTCTATACGACCAATGCCGACGCGCCGGGCATTATCGGCCTGCTCGGCACGGTGTGCGGCGAGAACGGCGTCAACATCGCCAACTTCCAGCTCGGCCGCAACCGGCCAGGGGGCGATGCCATCGCGCTGCTCTATCTCGACGCACCGTTCCCGGAAAAAGTGCTGGAGCAGGTGCGGGCGCACAAATCGATCGATTCGGCCAAGCGGCTACAGTTCGACGTCGGCAGCGTGTAGGGCTTGTCTGCTGGGGCAATGCCGCCCCGGCAGTCTCGTCCGACGACGTGGCGGCGGTGCGCAAGGAATTGCAGTAGTCCTGCGAATTGCCGGGCGAGCCGACGCTCTCCTCAAGGCTGACGATCGGGGCGCGAGCGAGTTTACTGGCGCCTCGGCATGGCTGCCTTGCGGCCGCTATATTCGGCAAGCGCGATGCCGCCCAGCACGAGGACGAGCGCCAACGCCTGGTAGAGCTGGAATGTCTCGCCGACGATCAGCACCGAAAGCAGGGTGCCGAAGATCGGCACCAGGTTGATGAACAGGCCGGCCCGGTTGGCGCCGATCAGCTCATTGCCCCTGATGTAGAATATCTGCGAGACGACCGAGGCGCCGATCGCGGTATAGACGATCACCGCCCAGCCGCGCGCGTCGGGAACGATGACCTTGCCGGCCGCGATTTCCCATAGGAAGAACGGCAGCGAGGTGACGAGCGCGGCGAGCGACATAGCCAGCATCAGGCTCTGCCATTGCATGGCAGGCTTGAGCCGCAACCCGACCGAATAGCCGCTGTAGAGGATGACCGCGACCAGCATGATGGCGTCGCCGAAATTGAGCTCCAATGTCAACAGCCGGCGCGGATCGCCGTGGCAGGCGGTCAGGATGACGCCGAAGATCGTCAGTACCACGCCGCCGATCTGCGCCCAGTTCACGCGCAGGCGGAAGAAGATGAAATTGGCTACGATGATCAGGATAGGCATCGCCGCCTGCTCGATCGAAACGTTGATCGCGGTCGTGTAATTGAGCGCCGTATAGAAGATCGTGTTGAACAAGGTGAAGCCGCTGGCGCCAAGCGCGGCGAGCACGAACCAGTGCCTGCGCACCACGGGCCAATCTCTTTTCAGCGCATTCCAGCCGATCGGCAGCAGGATCGCCACCGCCAACACCCAGCGCAGGAAGACCAGCGTCATCGGTGAGACGTGATCGACCGCCAGCTTGCCGGCCACCGAGTTGCCGCCCCACAGCAAGGTGGTGAGCAGCAGGAACATGTAGGCGCTTCGGTGCATGGCGGGTCGCAGCGGGAAGAGGTGAATGGGGCGTGCCCGCCGGCCTATTGCCCGCGCCTGGACAAGTAAATGATGTCAAAGCTGAAAATTGTTGTGCCTCAGTCCATTTTCGGCGGCAAAGAAAGGTCGCATCGGCCTGCTCTTGACGTTATAGAGGCCTGTCGTTTCGAACCGTATCCAAGCCGCGCGGCGGCGCCTCGAAGGAAAAGAAACATGGCCAATGTGGTGGTCGTCGGCTCGCAATGGGGTGACGAAGGCAAGGGCAAGATCGTCGACTGGCTGTCGGAGCGCGCCGATGTCGTGGTGCGTTTCCAGGGCGGCCACAATGCCGGCCACACGCTGGTCGTCGACGGCAAGGTCTACAAGCTGTCGCTGTTGCCGTCGGGCGTCGTGCGGCAGGGCAAGCTGTCCATCATCGGCAATGGCGTCGTCTTCGATCCGCACGCATTCGTTGCCGAAGTGGCGAAGCTCAAGGGGCAAGGCGTCGAGGTAACGCCGGAGCGCCTGAAAATAGCCGAAAACACAGCGCTTATCCTGTCCCTGCACCGGGAACTGGACGGCTTCCGCGAGGACGCCGCCTCAAATTCCGGGACCAAGATTGGCACGACCCGCCGCGGTATCGGCCCCGCCTATGAGGACAAGGTGGGCCGGCGCGCGGTGCGGGTGATGGATCTGGCGGATTTGGAAACACTACCCTTGAAGGTCGACAGGCTGTTGACGCATCACAATGCACTGCGTCGCGGCCTTGGCCATGCCGAAGCCACGCATGACGCGGTCATGCAAGAGCTGACCTCGGTCGCCGGCGAAATCCTGCCCTACATGGACCGGGTCTGGAAGGTGCTCGACGACAAGCGCCGGGCCGGCGAGCGCATCCTGTTCGAGGGCGCGCAAGGCACGCTGCTCGACATCGATCATGGCACCTATCCGTTTGTCACCTCGTCCAACACCGTCGCCGGCCAGGCGGCAGCCGGTGCCGGCGTGGGCCCGGGCGCCATCGGCTATGTGCTTGGCATCACCAAGGCCTATACGACGCGCGTAGGCGAAGGTCCGTTCCCGACCGAGCAGCAGAACGAGATCGGTGAATTCCTCGGCACGCGCGGCCATGAATTCGGCGTCGTCACCGGCCGCAAGCGCCGCTGCGGCTGGTTCGACGCGGTGCTGGTGCGCCAGGCCGTCGCCGTCAACGGCATCAAGGGCATCGCCCTGACCAAGCTCGATGTGCTTGACGGGCTGGACGAGATCAAGGTCTGTACCGGCTACCGCCTCGACGGCGAGACGATCGACTATTTACCCGCCAGCCAGGGCGCGCAGGCCCGCGTCGAGCCAATCTACGAGACGCTGGAGGGGTGGAAAGGCACCACCGCCGGCGCGCGCAGCTGGAACGACCTTCCGGCCCAGGCCGTCAAATATGTCCGCCATATCGAGGAGTTGATCGGCGCGCCGGTCGCGCTCCTCTCCACCAGCCCGGAACGGGACGACACGATACTTGTGACCGATCCGTTTCAAGACTAGTTTCTCAAGCCTTTCCGGGCGTTGCGGCTGATTTGCGGAGGCCGGCCCGGAGCACAATACAGGTCGACTGACGCATGGCGAAAGATTTCGTTTCTGCTCTGAGGGATACGATAAACAATTTTGGCGATCCTACGCCGGAGCTGCGGGCCAAAGTCTACGACAAAGCGCGCTCGACGATTGCAAAGAAGATTGCCGAGCGCGAGCCGCCGCTTTCGCCGTCGGAAGCCGAAAGGCAGAAGCGCGGCCTGGAAGACGCCATATCGAGGCTCGAGCGCGAATATGCCAAAAGCGTGCCGGAGACCGATCCGCTTGCCGAACTGGAGCACATATTTTCCTCCATCGATCGCAACAAGAACCAGTCGAACCATACCAAACAGCCGGTAAAGGCGGAGCCGGCCTGGCCGGCAGCGCCTGCCTCGAAGGCTGAACCCTACAAGCCGCCGCCCCCCGCTCCGGAGCCCGACATCTCCAGGCCTGCATCGCCCGCCGCCGAGGTCGAGCCGAACTGGCAAAAGCCCGTACCGGTGCAGCCGGCCACGGAGTTCGACGACAGGGCTCAGCCTGGCATGGATGTGGGTCAGGACGACGAGCATGCCGATGTCTTTGCGAGCGACGAAGAGGCTGCGGCCGCCGACACTTTCCAGCGCTTGCGTCCGGCTGAACGCAAGCGCAGCTATGGCGGGCTGATTGCCGCTGCCGTTGCGTTGCTGGTCATTGCCGGCGGCGGCTATGGCATCTGGCTGAACAAGGATGCCTTCGGCAAGATGCTGGGTCTGGGCGGCGGCAGCAAGGTCGCGACGACCGAGCCGGTCAAATCGACACCCGCCAAGCCGGCGAGCGATGCGGCGGCAACGCCCCCGGCACCTGCGGCTAGCGGTGCCGAGCCCGAAGGGACACCGAAGTTCACTCAAAGACTGACACCGCAAGGAAGCGAGGTCGATCCTGGCCCGGCCGGCGGACAGAGCGGCGTGGGCGAGGGCGAGTCCGTCGCGGCGCTGACGACGCCGCCTTCAGCCACGACCACCCCGGCCTTGTCGGCTCCGGCAGGAGGCACGCCGGCCGCAGGCGCGCCCGCCGGGACCACGCCCCCTGCACCGGGCGCTGCGCCGGCGGCGCCACCCGCCAATGGGACCGCACCCGCGGCGCCGGCTGACAACGCCGCCACGCCGCCCTCGCCTGCCGGTGCGCCGACGCAAACCTCTCTGCCGGTCGGCCAGAAGGCGATCTTCTATGAGGAGCGCACCAGCACCGCGCAGGGTTCGGCCGAGCCGGGCAACATCGTCTGGTCGCTGGTGCAGGAATCGCCCGGCGGCGACCTGCCGCCTGAGCCGGCGATCCGCGCCGAGGCGACCATTCCCGGCAAGGACATCCAGTTGCGCATGACCATCCGCCGCAACACTGACCAGACGCTGCCGGCCAGCCACATCATCGAGATGATCTTCCTGACGCCCGACGGTTTCGAAGGCGGCGGCGTCGACAACATCCTGCGCGTGGCCATGAAGAGTTCCGAGCAGGATGCCGGCAGCCCGCTGATCGGCATTCCGGCCAAGATCGCCGACGGCTTCTTCCTCGTCGCGCTCAACGACACCAAGGCCGACGAGGACGCCAACCTGACCTTGCTTCGGGGACAGGACTGGATCGACGTGCCGGTCGTCTACAAGACCGGACGACGAGCGTTGCTGACGATGGAAAAAGGCATTCCCGGCGAGAAGGTGTTCGACGAGGCGATCAAGGCTTGGCAGGCGAAGACGGCGGGCTGAGCCGACGGCAACGGTCGGCTCCGGTCAGAAGCCTTGGAACAGCATGTCGAGCGCGGCGACGATGTCGTCGTGGTGCTTGGAGAGATTTCCCTCGGCATCCGGCAATTCAGTGGCCATCAAGGCAGAGCCGGCGGCCAGGAACGGGGGCTGTGTCGGGCGGCATCAACGGAATGACGACTCTCGTGTTCAGCCTCTCAAGAAGGTCGGACTGAACATCGACAAGGTAACCACTGCCTCCGGCATTCCGATAGAGATCGTAACGGGCCCATCAAAACAGCGGGCGTGTGGCCAATGGCAACCCGTTCCGCTCGACATAGGCGTTGGAGCTCACAATCGCCTCAAAGTTCTCCTCTTGCCACCGACGCGTTTTTTCCGACGCGATGGCCTTCGCAATACCCGCCTCGGCGGCGCGCGAGAGATTGATACCCGACGCTTTGGCGTCTTTGATCAGCTGAGCGTCAATGGATGTATTGACAGACTTTCGCTGAGGTTTTGTCGTCGATTGAAGCACGGAGACAGCCCTCTTTTAAGCGCATAACGTAGCGCATACCATCTTCACCCCTCCATCTCCTCGCGCAACATCTCCAGTTCGAGCCACTCTTCCTCCAGTGCCGCCAGCGTCGCGCGCTCCTTGTCGAGGGCGGCGATGGTCTTCTGGAACGAGGCCGGATCGCGCTCGTAATAGGCCGGATCGGCGATGTTGTTCTCCAGCCGCGAGATCGAGGCTGTCACCGCCTCGATCTTCTTGGGCAGCGATTCCAGCGCGAATTTCTGCTTGAACGAGAGTTTTTTTGCCGGGGCTTTGGCGGTGGGGCTGTCCGCCTTCGCCGTCGGCGCCTCGCTTGCATCCGCCTTCGCCCGCGCCTTGCGGTCGTCGAGCCTGGTGCCGCCGCGCTGCGCCAGCATGTCGGAATAGCCGCCGGCATATTCGACCCAGCGGCCGCCGCCGTCCGGCGCGATCACGCTGGTCACGGTGCGGTCGAGGAAATCGCGGTCGTGGCTGACCAGGATGACCGTACCGGCAAAACCGGCGACCAGTTCCTGCAGCAACTCCAGCGTTTCCATGTCGAGATCGTTGGTCGGCTCATCGAGCACCAGCAAGTTCGCCGGCCGGGCCAGCACGCGCGCAAGGATCAGCCGTGCCCGCTCGCCGCCCGACAGCTCGCGCACCGGCGTGCGTGCCTGCTCCGGCTTGAACAGGAAGTCCTTCATGTAGGAGACGACGTGGCGCTGCTCGCCATTGATGACAAGGTTCTCGCCGCGCCCGTCGGTGAGATACTGAGCCAGCGTCTCCTGCGGATCGACCGCCTCGCGCTTCTGGTCGAGCGTGGCGATCTCCAGATTGGTGCCGAGCCGCACCGAACCGGCATCCGGCTGCAATTCTCCGGTCAGCATCTTCAGAAGCGTCGTCTTGCCGGCGCCGTTCGGCCCGACGAGGCCGACGCGGTCGCCGCGTTGGATGCGGGTCGAGAACCCCTTGACCACGGTGAGGTCGCCAAAGCTCTTCTCGATGTTCCTGGCCTCGATCACCAGCTTGCCGGATTCGGCGGCGTCGCTGGCCACCATGGTCGCGGTGCCTTCGGCGCCGCGATGGCCGCGAAAACGCTGGCGCATGGTCTGCAATTCGCCCAGGCGGCGCATGTTGCGCTTGCGCCGCGCCGTCACGCCATAACGCAGCCAGTGTTCCTCGCGCACGATCTGGCGGCCGAGCTTGTGCTGTTCGCGCTCTTCTTCCTCAAGCACCTGGTCGCGCCATTCCTCGAAATGGCCGAAGCCCTTATCCAGCCGGCGCGTCTGGCCCCGGTCGAGCCACACGGTGGCGCGCGAGACGCGCTCAAGGAAACGGCGGTCGTGCGAGATGACGATGAGGGCCGAGGAGGTGCGGACGAGTTCCTCTTCCAGCCATTCGATCACCGAGAGATCGAGGTGGTTGGTCGGCTCATCGAGCAGCAGGATATCAGGCTCGGGCGCCATGACGCGGGCAAGGGCGGCGCGCCTGGCCTCGCCGCCGGAGAGGTCGCCCGGCTGCTCCTCGCCCGAGAGGCCGAGGTGCTCCATCAGGTAGCTGGCGCGATAAGGATCGTCGGCGGGACCGAGGCCGGCCTCGACATAGGCGCGCACGGTTGCGAAGCCGTCCATGTCGGGCATTTGCGGCAGATAGCGGACGGTCGCCGATGGCTGGCGGAACACCTCGCCGTCCTGCGGCTCGATCAGGCCGGCGGCGATCTTGAGCAGCGTCGACTTGCCGGACCCGTTGCGGCCGACCAGCGCGATCTTGTCGCCTGCCGACGCAGCCAAGTCGGCGCCGTCGAGCAGGGGCGTGCCGCCGAACGTCAGTTTTATTCCGTCGAGATTGAGAAGAGGCGGCGCCATGTCAGCTTTCTGGCAAGGGATAGGGATGGGCGAGCAGCAGCGCGCGCCCCGCTCCCAGCGCGATCTCGAGCCTGCCCTTGACCTCATTAGAGATGGTCAGCGATGAGCCGAACGCGACCTTGACGCGGTCAAGCGGCCATTTCGCGCCGGCGACGGTCAGCCCGGCAAGCTCGGAAAAACCCAGGATCGAGAACAGGGTGCCGTCGGCATAGTCGAAGCGGGCCGTGCCGTGCGCCAGGGGCACGGCTTCCTGCGCGCCGCTGGTCAACAGCACCTTTGTCCCGGCCCCGGCCAGCCGCAGGGCGAGCGCCATGTGCAGGAAGGCATGGTCGGCGCGCTTGCCGCCGAAGGCGCCGGCGAGCACGAGGCTGGTCGCGCCGCGCTCCAGGGCGGCCGATATCGCGAGTTCTCCATCGGTGGCGTCCTTCTCTGCCGGGAAGGTCCGGCGCGGCACGGCGGCCAACTCATCCGGCAGGCCGGCGGGCACGGAATCGAAATCGCCGACCCACAGTTCCGGCACAAGGCCGAGCGTGCTTGCATGGCCGATGCCGGCATCGGCGGCGACGACGCGGGTTCCCTCGACCTGACGGTCGAGCCGTGGCGTGCGGATGAGATCGCCGCCAAGCAGGATGGTGAATGTGCTCATATCGTGTGGCCCTTACCAGCCCGGCAGCGGAAACGGAAGGCCGGCAAACAGCCACTTGCGCGGTTCACCGGCCGGGCCTATGTGTCGAGGCGCTCTAACGGGGTGCCGGACGCGATATTTCGCGGACCGGCTGAGAGGCAGTCTCGCCAACCCGCTGAACCTGATCCGGTTTGTACCGGCGGAGGGATTAGACGTTTCGGACAGTCCGACGCCTCAATTCCTTTAACCCGAACGAAGGAGGCGCCGATGCGCACGCTTTTATACGCCCTTGTCTCTGCAATGGTCGTGGTTCTGTCCGGGCCGGCCTTAGCCAAGGACAAGCTCACCGTCTACACTTATGAGAGCTTTACCGCCGACTGGGGCCCCGGCCCGGTGGTGAAGAAGGAATTCGAGGCCGAATGCGGCTGCGATGTCGACTTCGTCTCGGTTGCCGACGGCGTCGCGCTGCTCAACCGCGTCAAGCTGGAAGGGGCCGCGACCAAGGCCGACATCGTGCTTGGCCTCGACACCAATCTCACCGCCGATGCCAAGGCCACTGGCCTGTTTGCGCCGCATGGCGCCGTGACCGGGCTCAATGTGCCGGGCGGCTGGAACGACGACATCTTTGTCCCGTACGACTATGGCTATTTCGCCGTCGTCTATGACACGCAGAAGCTGAAGACGCCGCCCAAGAGCCTGAAGGAATTGGTCGAGGGCAGTGCCGACGACAAGATCGTCATCCAGGATCCGCGCACCTCGACGCCGGGCCTCGGCCTGCTGTTGTGGGTGAAGTCGGTCTATGGCGACAAGGCGCCGGAGGCCTGGGCCAAGCTCAAGGCGAAGGTCTTGACCGTGACGCCGGGCTGGAGCGAGGCCTACGGCCTGTTCACCAAGGGCGAGGCGCCGATGGTGCTGTCCTACACGACCTCGCCCGCCTACCACATGGTTGCCGAGAACACCGAGCGCTACCAGGCCGCTTCCTTCGAGGAGGGCGAGTATCTGCAGATCGAGGTCGCCGGCATCACCACGACGGGAGCCAAAAATCCGCTGGCGGAAAAGTTCATCGCCTTCATGACCGGGCCGAAATTCCAGGATGCCATCCCCGAGACCAACTGGATGTTCCCGGCCGGCAAGACCGACAAGCCGCTCAATCCGGCCTTCGACAGACTGGTCAAACCGACCAAAACCTTGCTGTTCAGTCCCGAGGAGGTCGCGGCCAACCGCAAGGCATGGGTGGATGAATGGCTGGCGGTGATGAGCAAGTAGTTTGGTCGTATGATCGGATGATGAGTGCTCTACAGCGCCCCCCACTGTCCTGCCGGACATCTCCCCCACGAGGGGGGAGATTGGCCGTCACGACGGCTTTCGCCAATTGGCGACGTCACAGGAGAGGGTGGAGCGCTGAAGCAGCCAATCTCTCCCCAAGTGGGGGAGATGTCCGGCAGGACAGAGGGGGGCGCGAAGGAACGCGACGCTCGCTAAAGGTCCTTTGGGTGGCGCAGCGTGCAGCGCGCGTCTGACCCCCGCATCTCCGCCGGTATCCTCGCGCTTGCGGCGATCGGGCTCCTGATCGGCGGCGCGTTTGCGGGTCTTCTTTTCGAAGGCGCGAACGATTTCTCCGGAGCCTGGGCAGCCTTCGATCCTTATCTCCTGCGCGTCGTGCGCTTTACGTTGTGGCAGGCGGCGCTTTCGACGCTGTTGTCGGTGGCGCCGGCCCTGTTCGTGGCTCGCGCGCTGTCGCGGCATCCGCGCTTTCCCGGCCGCGGCTTCATCCTCCAGCTCTTCGCCCTGCCGTTGGCGCTGCCGGCGATCGTGGCGGCGCTCGGCATCCTGGCGCTCTATGGCCGCGCCGGCTATTTCGCCGGCTTTCTTGGTGCCGTCGGCGGTTACAATTGGCCGGGCATCTATGGCCTCTCCGGCATCCTCGTTGCTCATGTCTTCTTCAACCTGCCGCTGGCCACGCGGCTGTTCCTCGAAGCGCTGCAAACCATCCAAGCCGACCAATGGCGGCTGGCGAGCCAGCTCGGCATGGGTGCCGCACCGGCTTTCCGGCTGATCGAGTGGCCGACACTGCGCGCCGCTCTGCCGGGCGTCGCCGGCCTGGTGTTCATGCTCTGCATCACATCCTTCACGATCGTGCTGACGCTGGGCGGTGGCCCCGGCGCGACGACGCTGGAGGTCGGCATCTACCAGGCTCTGCGTTTCGATTTCGATCCCGCGCGGGCGGTGGCGCTGACGCTGCTGCAGATCGCGCTGACCTTTGTCGTGGTGCTGGCGTTGACGCGGCTCGGCGCCAACACCACCGGTGACGCCAATCTGCCGGTGGCGCCGCGCCGCTACGTCTCGGCCGGCAGGACCGAGGCCGCGCTGAATGCCGCGCTCGTCGTGCTGGCCCTTTTGTTCGTCGCCGGGCCGATGACGGCGACGGTGATGTCAGGCCTCGGCGCCGACCTCGGTCGTCTCGCCGGCGAAGCGGCGGTGCGGCAGGCGACGCTGACCAGCGCCGTGCTGGCTTTCCTGTCGGCGCTGCTGTCGGTTGCGCTGTCGCTTTCGCTCGCCATGGCGCGCCGCGTGCTGGCCCTGAAGCGCCGCTCCGGTCCGCGGACCGTGCTCGAACACGCCACCGACACCGGTGCCGGCTTCGTCCTGGTCGTGCCGCCCATCGTCATCGGCGCCGGCTGGTTCCTTCTGCTGCGCCATGTCGGCGATGTCTTTGCCATAGCCCCGGTCATGGTCGTCACTGTCAATGCAGTCATGGCGATGCCTTTCGCCATCCGTGCCATCCGCCCCGCCTATGATGCGGCGAGCGAGCGCCATGAGCGGCTCTGCGCGCTTCTGGGAATAGCGGGCTGGGCCCGGTTGCGGCTGGTCGACTGGCCCTCGCTGCGACGGCCGCTGGCCACCGCTTTCGCGTTTGCCATGGCGCTGTCGCTTGGCGATCTCGGCGTCATCGCATTGTTCGGCAGTGATTCCGTGCAGACCTTGCCCTACCTTCTCCTGGCGCGCATGGGCAGCTACCGTACCGAGGACGCCGCCGGCCTGGCGCTGCTGCTCGGTCTGGTCTGCCTTGCGCTTGTGGTGGCGGCGAGCGGGCTGGGAAGGGGAGAACGAGACTGATGGCTGCGGGCGCCACCAATGGTGCGACAAGGGGAGCCGAGGTGCGGCTGGACACGGTCTCGTTCAGCTACGGCGACGCGCCGCTCGTTTTCGATGTCGATTTCGCCGCGTCGAAAATTACCGCCATCATGGGGCCGAGCGGCTCGGGCAAGTCGACGCTGCTCAATCTGGTGGCGGGCTTCGAGACGCCGCAGGCTGGCCGCGTGCTGATCGGCGGCGCCGATGTCGGCGCGGCGCCGCCTTCGGCGCGGCCGGTGTCGATGGTGTTCCAGGAAAACAATCTTTTTGCCCATCTTTCGGTCGAAGAGAATGTCGGGCTCGGCCGCTCGCCCTCGCTGCGGCTGACCGAGGCCGACCGCGCTGACATCGCGGAGGCGATCGCGCGCACCGGCCTCGCGGGCAAGGAAAGACGCCTGCCGCGCGAACTTTCGGGAGGCGAACGCCAGCGTGTCGCATTGGCGCGCGTGCTGGTTCGCAACCGCCCGGTGCTTCTTCTGGACGAGCCTTTCGCTTCACTCGGACCGGCCTTGCGCGACGACATGCTCGATCTTGTCGCCGACGTGCATGCCGAGCGGGGCATGACGCTGCTGTTCGTCACGCATCAGCCACAGGACGCACGCCGTATTTGTGAGGAGGTGGTGTTCCTCGACAACGGCATGGTTGCCGCCAAGGGCAAGGCGGATGATTTCTTTGCCGGGGCTGGTCCTGAAGTTTTCCGGCGCTATGTTGGCACAAGCGCCTGGGAGGCTGGATCACGAGATATTGCCCGGAAGCGGACATAATTTACGCTCAAACCGGCTCCTGGCGACGGGGCGATTGCTTGCCATGACAGAGGTAGTGTGGCTAGGTCCGCCCTGTACCGGTCCGGTGCAGGCCGTGATTTGCCTGCAGCATCCGCCGCGCGTTGGTATGGCGTGGATGCTGTAATGCTTTGATTTGCGCATGAGCCCTTGCGAGGATCGCCCCGATTTTCGCGGGCATGCGCCAGACCCGAAAGGAAGCCGTTCTGCCGACCGGCACGGAAAGACCAAGAGGGAAAATGCTGGCGCGCTTTCTGGCGCTGGCCGGCTTTGTCGTGGCCCTGGCAAGCTGCCAGATGTTCACACCTCCGGAAGTCCAGGAATCCGGCTTCCAGCCTTCCGACAAACCGATCACGGTCGACAATGTCGCGGCCAATAACAAATTGGCCGAACTGGCCAAGGCGCAGCATCCACGCATCCTGGCGACCTATGGCGGCGAATACTCCGATCCCAAGCTCGAGCGCATGGTCGCCAAGGTCGTAGGCAGCCTGACGGTGGTGTCGGCCAACCCGACCCAGACCTATCGTATCACCATCCTCAATTCGCCCAACGTCAATGCCTTCGCACTGCCGGGCGGCTACCTCTACGTCACGCGCGGCCTGCTGGCGCTGGCCAATGATTCGGCCGAGCTCGCCGCCGTCATCGCGCATGAGATGGGCCACGTCACCGCTAACCACGGCCTGCAGCGCCAGCAGCTCGAGGCCGAGGAGGGGCTCGCCACCAAGGTTGTTTCCGACGTGCTCGGCGACAGCCCGACCGCCAAGGCGGCGCTGATCCGCGGCAAGCTGAGACTGGCGCAGTTTTCGCGCAACCAGGAACTGGAGGCCGACGCGATCGGCATCAAGTCGATCGGCGAAGCCGGCTACGATCCTTACGCCGCCGGCCGCTTCTTGCAGTCCATGTCGGCCTACACCGATTTCCGCTCGATCAGCGGCGCCACCGACGCCAGCCTCGATTTCCTGGCAACGCATCCCAATACGCCGCAGCGTATCGACCTTGCGCAACGCCATGCCCGCCAGTTCGGCCCGCCGGGCGTCGGCACCCGCGATCGCGACGCCTTCCTCGCCGGGATAGACGGCCTGCTCTACGGCGACACGCCGGAAGAAGGGTATGTGCGCGGCGAGACCTTTCTGCATCCGGGCCTGGGCGTGTCCTTCTCGGTGCCGGAGGGCTTCATCATCGACAATTCGGCCGCCGCCGTGACGGCGACCGGGCCGGGCGACATTGCGATCCGCTTCGACGGCGTGTCGATCGACAAGAACCGTGCGCTGACCGATTATATCAGGAGCGGCTGGGTGGCCGGTCTCGACGACGCGAGCGTCAGGCAGGAAACGATCAACGGCAACGAGGCGGCGACGGCGCATGCAGGCGCCGAAGGCTGGCAGTTCGATATCGCGGTAATCCGCGCCGGCGGCCAGGTCTACCGGCTGCTGACGGCGGCACCATCCGCCAGCACGTCGCTCGACACCGTGGCGCGTTCCGTCAGCGGCTCGTTCCGCATTCTGAGTGCCGCCGAAAAGGCGGCGCTGAAGCCGCTGCATATCCGCGTGGTCACCGTCCAGCCGGGGCAGACGATGGGTTCGCTTTCGGCGCAGATGGTCGGCGTCGACCGCAAACTCGACCTGTTCCGGGTGCTCAACGCGCTGTCGCCGGGGGCTGCGGTTTCGGCCGGCGACAAGGTCAAGATCGTCACCGACAAATAGCCGATAGTCGGCGCTGACCCGCTCTCTCGTTTTTGGGACGAGAAACTTCTAGGTAGTTTTCCTGGAATGGATTTAGGCGGCGGTGGCGAGGAATTCCGGGTTCTGCTTCACCAGCGCCACTTTCAGCTTTTCCATGGCGCGGGCCTCGATCTGGCGCACGCGTTCCTTGGAAATGCCAAGCGTCTCGCCGAGCGCTTCGAGCGTCGCGCCCTCGTCGCTCAGCCGACGCTCCTCGATGATGCGCAGCTCACGCGCGTTGAGTGCGGCAAGCGCCGCCTTCAGCCACATCGAGCGGCGTTCGATATCGATGGTGTCGCTGACGACCTCGTCGGGCAAGGGATCGTCCGACACGAGGAAGTCCATCCGCTCGGTCGCGCCCCCATCGTCGGCAAGCGGGACATTGAGGGAGGAGTCGGGCGCCGAGAGCCGCGAATCCATCAGCGCGACATCGGCTTCGGAGACGCCGAGGGCCGCTGAAACCTCGCGGTACAACGTCCTGTTCGACAGCGGCTCCGCGGCGCCGTTCGCCAGCCGGGCGCGCAGGCGCCGCAGGTTGAAGAACAGAGCCTTTTGCGCCGAGCTGGTGCCGCCGCGCACGATCGACCAGTTGCGCAGGATGTAGTCCTGCATCGAGGCCCGGATCCACCAGGTCGCATAGGTCGAAAACCGCACTTCGCGCTCCGGCTCGAAACGGGCCGCGGCCTCGAGCAGGCCGACATGGCCCTCCTGGACCAGATCGCCAAGCGGCAGGCCGTAATGACGGAATTTGGAGGCCATGGAAATGACCAGGCGCATATGCGCCACGGTGATGCTGTGCAGCGCGTTCTGGTCGTTGTCCTTTTTCCAGCGCAGCGCCAGCCGCAACTCCTCGTCGCGTTCGAGATAGGGAGCCCTCATTGCCGCGCGGACCATGATCCGTCCTGCCGTGTCTTCCATCATGAGGCACTCCCTGGCTCTGGCGATACGGATGTCATTTCGAAACCCGGCAGCCGCTCGACTTGAAATGACGGCGTCCTGCCCTACAACGAACGCAAAACGTGCCATGCGCGGGAAAGGTTCCGCCGCCGGCGGCGCGGCGTGGAGGCTGCGCGAAAAAACTCCGGGCGGGTTCGAGGCACCGCCAGAAACGTCAGTGGTAGAATCCGATTCCGAATAATGGATGTTTTTGAAATCTCATTCCTTATTTTTTCAACTCACATCTGTCAATTTCCAGCGCTCACACACCATGCCGGATATCAGGCCAGGACGGGATCACAGAAAAATGAAATGGCTCAAGTCGCTCATCGTCGCCGGAACTTTGCAGGTTCTGGCTGTTACCGCAGGCTATGCCGGCGCCAATCTCGACCAGATCAAGCAGGCCGGCGTCATCAAGGTCGGCACGGAGGGCACCTACGCACCCTTTACCTATCATGATGCCGGCGGAGCGCTGGTCGGCTTCGATGTCGAAATCGCCAAGGCGATCGGCGACAAGCTCGGCGTGAAGGTAGAGTTCCTCGAGGGCAAATGGGACGGGCTGATCGCGGGCCTCGATGCCAACCGCTATGACGCGGTCATCAACGAAGTCGGCATCACCGACGCCCGCAAGGCGAAATACGATTTCTCCGACCCCTACATCGCCTCCAAGGCAGTGCTGATCGTGCGCGGCGACAACACCGACATCAAGAGTTTCGCCGATCTCAAGGGCAAGAAGTCGGCGCAGTCGCTGACTTCGAATTTCGGCAAACTGGCCGAGGCCAACGGCGCCGAACTGGTCGGCACCGACGGGTTCGACCAGTCGATCCAGCTGCTTCTGACCGGCCGCGCCGACGCAACCATCAATGACAGCCTGTCCTTCCTCGACTTCAAGAAGCACAAGCCGGATGCCAATGTGAAGATCGCGGCCCAGGAAGAGAACGCCGACTATTCCGGCGTCATCGTTCGCAAGGGCGATCCGGAACTGGTTGCCGCGATCAACAAGGCCCTGGCCGACATCAAGGCCGACGGTACCTATCAGAAGATCGCAGACAAGTATTTCGGCCAGGACGTTTCGAAGTAATTTACGGCCGGGCCGTTGGCGGCCCGCGCGACATCGCCCGGCGGCGGACCGTTTTGACGGCCCGCCGCCTTTCGCGTGATATACGGCAGTCGCAAGAAGGAGCCTTTCGTGCCGCACTGGCTGCAACTCATGCTGGAATCGCTGCCTTCGCTGCTGTGGGCCGCGTTGATCTTCACCGTACCGCTGACGCTCCTGTCCTTTGTGCTTGGCTTGAGCGTCGGTCTCGGAACCGCGCTGATCCGGCTCTTCGGGCCAATGCCCCTGGTCGCGGTGGCGCGCTTCTACGTGTGGATATTCCGCGGCACGCCGCTCCTGGTGCAGCTGTTCCTGATCTTCTACGGCCTGCCCTCGGCCGGCATCCTGCTTGACGCGTTTCCCGCGGCGTTGATCGGCTTCACGCTCAATATCGGCGCCTATTCGTCGGAAATCGTTCGCGCGGCGATAGGCGCGGTGCCAAAGGGGCAATGGGAGGCGGCCTATTCGATCGGCATGACCTGGAGCCAGGCGATGCGCCGCACCATCTTGCCGCAGGCCGGGCGCGTGGCGGTGCCGCCGCTCTCCAACACCTTCATCTCGCTGGTCAAGGACACGTCGCTGGCCGCCGCCATCACCGTGCCGGAAATGTTCCAGGCCGCGCAGCGCATCGTCGCCACCACCTATGAGCCGCTGATCCTCTATGTCGAGGCGGCTATCCTCTATCTGGCGATGAGTTCGGTGCTGTCGGCCTTGCAGACGCGGCTGGAGGCGCGGCTCAATCGCTATGGCGGGTTCCTGGAGGCGCGCTCGTGATCGACCTTGCCAACATCGAAAAGCGCTTCGGGGACAATCTCGTGCTGAAGGGCGTGACGGTTACCATCGCCGAAGGCAGCGTCACCGCGCTGGTCGGTCCTTCGGGTGGTGGCAAAAGTACGCTGCTGCGCTGCATCAACCTGCTTGAGATCCCAACTTCGGGCACAGTGCGTATCGGCGATCAGGCGCTGGAGTTCCATCCGGGAGCGAAGGTGGCGGCCCGGGACATTCAGCGGCTGCGGCTGCAGACCGGCATGGTGTTCCAGAACTTCCAACTGTTCCCGCATCGCACCGCGATCGAGAACGTCATGGAAGGGCTGGTGACGGTGCTGAAGTGGCCGCAGGCACGGGCGCGCGAACGGGCGCTCGCGCTGCTGGAAAAGGTCGGCATGGCGCACAAGGTCGATGCCTGGCCGGCAACGCTGTCGGGCGGCCAGCAGCAGCGGGTAGCGATCGCCCGGGCGCTGGCGCCGTCGCCAAAGGTGCTTTTGTGCGACGAGCCGACCTCCGCGCTCGACCCGGAACTGGCGCAGGAAGTCGTCGACGTGCTCGGCCGGCTCGCCAGCGAGGGGACGACGATGGTGATGGCCACGCACGATCTGCGGCTTGCTTCAAAGATCGCTCGCGAGGTGGTGTTCCTCGAGGCCGGCATTGTCGTCGAAAAGGGCCCCGCGGCGGTGCTGTTCGGCAATCCGGAGCGCGAACGGACAAGACGGTTCATCGCGACGCTAAAGCAGGAAATGGCGGAGAAGGAGGGTGGGGGAGAAGGCGGCAATTTCTCGTCCTAGGCCTGCGCTGCGCTTGCTCCCTGCCGGGCATTTATCCTCGTGAGCCGCCGTCAGGCACGGTGTTTCTATTTCGATGGACGGGCGTGTCCATGCGCTGCAATAGTGGGGCCGATGGTTCGCAACGTTGCTCTTGTTCTCGGTGGTGGCGGGGCCGCCGGAAATGCCTGGCTGATCGGCATCATCGCGGGCCTCGCCGACACTGGTGTCGATCTGACCGAGGCCGCCGATCTGGTGATCGGAACCTCGGCAGGCGCCAATGCGGCAGTGCAGGTGCGCAGCGGCATACCGCCGGGCGAGCTGCTGGCCGCGGTGCTGTCCCCGCTGCCGGTTCAACCGGCCGGACCGAGCCGTCAACCGCCGTTGCCGCCGATGGATAGTGTATTCGAGCGGATGCGTTCCATTTCCGCCGCCGCTACCTCGGCAGCCGATCTGCAACGGGCGATGGGCGCATTCGGATTGGAGAGCGATGTCAAATTCGGACCTGAAGTGGCCAAACAGCGGCGCGCGCTGGTCGCCGCCAGATTGCCTCGCCATGAATGGCCGGAAAGGCCGATGATCGTGGTGGCCGTCGACGCGCTTACCGGTGAACTGGCTGCGTTCGACCGCGATTCCGGCGTCGATCTGGTTGACGCGGCCACCGCGAGCACCGCGCTGCCCGGTGCGGGGCCTACGCACAGCATCAATGGCGTCCGCTACATCTCCGGTGGCGTGCGCTCCGCCGATAATGCCGACCTTGCCTCGGGCTATGCGAACGTGATCGTGCTCTCGCCGTTCAGCGGACGGAGCGGGCCGCTACCGGAAGGCCAGTTCGAGGGCCTGCGCAGACCGCCGGGCGCGGACCTTGCAAGCGAGGTCGAAGCCCTGCTCCAGCAGGGCAGCCGGGTGGTGGTGATCACGCCTGACGTCGATTCCCGCGCCGCAATGGGCACCAACCAGATGGATCTGGCGACCCGCATCCCCGCGGCCCGTGCCGGTTTCGCCCAAGGCAAGAAGGAAGCGACCCGCCTAACGTTCCTGTGACGATTGCACGCCGAGGGCGTGCACCAACTTTCCAAATATTGCCTGCAACAAAAAACCCGGCGCAAGACCGGGTTTTTCAAAAACTCAAAAGGCGCAAGGCCTCAGGCAGCTTCTTCCTGCTCGGCTTCCTCATTGTCGGCCTTGGCGCCGCGCTTAGGGCCCTTGTTGAGATTGACCTCGATCAAACGCACGGCTTCGGTTTCCGACATGCGGTTGACAGCGGCGATCTCGCGGGCCATGCGGTCGAGCGCGGCTTCGTAGAGCTGGCGTTCGGAATAGGACTGCTCCGGCTGGTTGTCGGCGCGGTAGAGGTCGCGAACAACTTCCGAGATCGAGATCAGGTCGCCGGAATTGATCTTGGCATCATATTCCTGCGCGCGACGCGACCACATGGTGCGCTTGACGCGGGCGCGGCCTTGCACGACCTTCAGGGCGCGTTCGACATAATCCTCTTCCGACAGCTTGCGCATGCCGATCGAGGTTGCCTTGGCGACCGGCACCTTGAGGCGCATCTTGTCCTTCTGGAAATCGATGACGAACAGTTCCAGCTTGTGCCCGGCCACTTCCTGCTCGTCGATCGAGACGATCTGGCCGACACCATGCGCCGGATAGACGATGTACTCGCCGGTCTTGAAACCGTGACGTGCAGCGGTGGACTTCTTCTGCGGGGTGATCGTTGCCATTACGCCCTGAACTCCTTGTTGTGGGCCGGCGGCGGTGCCGGCTGAACTCGCGCGATCGGGTTACCGATCATTAGCCGCACAACAGATGAACCCACCGGAAAAGCCGGGACCGGCAAACCGCACGATTGCGATCGCCTGGCCCAGATCGCTCTGGTCCGATATGGGATTTTCACCTTTCAGTGATTTGGGGCGTTAGCGCCATAAATCGACGTTGTGTCACCGGCATGTTTCGCTCATGTAACACAAAAAGTCGGAAGAATCAAGGTTTTGCTGCATAAGCGAAGGCCACAGGTTCACGCCGCCTGTCAAGGCGGTTAATAGGCCGTACCTCTTACGCCGCGTCATGCCGGTTGAAACGGCAGCGCTGTCAGTCGCCTTCTCCGGGTTCAGCCGAGAAATATTTCTCGAACTTGCCGGCCTCGCCATCGAAGGCCTTGGCGTCGGCCGGCGGCTCCTTCTTGGCGGTGATATTAGGCCATTTCTCAGCGTATTCGGTGTTTATCTGCAGCCATTTGTCGAGGCCCGACTCAGTATCGGGCTTGATCGCGTCGGCGGGGCATTCCGGTTCGCAGACACCGCAGTCAATGCACTCGTCGGGATGGATGACGAGCATGTTCTCGCCCTCGTAGAAACAGTCGACCGGACAGACCTCGATGCAGTCCATATATTTGCATTTGATGCAATTGTCGGTCACGACATAGGTCATCGATCTGCTCCGGGACGTCCCGTTTTTGTTGGCTTTTTCCGTGAGGTAACGCCTTTGGCGCCCGCTTGCAAGGGCGGCCATTCCGGCCATGCCGGCATTGCCGGAATGGAATTCCAACGGCTCGGCAATGGCGGGCATCGGTCATGTGCTCGGACCGTTGTGTCGGCGGCGTGGAAGAACATACATGCCTCCGTACACCGGCGGTCAGTCGTCGCCAAGCAAGCGGTCGGTCTCGCGGCGCTCCTTCTTCGTGGGGCGGCCGCTTCCGGCCTCGCGCAGCCCTGGGATCGCGTCGGGAGGCGCCTCGCCCGTCGGTGCGGCAGGCGGCGACATGTCTTCGTAGAGCGTGCGTGCCTCCACGGCGGGGCCGCGCCGGCTTCCCGCATCGAGCACCTTCCAGATGAAGATGCGCCGCTCCAGCGTGATGGTCAGGACGTCGCCAGGCTTGACCAGGTCGGAGGCCTGCGCTGCTTTGTCGCGATTGATGCGCACCCGGCCGGCCACGACCAGTTTGGCGGCCAGCGAGCGCGATTTCACCGCGCGCGAGAAGAACAGCCATTTGTCGATACGCTGGCGGTCGGTGGCCATCGGGGCGACCATCGGATCCTGTGCGGCTATTTCTTCAGCTGGTCGCGCAACGCGGCGAGCTTGGCGAAGGGAGAGTCGGGATCGAAGCGCGCCGGGCGCTCCTCGCGCGGTTTTGCCTGAAACGAGGGTTTGCCGCCTTGCGGGCCGCCCTTGCCTTCCGGCCTGCCGCCCGGCCGGCCCTCACGGCGGTCAGAACGCTCGCCCTGCGGCTTTCCCTCCCGCCGTTCCCCGCCTTCGCCTTGCGGCCTGGGCTTGAACTTCGAGCGATCGAAACGCGGCTTGCCGGCGCCATCGCGGCGCCCTTCATGGGCGGGCCGGGTGCCGGGCTGGCCGACAGCGGCATCCGCCGGGGCATCGGAGCGCGCCGCCTGGCCGTTGCGCGGCCGGGCGCGGTTCTCGTGGTGACGGTGACGAGGCCGCTGGTCGAAGCGGCCCTGCCGCCACAACAGGATCGGCTTAGGCTCTTCGGCTTCCGCAGCGGGCACGCCGGCTTCATCCTGTCCCTGTTGGGGAGCGTCGGCGCTGTCACCCCCCTCGCTTCGCTCCGCGACCTCCCCCGTCGAGGGGGAGGCGAGAGCGTCGGCGCTTTCGGCGGCAGAAGTCTCAGGCACGGCTTCTGCTACAGGCGCAAGCTCTTGCGTAGCTTCGGCTGGAACTTCGGGTTGTTCTTCCGCAACAGTTTCGGCCGCTTCCGCAATGGGTTCAGCAGGAATTTCGACGGCGGTCTGGGCAGTCGCAGTTTGCGGATCTTCCGCCGATGTCTCCTCAGGCGTGTCCATCGCTGCCGCCTCCGCCGCCTTGGCCTGCTCGGCGCGCGCGGCCTCTTCCGCTGCCAGCTTGGCCGCCACGGCTTCCCGGGCGGCATTGTCCTGCGCTTCCAGCCGTGCCTTGACTTCGGCCGCCGGCTTCGGCTCGGCACGGTAGCCAAGACCTTTCAGGATTTCTTCCATGTCATCGGCCGTGGCGCCGAGAATCGACATCATCGGCGGCGTCACCATGAAAGACTGGCCGTCATAGGCGCCATCCGGACGCTGGCCGAGGCCGGGCTTCCAGTTGGTCGCCGGGCGGATCAGGTCGGCCAGCCGTTCCAGAATGTCGATGCGCACGGCGCGGCGGCCGAGATTGCGGTAGCCGGCAAGCTTGTAGAAGGCCTTGTCGAAAGCCGGATCGATGACCACCGAGGTGCGGCCCGATGCCAGCGCATGGACGACGTCGCCGAAGCCGGGCTTGTCCTTGCCGTCGTTTTTCAGCGCCCACAGCAACGTCACCAATCCCGCGGGCGCCGGCTTGATCAGCGCCGGCACGAAGACATGATAGGCGCCGAAGCGCACGCCCAGCCGGCGCAATGCCGCGCGGCCTTCCTGGTCGAGCGACTTCATCTCCTCGGCGATGTCGCGGCGATTGATAAGACCGAAATTCTCGACCAGCTGGAAGGCGATGCCGCGGCCGATACCCGATATCTGCTCGGCACTCTTCAAATCGACCAGCGGCTTCAGCAGGGATTCGATCTGGAAATTGACGAAGCGCTCGGCACGCGCCGCGACCTTGTCACGCGCTGGGCCGGTCAGCTGTTCATCGGCCAAAAGCACCAGGCGCGGCTTCAGCGCGTCCTCGCCGGCAACAAGCGTGCCGATCGGCGCGCCGATCCAGCGCAGCGTGCCGTCGGAACCCAGCGCGATGTCGCCATTGGCGCAGGCGCCGAAGCGTTCGGCGCGTGCCTCGAACTCCGCCGCCAGCGCCTTCTGGGCGGCCGCGCGCACGGCCTTGGCGTCTTCGCCGCCAGCGCTCTGATCGGCGGTGAAACGGAACCCCTGCAACTCGCCGACATGGTGGCCTTCGACGAGGACGGTTCCGGTTGGGCTTATTTCGGCTTCAGGCATGGTATTTTCTCTAAGGCGCCGCATGAGGACGGAAGTCCTGCGGTCTACGAAGCGTTTCGTCAACCGCTCATGCAGCGCATCCGACAATCTGTCTTCGATTTCGCGCGTCTTTTCCTGCCAGTGTGCCTGATCGGCCAGCCAGCCGGGCCGGTTCGACACGAATGTCCAGGTGCGGATCTGGGCGATGCGATGCGACAGCGTATCGATGTCGCCCTCGGTGGTGTCGGCGCGACGCACCTGCTCGGCCATGTAATTCTCGTCGACATGGCCATGCCTGGCGAGGTCCATGTAGATCGACGCAATGAGGTCGGCGTGCTGGGCCGGCGCTATCTTGCGGTAGTCGGGGAGCGCGCAGGCGTCCCACAGCAGCGCGACGCGCCTTGCGTCGGTGGCGAGCGCCCTGATGTCCTCGTCACGCGACAGGTGCTCAAGCGCCTGCGCATCGACTGCCGGCAGCGCACGGGTCAGGCCCTCCACCGGGGCATTGGTCTCGATCGAGCGCTTCAGCGCGTCGAGGCTGGCGAAATTGAAACGCGCTGTGCGCCACTGCAGAACCTTCACGGGGTCGAAGTCGTGGCTTTCGATCTTCTTGACCAATTCCTCGTCCAGCGGGTCGACCTGGCCGGTGACGCCAAAGGTGCCGTCGCGCAGGTGCCGGCCGGCGCGCCCGGCGATCTGGCCAAGTTCGGCCGCCGTCAGGTTGCGATACTGATAGCCGTCGAACTTGCGGTTCTGGGCGAAGGCGACATGGTCGAGATCGAGGTTAAGGCCCATGCCGATGGCATCGGTGGCGACGAGATAATCGACGTCGCCCGACTGAAACAGCGCCACCTGGGCGTTGCGGGTGCGGGGCGAGAGCGCGCCAAGCACGACGGCCGCACCGCCCTGCTGGCGCCGGATCAGTTCGGCGATGGCATAGACCTCGTCGGCGGAGAAGGCGACGATCGCTGTGCGCCGGGGCAAGCGGGTCAGCTTCTTCGAACCGGCATAGGCCAGATGTGACAGCCGCGGTCGTGTCACCACCGAGACGCCTTTCAACAGGCGCTGCAAGATGCCGTGCATGGTGGCGGCGCCGAGCAGCAGCGTCTCCTGGCGGCCGCGCAGATGCAGGATGCGGTCGGTGAAGATGTGGCCGCGCTCGAGGTCCCCGGCAAGCTGCACCTCGTCGATGGCGACGAAGGCGGCATCGGTCTCGCGCGGCATGGCTTCGACGGTACAGACCGAATATCTGGCGCCTGGCGGCTGGATCTTCTCCTCGCCGGTGATGAGCGCCACCTTGTGGGCACCGACCTTTTCGCAGACGCGGGTATAGACCTCTCGCGCCAAGAGCCTGAGCGGCAGGCCGATGATGCCGCTTTCATGCGCCACCATGCGCTCGATGGCGAGATGGGTCTTGCCTGTGTTGGTCGGCCCAAGCACGGCAGTCACGTCGCGACCCGACAGGATCAGCGGCTCGGTGGGTTTCGGATGGATGTTCATCGCTCGGAAATAAGGCTTTCTGGCCTCTCATTGTCGGGAGCACGCCTCGGGTGGCGCGTATGACAGGCGACACATAGGGATTTCAGGCGCGAAGCGAAAGCGGAATGTTCCGCTGGCGGTTCGAAGTCACCTCCGTCGAGCTTCGGTTCGGCTGCTGATTAAGGGTTGGAACGAGTCTGGAACGAATCGGCGACGAATCGCTGACTCGCCCGGATTCAGGTTTTGTTCACGGCTAGATGTGGAGTTTTGGCTGATGATCCTTACCACATGCTGAATCACGGAATTGGCCCGTTTCATGCTAGGCGAGAGCCGCCGTTAACTTTCGCTGGCAAAGCCGTGTGGCAGCCCGCCTTGCTTCATCCAAGCTTATGAAATTGTTGAACTTTCTTAATAGAAATTAACAGTTTGATAGGCGATTGCAACTGCTCTCGTTAACATTGCGGCCAAACATGGAACGAAAGGGCGACGAATCGGCGATGTCGGGATTTTCCCTGTTTGTTCACGACAAGATGTAGTGTTACGCACAGGTTTTCCACCGACAATGCACAGCTTATCCAGGCAGTTTTGCACAATACCCGCTGCCGCGATTAACCTTTGCGTGCCGGATTGGAACAGCAGGCCGACAGCCGTCATCGGACGGCGTCACGGACATCCGAAGCGGATGGCGAACGAGCCCTCCTTCAATCGGCACCGGGAAGCCGGCAGCCCGGCGAGACCTCAGGCGAAGTACTGGCCGCCATTGGCGGTGATGGTCGATCCCGTGATGAAGCCGGCGTCCTCGGAGGCGAGGAAGACGACGCAGCGCGCGATCTCCTCCGGCTCGCCGAGGCGCCCGACCGGGATTAGCGGGATGATGCGTTCGTTGAGCACCTTCTCATCGATCGCCCGGACCATTTCGGTGGCGATATAGCCTGGGCAGATGATGTTGACGGTGATGCCCGCGCGGGCTCCTTCCTGGGCCAGAGCCTTCGAGAAACCGATGTCGCCGGCCTTGGCCGCGGAGTAGTTGACCTGGCCGGCCTGGCCCTTCTGGCCATTGATGGAGGAGATGGTGATGACGCGGCCGAACTTGCGGTCGCGCATGCCGCTCCACAGCGGATGCGTCATGTTGAAAACGCCGGAGAGATTGGTGTCGATGACCTCCTTCCACTGCTCACGCGTCAGCTTGTGGAACATGGCGTCGCGCGTGATGCCGGCATTGTTGACCAGCACCGCGACCGGGCCCAGATCGGCCTCGACCTGCTTGATGCCGGCGGCGCAGGCGTCGTAGTCGGCGACCGACCATTTGTAGGTCTTGATGCCGGTTGTGGCCGTGAACTTGCTCGCCGCCTCATCATTGCCGGCGTAGTTGGCGGCAACCGAATAGCCGGCTTCCTTCAGCGCCATCGATATTGCCGCGCCGATGCCGCGCGATCCGCCCGTGACGATTGCAACCTTGGTCATGCGCTCCCTCCCTTTGGTTGGGAGAGTGAACAGGGAGTAGCGAATGACGAGCAGGGATCAGATATCCCATTGCGCCGACGCCGTTCTTCCCTATTCGCTACTCCCCATTCACTTCTCTTTTAGAGCGCTTCGACGCACATGGCGACGCCCATGCCGCCGCCGATGCACAGGGTGGAGAGACCCTTCTTGGCACCTCTTCGGCGCATCTCGTGGACCAGCGTGTTGAAAATGCGCGCGCCAGAGGCGCCGATCGGATGACCGATGGCGATGGCGCCACCATTGACGTTGACGATCGAGGGATCCCAGCCCATGTCCTTGTTGACCGCGCAGGCCTGCGCGGCGAAAGCCTCGTTGGCCTCGATCAGGTCGAGATCGCCGACCGACCAGCCGGCCTTTTCCAGCGCTTTTCGCGAGGCGGGAATCGGACCGGTGCCCATGATCGCCGGGTCAACGCCCGCGGTCGCCCAGGAGACGATGCGCGCCAGCGGGGTGATGCCCCGCCTGGCAGCTTCCGCTTCGCTCATCAAAAGCGCGCCGGCGGCGCCGTCGTTGATGCCGGAGGCATTGGCGGCGGTCACAGTGCCGTCCTTGTCGAAGGCCGGCTTCAGTTTGGTCATGGCATCCAGCGTCGCGCCATGGCGGATGTATTCGTCCTGGTCGACAATTGTATCGCCCTTCTTGCCCTTGATGGTGAAGGCGACGATCTCGTCCTTGAACCGGCCGGCCTTCTGCGCGGCCTCGGCCTTGTTCTGCGAGGCCAGCGCGAACTGGTCCTGGTCCTCGCGGGTGATCTGGAACTGGCGGGCGACGTTCTCGGCCGTGTTGCCCATGTGATAGCCATTAAAGGCATCCCACAGTCCATCCTTGATCATGGTGTCGATCATCTTGTAGTCGCCCATCTTGACGCCAGCGCGCAGATGCTGGGCGTGCGGCGACATCGACATCGATTCCTGGCCGCCGGCGACAACCACCTTGGCATCGCCGGTGGCGATCTGCTGCATGCCGAGCGCGATGGCGCGCAGGCCCGAGCCGCACACCTGGTTGAGGCCCCAGGCGGTGGTCTCCCTGGGCAGCCCGGCGAGGATCGAAGCCTGGCGGGCGGGGTTCTGCCCTTGGGCCGCGGTCAGCACCTGGCCAAGAATGACCTCGTCGACTTCGGCCGCCTCGACGCCGGCGCGCGACAACAATTCCCTTACGACGACGGCGCCAAGCTCGTGAGCCGGGGTGGCGGCGAAAGCGCCATTGAAGGAACCGACCGGTGTGCGCGCCGCGCTGGCGACGACGATGGCATTGGAAGCGGGCATTCTGTTCTCCAAACTTCAAGCTGATGTTCTGTCATTGAAGACTTTTCTTGCCCTTTCCCAACCCCGAGTCAAACCGGAAATCGGCAGGGCACCCATGCGTCGCAAGCAAGCTGCGCATGGCCGCGACATCAAGCTGTCCGCTGCTGCGCAGCATATTTCACCGGCCATGCAGCGATAATTAATCCCGCACTGCACAAACTGCTTGGAATTGTGACGCTTTTGCGCATATCCTTTGAACGGGCGCAATCGTTACCGGCGGCTTACTCAGGCGCGCCGGTGTCCGGGGAGGATGCAGATGGCTGCGAAAGACGATCCGATCGTCATCAAGAAATATGCCAATCGCCGGCTCTACAACACCGGCACCAGCACCTATGTGACGCTCGAGGACCTGGCCGAAATGGTCAAGAAGGGCGAAGAGTTCACGGTGCAGGACGCCAAGACCGGCGACGACATCACGCATCCGGTTCTGACCCAGATCATCTTCGAATTGGAGAACAAGGACGGGCAGAACATGCTGCCGATCCCGTTCCTGCGCCAGTTGATCGCCTTCTACGGCGACCAGATGCAGATGATCGTGCCGAGCTTCCTCGAACAGTCGATGATCGCCTTCTCCAAGGAACAGGAGCGCTTCCGCGAGCAGATGAAGGGCGCTATCGGCAAGTCACCACTCGACATGATGAAGATGGCCACGCCGATCAAGGCGCTGGAGGAGCAGACGCGCCGCAACATGGAAATGTTCCAGAATGCCATGCGGCTGTTCACGCCTTTCCCGCCGGCAGGCTCGGCACCTGCGGCGGCCCCCGCCGAACCGGCCAGGAAGGAAACGCCGGAAAAACCCGACGATCTGCAGCAGTTGAAGGACCAGATCGCGGCCATGCAGCGCAAGCTCGACACCATGTCGTGAGCGCGCAGCGCTTTTCTTCCGATCCTACGGCAATAATCCCTCATAGCGACCGCGCGGCCTGATGCTGCCGCCGCTCATTGCCTGTTCGACCATGTGGGCGGCCCAGCCAACGCTGCGCCCAAGCGCGAACAGCTGGAACGGCGCATCGCGCGGCAGGTCGAGGCTGCGCGTCAGAACGGCCAGGGCAAAGTCGACGTTCGGGCGGGCGCCGGTCGCGGCAATGGCGGCGATTTCCAGCGATCGCAATGTTCTGTCGGTGTTGTCGATGGCCGCCAAAAGCGCCGTGGCGCGGGGATCGCCTTCGGGATAGAGCGGATGGCCGAACGCTGGCAAAGGCCTGTCATGGCCGAGCCAGCGCCGGATCGCCGCATCGGCGCCGTGCCGCGCCGCATCGTCCGCGAGTTGCATCACCGCCTCGCCGGCGCCACCGTGCCGCGGACCGGAAAGTGTCGCCAGACCCGCGAGCAGGCAGGCGGCGGGCGAGGCTCCGGTCGAGGCCGCGACGCGCGCCGCGAAGGTCGATGCGTTGAGTTCGTGATCGGCAAGCAGCACAAGGGCGCGCCGGATAGCCTGCGCCCCGCCTTCATCCACCGACCAGCCTCGCGCCAACCGCATGTGCACCGGATCTGATCCCGCCGAGGCGCCAAGAGCGCCGGCCAGCACGCCGATCGCGCGCGCGGCGTCGGCGCACAGCGAGGCGGCGCCGCGCCCTAGTGAAGGCCGCCCCTGGCCGGCGAGCATGGCAAGTTGCATGAAGGCCGGGGCTCGGCCGAGTTGTTGGGATTGATCCGAGGCCGGAGCCTCGAAACTCACCGGCTCAGGCAGGGCCCACAGCACGGCGGCGGTCTCTTCGAGCGTGGCATGTTCGGACAGCGCAACGGCGTCGCGGCCCCGATAGACAAGGTGGCCGTGCGAAACGGTCGAGATCGAGGTGACGAGCGAGGGTTCGCCCCAGGCGATGGCGCTTTCGGCGATGGCCGATGGGCTGCGTCCGCGCTCTCTTCGCATCATCAGGGCCGCGATATCGTCGGCGCGATATTGGCTGCGGCGTGGATCGGCACTGTCCGGGCGCATGCCGATGCGCCCGCGACTGACATAGGCGTAGAGCGTCTGCGGCCGCACCTTGAGCCGTTCCAGTGCCTCGTCCCGCGACAGCCATTCGGACATGTCGGTCCCATATTGATTATGTTGATCAAGATTGATGCGCGTGTTGCCCATCCTTATCCTTAGTGTCGGAAAAGCTCAAGGAGACAAAGCCATGGCGAACGGGCTCGATGATGTGGTGGCGGCGGAAACGGTGCTGTCCGACGTGGATGGGCTGGGCGGCCGCTTGACGATCCGGGGGTACTCCCTGCCGGAACTGGCCGGGCGATGGAACTATCCGCAGGTCGTTCGCCTGCTTCTCGACGGCTTCTTCTACGACCTTCCCGGAGACGCGGAACTGGCCGCGAGACTGGGCCAGGCGCGCGTCGAGGTGTTCGACCGGCTCTTGTCTTGCCTGCCCCTGCTGGCGCCGCTCGACGTCTATAGCGCCATGCGTGCCGGCATGGCGTTGCTGCCTGACGGCGAGACGCTGACGGACGCGCTTGGGCTGATCGCGGCGCCCGCCGTGCTGACGCCGGCGCTGTTGCGCCTGCGGCGCGGCGAGCAGCCGGTCGCGCCGGATGGGAGGGCCGATCATGCCGCCGATATGCTGAGGATGCTCGACGGTTCCGTGCCGACGCCGGCTCTGGCAAGGGCACTCGACACTTACCTCGTGACCGTCTGCGACCACGGCCTCAATGCCTCGACCTTCGCCACGCGCATCGTCGCTTCGACGCAGGCCGGGCTGACATCGTCGGTGCTGGCTGGCCTCGGCGCGCTGAAGGGGCCGCTGCATGGCGGCGCGCCCGGCCCTGTCATCGAGATGCTCGACGCCATCCAGGCGCATGGCGACGCCGCCGGCTGGCTGCGCGGCGAGATCGCGCGTGGTGAACGCATCATGGGCTTCGGCCACCGCATCTACCGCGTGCGCGATCCGCGCGCCGATGTGCTGAAGGCGGTGGTGCGGCAGCTCGGCGGCGAGGGCGAGACCGGTCGCCGGCTGGCCTTCGCCGAGACAGTCGAACAGACGGCGCTCCATGTGCTTCGGATTGCCAAGCCGCAGCGCTCGCTGCAGACCAATGTCGAGTTCTACACCGCGCTGGTGTTGGAAGCGGCGGGTTTTCCCAGCCAAGCCTTCAGCAATGTCTTCGCGGCCGGGCGCGTCGCCGGTTGGGTCGCGCATGCGCGCGAGCAGCAGACGACGGGACGGCTGATCCGGCCGCTGTCGCGCTATGTCGGACCGATGCCGGACCTCGTCGCCTGAGCATCAAACCTGTTTGGAAGATACACCGCGCCCTCCGCCACAAGGCGGAGGGTGTTTCCGCATGATCGAAATTTCATGCGATCACGCGACCGTGCTCGTGTTCTTGCCTTGGTGTGTCCTTATATGCTGCACTGCAACATAGGTCTGCCGTGACGGTGACGCCCCGATTCCCGGGCGCGCGCAATAAGTCAGGCACCGGATCGACAGGAACGCCATGACGAAGAACGGCGAGGCGGAGGAAAAGAAGAAGATCAACATCGCGCTTCAGGGCGGCGGTTCCCACGGGGCTTTTTCCTGGGGCGTGCTCGACCGGCTTCTGGAGGATGGCCGGCTGGAGATCGCAGCGGTGTCCGGCACAAGCGCGGGCGCGATGAACGCGGTGGCGCTGGCCGACGGCTTCGTTCGCGGCGGCGTCGAAGGCGCGCGCAAGAAGCTCGACGACTTCTGGCATGCGGTGGCGGCGAAGGGCCGGTTTAGCCCGGTGCAGCGCATGCCGTGGGACGTCGCCTGGGGCAATTGGTCGATCGAGAACACGCCGGGTTATGTCTTCTTCGACACCATGTCGCGCGTGTTCTCGCCCTATGTCGCCAACCCGCTCGGCCTCAATCCGCTGCGCGACGTGGTCGCGCAGGGGATCGATTTCGACAATGTACGCGCCTGCAAGTCGATGGAACTGTTCATCTCGGCCACCAATGTCGAGACAGGGCAGTTGCGGGTGTTTTCCGATGGCGAGATCGACCTCGACACAGTGATGGCCTCGGCCTGCCTGCCGCAACTGTTCCGCGCCGTCGAGATCAAGGGCGTGCCCTATTGGGATGGCGGTTATGGCGGCAATCCGGCGCTCTATCCGTTCTTCAAGACGGCTGCCACCGAGGACGTGCTTTTGGTGCAGATCAATCCGGTCGTGCGCGAGGGAACGCCCAAAAGCGCCAATGAGATCCAGAACCGCATCGACGAGATCACCTTCAACGCCGGGCTGCTGCGCGAATTCCGTTCGATCGCCTTCGTCAAGGAACTGATCGCCGCCGGCCGCCTGCCGCGGGGCGAGTACCGGGACATCCGCATGCACCGCATCGACGCCGATGAGGCCTTCAAGGACCTGTCGGCATCATCGAAGGTCAATGCCGAATGGGCATTCCTGGCCTATCTGCGCGATCTTGGCCGCACCGCCGCCAGCGACTGGCTGGAGGAGAACTACGATGCCGTCGGCAAGCGGCCGACGCTCGACCTCTCCGGCGAGCTCGACGACGGCTTCAAGCCGGTGCGGGGTCCGGCACCTGGCCGACGGGTGAAGGAATTCCTGGCCGCGCGCAAGAACCCCGAAGCGGAGCGTCGCCGGGCCTGAACCCGCATCCGTCACACGGGCGTGATCTGCCGCGCGGTGCCAGCAAGTTCCTTCCGGCGCCAGCAACAACCATCGCGTGTGAGGCGCGCATCATCATGCTGACGCCTGCTGCCAGTGTCGTGCGGGCGCCGCTGTTGGGCGCCATCCCTCGACCGTATCCGGAACGGTGACTGGCGGGCGAGGAATACTGCCACGAACAGCACCAGCAGGCGTTTTGTTGGAGGCTATATCATGTCTCAAGCCTAGACGGCGGAACGCGATGGAGCAGACGCATCGAGGCGACCCGTCCTCGCTCCTGGAGCATCCGGCTTGACCAGGGAACGACGATCTGGATCAGAGTTGAACGGTCCGTTGTTCAAGCAATTCCAGTGTGTTGCGTGAAATGTCGCACGCCGGGATGGTCCGTCAGGCCGAGGTTATCATCGTGCTCGAAACCCGCGTGGGGTTGAAAATCGCCTCGCGCCGGCGTCGTGCCTCCGAGAGCAGACGCAGGCCCGGCGGCACCGGGCCTTCAACGGCCGATCATCGGTCGCCAACGAGCCCCGCTAAAGCCGCACCCTATTTGGGCAAAAAAATGCTTCGCGACGGCTATACTCTGTCCAGCTTCGCAATGCTGCTGCAACTTTCCGACTATATTGCGTTGCAAACTTGATGTAGAAGCGCGCTTCGCCGATCACGGCAATTTGAACACGGCCTGGCGCGCACCCATATCGGCGACGCGCTCCTCGAGGAGGACGCAGTCCCGGCCAAACCCCGCAGTGGAAAAAACGACGATGCCGAAAATCAGGTTTCACAAGCTTGCTGCCATTGTTGTGCTCATCGGTTTCGCCGCCTGGATGGCGACGGGCGAGTTTTCATCCGTTGGCAGTGCCGCCGCCGACGCCCAGAGGGCGGCAGAGGCCGAAAAGGCCAAGACGCCGGAGGCCGGCAAGCCGAACACGGCGCAAGCCGAGCCGAAAGCCGCGCCGCGCACCGTCGCGGTGGTGACGCCGCCGCGCAAGACCTATGCGCGCGCTATCCGCATTTCGGGGTTGACCGAGGCCGACAAGCGGGCGGTGCTAGCAACGCGCGTCGCCGGTGTCATCGACAAACTGCCGGTCAGCCAAGGCCAGCACGTCAAGACGGGCGATCTGGTTCTGATGCTGGCGGCCGAAGAGAAAATCTCGAATGTCGACAACGCCAAGCAGTTGCTGGCGCAACGCAAGGCCGAGCTCGACGCCGCCGAACGGCTGGCCAAGACCGGCAATCTGCCGAAGCTGCAGCTCGACACGGCGCGCTCGAATTTGACCTCGGCGCAATCGATGCTGGAGACCGCGCAGGCTGAGCTCGACCGCAACGAGGTCAAGGCGCCGTTCGACGGCGTCATCGACAGGGTGCCGGTGGAACTCGGCAGCTCGGTCATGCAAGGCGGCGAGGTGGCGACCATCCTCAAGCTCGATCCGGTGATCGCCCGCGGCGAAATCAGCGAACGCGACCTGCGCTATATCAAGATCGGCGAAGAGGCCAATGTGCGCCTGGTCAACGACCAGAAGGTCACCGGCACCGTGCGGTATATCAGCCGCGACGCCTCCTCCCAGACCCGCACCTTCCGTGTCGAAGTGGCGATCCCAAATGCGGATGGCAGCATCCCCGCCGGTATGACGGCCGAGATCACGCTCAGCGCCGAGCCGACCGACGCAGTTCTGCTGCCGCGTTCGGTGGTGACGCTGGGTGACAAGGGTGATCTCGGCATCCGCGCCGTCGGCAGCGACGACAAGGTGGCCTTCTACCCGATCGACCTGGTGGACGACACGCCGAACGGTCTCGTGCTCGGCGGAATTCCGAAAGATGCGCGCATCATTGTCGCCGGCCAGGAACTGGTGAAGGAAGGCGATATCGTCAAGCCCGTCGAGGCCGACCAGGCGACCATCAACAAGCTGATCGGCGAAGCCACCGCCGGTACGCAGTAGCGCAAAGCCCGGCGTCGGGATCTCCGGCGCCTCCCGCCAGTTCGCCGCTTCCGAAGAAACAGCAGGCATCAAGTCATGGATATCGTCAGACTCGCAATCCACAACGCCCGCCTCACAATATCCGCCCTGCTGTTCCTGCTGGCGGCGGGCTGGGTCGCCTATCAGTCGACGCCCAAGGAAGCGGAACCCGACGTTCCGATCCCGATGATGTATATCAGCCTGATCTACCAGGGCATTTCGCCGGAGGATTCGGAACGCCTTCTCCTGCGGCCGATGGAAAGCAAGCTGAAGAGCCTGAAGGGCCTCAAGGAGATGCGCTCGGCCGCCTTCCAGGGCGGCGGCTACGTGCTTGTCGAGTTCCAGCCGCAAACCAATCTGGCCACGGCGCTCCAGGACACGCGCAGCAAGGTGCAGGACGCCAAGGCCGACCTGCCGCAGGCGGCCGAGGAGCCGACGGTCAACGAGGTCAACGTTTCCGAGTTTCCGGTCCTCGTCGTCACTCTGTCGGGCGACGTGCCGGAGCGCGTGCTGACGGCGGCTGCGCGCGAACTGCGCGACCGTATCGAAGAGGTACCGGGCGTGCTGGAAGGCTCGCTGCAGGGCGCGCGCGACGATCTGGTCGAAGTGGTCATCGATCCGGTGAAGCTGTCCTCCTACGGGCTGCAGCTCGACCAGCTGATGCAAGGCGTCGGCGCCTCCAACAGCCTGGTCGCCGCCGGCAATCTCGAAGGCTCGGAAGGCAAATACGCGGTCAAGGTGCCGTCGCTGATCGAGACGCCCGAGGACGTGGCCAACCTGCCGGTCGTCGCCACACCCAACGCCGTGGTGCAGGCCAAGGACATCGCCACCATACGCTCGACCTTCAAGGACGCCGAGACGGTCACTCGCCTCGACGGCAAGCCGGCCATCGCCATCGAGGTGAAGAAGCGCATCGGCGCCAACCTGATCGACACGCTGAACCATGTCAGGGAGGTGTCCGACACCTTCATCAAGACGATGCCCGAAGGCATGCATGTCACCTACACGCAGGACAAGTCGGTCTTCGTCAACCAGCTCTTGGGTGACCTCCAGAACCACGTCATGATCGCCGTGATCCTGGTGTTCATCGTCATTCTCTACGCGCTGTCGGGCCGCGCCTCGCTGCTCATCGGGCTGGCCATACCATCGTCCTTCCTGATCGGCATATTGCTGCTTGCCATGATGGGCTACACGATCAACATGATCGTGCTGTTCAGCCTCATCCTGGCTGTCGGCATGCTGGTCGACGACGCCATCATCGTCACCGAGTTCGCCGAGCGGCGCATGAGCGAAGGCATGCCGAAGGCGGATGCCTTCGCGCTCGCCGCCAAGCGCATGGCCGGCCCGGTCATCGCGGCGACGATGACGCGCATCGCCGCGTTCTCGCCGCTGCTGTTCTGGCCCGGCATCATCGGCGACTTCATGAAATACATGCCGATCACGCTGATCGTCACGCTGTCGGCCTCGATGCTCTATGCGCTGGTGTTCGCGCCGACGCTGGGCGCGATCTTCGCCAAGGCGCCGAAGCATCACGAGGACGACAACCGCGACGGCTGGTACATGGCCATCGTCAAGCAGGCGGTGCGCTTCCCGATCACCGTCCTGGTGCTCACCGTGGCGCTGCTGTTCGGCGTCGGCTACGCCTATTCGAAATACGGCGCCGGCGTCGAGTTCTTCCCCAGCGTCGAGCCGGACTACGGCCTGCTCTACGTGCATGCGCGCGGCAATCTTTCGCTGGCCGAGATGGATGCCGCCACCAGGACGGCGGAGAACAGGCTGCTCGGCTGGCCGGGCGTGAAATCGGTCTATACACGCGCCGGCAAGACTCAGGGCGGCGGCCAGGACATTCCCGAGGACGTCGTCGGCGTGATCCAGTACGAATTCGTCGACTGGCGCGAGCGCAAGTCCGCCAACCAGATCCTCAGCGACCTGCGCGGCGTCATGGCCGGCATTCCCGGCGTCGATGTCGAGGTGCGCGTGCCGGAGGCAGGTCCGCCGACCGGCAAGCCGATCCAGATCAGGCTTTCGGCCGCCGATCCCAAGGGGCTCGACGACAAGGCGCGCGCGGTGGCGGCGCGGATCGCCAAGGTGCCCAACGTCATCGACATTTCGGACGGCCTGCCGCCGCCCGGCGTCGACTGGGCGCTCGAGGTCGACCGCGCCAAGGCCGCCCAATACGGCATCAGCCCGACCTCGGTCGGCACCGTGGTGCAGCTGGTGACCAACGGCTTGAAGCTGTCGGAATACCGGCCGGCGGGCGCCGACGATGCCGTCGACATCCGCCTGCGCCTGCCGGAAGACCGGCGCACGCTGTCGACGCTCGACGAACTCAGGGTGCAGACGTCGCAAGGGTCGGTGCCGATCTCGAACTTCGTCGTGCGCAAGCCCGAGCCGACGGTCGGCATTCTCAACCGCATCGACGGCGCGCGCACCGTCGTCGTGCAGGCCAATGTCGCCGCCGGAGCGCAGGTCGCAGCTGTACAGGAGCAGGTGACCAAGGCGGTCTCGGACATGGATCTCGGCAGCGGCATCCGCTGGAAGCTCGCCGGTTCCAACGAGGACAGTGCGGAAGCGAGCGCCTTCCTCAGCAAGGCCTTCGGCGCGGCGATCTTCCTGATCTTCCTGGTGCTGCTGGCGCAGTTCAACAAGTTCACCAGCGTCTGGCTGGTGCTGTCCTGCGTGGTCATGGCGACGATCGGCGTGTTCCTGGGCCTGCTTCTGACAGGTGAGGCGTTCGGCATCGTCATGTCGGGCATCGGCGTCATCGCGCTGGCCGGCGTGGTGGTCAACAACAACATCGTGCTGATCGACACCTATGACCGGCTGCGCGAGGAGGGCTGGGACAAGATGGAAGCTGTGCTGCAGACCTGCCGCGAGCGTGCCCGCCCGGTGGTGCTGACGGCGGTTTCGGCTATCCTCGGCGTGCTGCCGATCGCCTTTGGCCTCGGCCTCGAAATCTTCCATCATGAGACGACGATCAACGCGCCTTCGACGCAATGGTGGATTTCGCTGTCGTCGGCGATCGTGTTCGGCCTGTCCTTCGCCACCGTGCTGACGCTGGTGGTGACGCCGTCGATGCTGATGGTGTTCACCCGCGCCAAGGTCAAGCCCGGCGCGCGGCGAGGGTGGTTCAGCCGGCTGTTGCGACGCGGCAAGCGAGAGATCTCGCCGCAGGAGCCAGCGGCCGATGGCGACGCCGAGCCGGCAGTCGCCTTCCCGAAGGCCGCCGAATAGAGCGGTTTCGCAAGGCAGGTCAAAAGGCCGCCCGGGAACTACCGGGCGGCCTTTTGCATTGTTCCCTCGGATTCAACCAGACGGCGAGGGCTCTAAAATGACGATCAGCACGATTCTCATCATCATCCTGATCCTGATCCTGATCGGCGCGGTGCCGGCATGGCCGCATTCGCGCTCCTGGGGCTACGGGCCGTCGGGCATCGTCGGCGTCGTCCTCGTCGTGGTGCTTATCCTGCTTCTGATGGGCCGGATCTGACTGGCAACGATTTGCGGCCGAGCCCGCCGTTCCCGTCTTTTCGGCACGCTCGGCAATCACGCTGCTTGGTGCCAGGCCGGCGCGACGGCGACGCCGATATCCTGCAAGGCTTCGTGCACCGCCTGGTTCAGAGGGGTGTGCGGGATTTCACCGATGATCTCGTTCAGCCGCGCCGAGGCCAGCCGGTGCGCTTCGAAGCGCAGATAGGACATCGAGACGATCTCGCGCCACATCGCCACGAACGGGCTGCCGGCGCGCAGCACCCACCAGGGCATGAAGCTGAGTTTCAGCTTGCGTCCGAGCGCCTTTTCGGCGGCCGTCTTGATCTCGATGTCGGTGACGGCATGGCCCGGAAAATTCAGCGCCTCGTAAGAGCCGAGCTTGTCGAGGTTGCGCGTCAGCGCGACGAAACCGACAGCGAAATCCGGCAGATAGGCCCATTCATGCACCAGATCGGCCGGGCCGGGCGCAGTGTAGATGCCCTTGCTCATCTTGGCGGCCACGACGAGGTCGAACCAGGAGCCGTTGCCGGTGCCGCCGAAGAAATCGCCGGCGCGCAGAATGATCGTGCGCACCCGACCCGCCTCAGCTTCACGGCGGAATAGGGCCTCCATGGCGCAGCGGATCCGCCCTTTCTCGGTTGTCGGGTGGAACGGCGTGTCTTCCGTGATCACCGCCGGCATCGGCGAGCCATAATTATAGACGGTGCCGGGGAAGAGATGCAGCGTGCCGTTGGCCCGGCAGGCGGCCATGACATTCTCGGCCATCGGCAGGCACTTGCCCCAGTCGGTGTAGATCGGGTTCAGGCCGTTGAAAATGATGTCGACGCCCTGCGTGGCGCGGATCAGAGACTCGCCGTCCAGCGCATGGCCGGCGACGGCCGTCGCGCCTGCAAGCTCAGCCGGCACCTTGCCGGTGCGGGTGATGGCGCGGACATCATAGCCCGCATCGATGAAGGCCTTGGCGACCACGCGGCCGAGCCGGCCATTGGCGCCGAGGATTGCAATCTTGGTCATTCTTCGTCTCCTGTTTGCTGTGAAGCGACGGGACAAGCCCACCGCCTTGGGGATATCTCGGCGTCTGTTCAGCGGTTGCCGAAGAGGTCGCGGTTGCTGCCCTGGACGACCGGCTTCCGGATGATTGCATTCGACTTCTCGATCGATGTGGTGATCGTCTTGTCTTTGCTGGCGACAGGCGTCTGGCTGGCATTGTTCGAGCCGAACTTGTCGCTGCTTGCGAAAGCGGCGTTGGCGGCGATGAGGAGGGCAGCGGCGGTGAGTGCAATCTTGGTCATTTGGGTTACTCCTGGTTGGCTTGTTGCAGGGCGTATCGATGTTTGCAGGCCGAATATGATTGCCTCACCAATGAATTGAAATTGACCATGTGTGCAGTTCTGATATTCAGTTGTGAATGGCTGATATCGACTGGAACCTGATCAAGAGCTTCGTCACGGTCGCTGAGACCGGCAGCCTGTCGGCCGCGGCGAGAAAGCTATCGGCAAGCCAGCCGACGCTTGGCCGCCACATCTCGGAACTGGAACAAGCGCTCGGCGTCATCCTGTTCCGGCGCGGGCGAAGCGGCTACGCGCTGACCGAGGCCGGGGCCACTCTCTTCGAGCGCGGCAAGGCGGTGAGCGAGCAGGCGAGCGCTTTTTCACGGCTGGCGCTGGGTTCGGTCGAAGCGATCGAAGGGACGGTGCGCATCGCCGCCAGCGAGGTGGTGGCGGCCTATGTGCTGCCCGACATGATGGCGCGGCTCGGCATCGAGGAGCCCGGCATCGAGGTCGAGATCGTCGCTTCCAATCAGGTCGAGAACCTGCTGCGCCGGGATGCCGACATCGCCATCCGCATGGTCAAGCCGACACAGAACGAGTTGGTGGCGCGCAAGGTCTGCGATATCGCGCTCTGCGCCTGTGCTTCCCTAGCCTATCTCGACCGGTGCGGCCACCCGCGCGAGCCGGCCGACCTGCTCGACCACGCGCTGATCGGCTTCGACCGGAGCGACGAGATGATCCGAGGCTTTACGCATTTCGGCATACCGGTCACCCGGAACAGTTTTCGCTTCCGGGCCGACAACCAGATCGTGCTTTGGGAGGCGGTGCGGGCGGGAAACGGCATCGGCCTCGGCCAGGAGCCGCTGGCCGAGCGGGACCCCCTGGTGGAGAAGGTGCTGCCGGGCCTGCCGCTGCCCAGCTTGCCGGTGTGGCTGGCCATGCATCGCGACGTGCGCACCAGCGTGCGCATCCGACGCGTGGCGGATTTCCTCCACGAGGAACTGAAACGCTATTCGGCCGGCGCCGCGTCGGGAGCGAATTCGGCGCGGTGAGCCAATCCGGCCATCAGCAGGACGACGATCAGCAGGCCCGACATGGCGATGAAGATCGGGCCGAAGCTGGAATGCTCGGCGACAAAGCCGATCGCGGAGGGCGCCACGAGGATGCCGGAATAGCCCATAGTGGTGACCACGCTCATGCCGGTGCCCGACGACATGCCTTCCTGGTTGCCGCCGGCCGAAAAGATGATCGGCACCATATTGGCGATGCCGAAGCCGCACAGAGCGAAGGCGGAGATGGCAAGCCACGGTGAGGGCGACAGGCCTGCGATCAGCATGCCGGCGGCAGCGATGATCGCCGAACCGCGCAACGTCGTCACGGCCCCGAAACGATTGCGCACGCCATCGCCGAAGAAACGCATGATCGCCATGACGCCGGAAAAGGCGGCATAGGCGAGGCCGGCAATGGCGAGATCGGCGCCAAGTTCCTGCCTGAGATAAAGCGCTGCCCAGTCGAGTACGGCGCCTTCAGAGACCATCGTCAGCAGCGCCATCAGGCCCACGAGGTAGACCAGCGGGTTTCCCGGCAAGCTGAATTTATGATGCTCGGCAGCCTGCGGCCTGCCCTCGGCGACGATATAGGGCACCGCCGCCGCGATCGCCGCTAAGGCAAGCGCCGTCACGACCGCGGCGTGGGCGAGGTGGCCGTAGTTCTGGATGGCAAAGCCGCCAAGGGCACCGCCGGCGAAACCGCCGAGGCTCCAGAAGCCATGCGAGGAGGACATGATCGCGCGCGACAGCCGCCGCTCGACCACCACCGCATTGGCGTTCATGGCGACATCCATGCCGCCGATGGAGCCGCCAAAGATGAACATGGCGACGGCAGCCAGCGGCACGTTGGGCGCCAGCGCCACGACCAGCAGGCCGAGGCTGCCGCAGAGGCCAAACCAGCGCAGCACGGTGCGCGAGCCGTGTTTCGAAATCAGGTGACCGCACCAGGTCATGGCGGTGACGGCGCCGGCGCCGAACAGCAGGATCAAAAGCCCCAGAGTGAACTTGGAAATGTCCAGGCGGGTCAGGAACACCGGGATCTGCGGCGCCCAGCTGCCGGTCAGGAAGCCGTTGGCGAGGAAGATGGCCGCCACGGCCCAGCGGCCGCGAATGGCGGTCTGCATTGCATTCGACGCGTTCATAGGCGAATCCGGTCAGAAAGTGGCTTTGCGCGGCAAATTAGATCGATTCAATTTTCAGTCAAGCGCTGCGCTCGGGAAGCATTTGGGCCAAACGAACGCCTAGGCTAATCGAGGACGTGAGAGACCACCTAGTGGTCTCTGGGTCGCCTGGCCTCGAATTCGGCCTTCTTGGCGTCGGAGGTTTCGGTCTGGTGCAGCGCCTGCCATTGCGCGTAAGGCATGCCGTAGACGATCTCGCGCGACTGGTCCTTGCTGAGATCGACGCCTTCGGCTTCCGCGGCCTCGCGATACCAGTTCGACAGGCAGTTGCGGCAGAAGCCGGCGAGGTTCATCAAATCGATGTTCTGCACGTCGCCACGCTCACGCAGATGCGCCACCAGCCGGCGAAAGGCGGCGGCCTCGAAGTCGCGTTTCTGTTCGTCGCTGAGTTCGGTCATCGAAACCTCCTCATAACGGCCCGGTGCGCGAGCCGAACATCTTCACTTGGTGTATATCGGGACGGCGATCGATCGCGTCAACGATCGGCGCCAGACGCTCAGCCCACGAAAGCGCATCCCCGCCGGTCGCGATCAGGTCCTGGCGGATTTCGATCAGCGCGTGGGCATAGCCGTTGACGATGGCGTGCCTGAACATGGTGTCGCCCCGCAGCGCGCCGTCATAGGGCTCGTTGTCGCCGACAACGAGGTTTTTGTCAGCGGCCAGCATGTCGATCAGCGGCCGCGCCACGCGGTCGTCGCGGTCCCACAGCACGCCGACATGCCACGGCCGCGGTCTGCTCTGCATGACCGGCGTGAAGGAATGCACGGAGAAGATGAAGGGTGCCTTGCCGGAAGCCTGCGCGACCGAGGCGATCATGGCGCCGACGGCGTCGTGATAGGGCCGGTAGAAGCGGTCAAGCCGCCTTTCGCGCTCCTCCGGGGCGAGGGGATAGTTTCCTGTCACGACGGTGCCGTCATAGAGCTGACGGATCAGCGTCGGATCATCCTCACCACGATTGGGATCGATCAGCAGCCGCGAAAAATTGGCGAGCACCGCTGGCACGTCGAGCAACGCAGCGAGTTCGCGCGTCACCGCCTCGACGCCGATGTCATAGGCGATGTGGCGGTCGAACGCCGCCGCCGGCAGGCCAAGGCTGCCATAGTCTTCAGGCAGGTCGCGGCGGGCATGGTCGGCCAACAGCACCATGCCCCGCTTGCGGTCGCCCTCGACGACATCGAAAGGCGCGAAAACTGTGGATCGGGTCATTGGCGGGAAATGGTCTGTTCGCTGGCTTCCGGGGAGGATGCTATCGTCTTTCCACGAAGACGACGCGGGCGCAATGCCGTTGTTTGGCCAAGGTTTCCGCTGAAATCTGGCAAGGGGCGACGGACCGCGCGCCGGGAGCCTTCTTAAATCGATTGGAATTGGACAAAACGGCGCGTTGACATGCGCCCGGACTTTTCCGAAAAGGGGCGCAGAGAGATGCTGATGTGGTTCTTGAGGGGTTTCAGGATGAGTTCCGCCGGCGGGCGGCGCGTGCGCTTCGCCTTCGCCATGCCGCTCCTGACGCTCGCCGTGGGCTTATCCGCAATGGTTGCGGCCTCGCCTGCACGCGCTGATTTCCGCGTCTGCAACGCGACGCAAAACCTAGTCGGCGTCGGCATCGGCTATCGTGCCAAGGCCGGCTGGATCACCGAGGGCTGGTGGCACATCGAAGGATCGAGCTGCAAGACGCTGATCGAAGGGCCGCTGTCATCAAGGTTTTACTATCTTTATGCAGAAGACGCCGAGCGCGGCGGACGCTGGGACGGCCCGATCAACATGTGCGTGGCTGAAAAAGAGTTCAAGATCGCCGGCGTCACCGATTGCGTCGCCCGGGGCTTCCAGCGCGCCGGATTCCAGGAATACGACACGGGCGAGCAGGCAAGCTGGATGGTCCAGCTAACCGACGACCCCGCAACGGGAGGCGCACCAGCCGCCCCGGGAACAAACAGTCAATGAGACGCAGCCGCAAGGTCAAGATCCTAGCCACCATCGGTCCGGCCTCCTCTTCCGAGGAAATGCTGAAGAAGCTGTTCGAAGCGGGCGCCGATGTGTTCCGCATCAACATGAGCCATACCGATCACGAGTTGATGCGCACGCTGGTCGGACGCATCCGCGCCGTCGAGGAGACGGTCGGAAGGCCGATCGGCATCCTTGCCGACCTGCAAGGACCCAAGCTGCGCGTCGGCAAGTTCGCCAACGGCAAGGAGGTGCTGACCGTCGGCCAGACCTTCACGCTCGACGACAATCCCGAGCCCGGCACCGCGGCCAGGGTCTATCTGCCGCATCCCGAAATCCTAAGTTCGGTCGAGGCCGGCCACCGGCTGCTGATCGACGACGGAAAGCTGGAGCTGAAAGCAGTGAAGGCCAATGGCAAGGCGATCGTCTGCACCGTCGTTGCCGGCACCACGATTTCCGACAGAAAGGGCGTCAGCCTGCCCGATACCGACCTGCCGGTCGGCGCGCTGACCGAGAAGGACCGCAGGGATCTCGACGCGGTGCTCGCCACCGGCGTCGACTGGATAGCGCTGTCCTTCGTGCAGCGGCCGGAGGACCTTGCCGAAGCGCGCAAGATCGCACGCGGCCGGGCGCTGATCATGGCCAAGATCGAGAAGCCGCAGGCGGTTGCCCGTCTGGCCGAAATCATTGAACTCTCAGACGCGCTGATGGTCGCGCGCGGCGATCTCGGCGTCGAGATGCCGCTGGAAGCCGTGCCCGGGATCCAGAAGCAGATCACGCGCGCAGCGCGCCGCGCCGGCAAGCCGGTGGTGGTCGCCACGCAGATGCTGGAATCGATGATCACCGCGCCCGTGCCGACCCGCGCGGAAGTCTCCGACGTTTCGATCGCCGTCTTCGAAGGCGCCGACGCCATCATGCTTTCGGCCGAATCGGCCGCGGGCGCCTATCCGGTGGAAGCGGTGGCGATGATGAACCGCATCGCCACCAAGGTGGAAACCGATCCGACCTATGCAGGCATCATCAACGCCCAGCGTTCCGAGCCTGAAGCAACCGGCGCCGATGCGATCTCGCTGGCGGCCCGCGAAATCGCCGAGACGCTGAAACTGTCGGCGATCATCACCTACACGGCTTCCGGCACCACGGGCCTGCGCGCCGCGCGCGAGCGCCCGCAGGTGCCGATCGTGGCCCTGTCGCCGATCGTCAACACGGCGCGGCGGCTGTCGCTGCTGTGGGGCACGCACTGCGTCGTCTCCCCCGATGCCACCGATCTCGACGACATGGTCGATCGCGCCTGCCGCATCGCGCTTGAAGAGGAATTCGGCAAGCCCGGCGACCGCGTCATCATCACCGCCGGCGTGCCGCTAAGGACGCCCGGTTCGACCAATATGCTGCGCATCGCCTATGTCGGTTCGGACTTGGGCACCCGATAAGCCCGCCCCAGGGCTTCACCGCGTTGCGATCTTGAGAGCTCTTGTTGCCGCTGCGGCGTGGTCAATGCGCTGAAGGAAGCGACGCGCGCGGGGTATGGGATCTTGCAGATATTGATCCGGTCCCCGCATCTTTCGCCGATTAAGTTCGGCAGTGTCGAGCAGATCGAAATCGACCTTTTCCAGCGTGCAGTGCCAGTCGGCGCTATGCGAAGCCCATCCTCGTTTGTGGTGTTCCAGAAGCCGTTCGCGGCTGGAATAGCCATGGTGGTCGAAGGCGATCACGCCGTTGGTCACATAGATATGGTTTCCGTAGTGGTTCCCGCTTGGAATGATCCGCTCGCCGTAAAATCCGTCCAGGGGAGGATAGCTGAGAAAGACGCCCGCAAGGATGGGGCAGGCGCCGTAACCGAAGAAGATGCGGTCCGGCAGCGCCCAGAATTTTTCGGGATTTTTCTTTATGCCGTGTCTGAGGAAGTACATGCCGCTCTGCCCCCGATACCGTTTTTCGACGACCGTTTTCGGAAGACGCACATCAGGTCGGCGCCAACTCCGCTTCGGGTTCCTTGAGGTCGGCGCATTTGCCGACGCCATAGGCATCGCCGGCGATCCGCGCTTCCACCGCCCTTGCCATCGCCTCCAGATCCACGCTCCTGCCGGCGGCCTTCTCGATGGCGCCAACGACCAGATCAGACGCGATCCAGTCCGGCTTGTGGCCGAGATTGCGCACCCAGACCAGTTCGGCGCCGGCAATGTTGCGCTCGAGGCCGACCGAATGGATATGGGCGTAGACGACCTTGTCTCGATCGCCCGAGATGACAACGGTCGGCGCCTTGATCTCGGCGTAGCGCGGCGCGGCCCCAAGCGCATAGCGGTAGAGGCCGGCGACATCGCTGGCATTTGCGCGGAAGGCCGACGGTCTCAGCACCAGCGGGATCGCGGCCTTGGCGACATAATTGTCCGGCACTTTGTTGGGCGAGAAGACGCAGGTCGTAGCGTCGGCGATCCGCAGCATTCCTGCCGGATAGCTCAGCGTTTCGGAGAACAGCCGGCCGATCACCGGAATGGTGGTCAGGTCGTAGTACCAGGCGGTTGCGCCGCCGGGCCACGGATGGGTTGCCGGTGCCAGGAATACCAGCCCGAGCGTCTTGTCGGCATGCTCGCGGCCGAAGGCGGTCGTCACCGCGCCACCGAAGGAATGGCCGACGATGATAGCCTGCTTCATACCGAGATGGTCCATCAGCGCGGCGACGGTGTCGGCCTGCGACCACGGATCCTCGTTGTTGCCGGGCCCGCGTCCCGACCAACCGAATCCCGGCCGGTCGAAGAACAGCAATTCGGCGCGCCCTTCGAGCAACGGCCTGAGCGGCAGCATCTGATCCCTGAGATTGGCGCTGGCGCCGTGGATGAAGACAACAGGCGGCAGGTCGGCCTTGGCGTGGCCAGGAACGTGGACATAATGGATGCGCGCGCCATCGATGTCGATGAATTCGCCGACGGCCGGGTTGCGGCGCTCGATCAGCCAGGAGCCGACGCGGGTGATGCCGACAAAGCCAAAGACGAGCGCCAGAAGGAAGGCGAAGACGGCATAGAGCAGGTTCATGTGGGATATACGAGAGGGAGTAGGGGAGTAGGGGAGTAGGGG